>CAVJWJ010000011.1:24824-33858 GCA_963653375.1 Roseburia sp. CAG:303
GACATGGTGGAATACGGCGAGACGGACCAGATTTTCCAGCGGCCTAAGGATAAACGCTTGAACGATTATCTGACAGGCATGTTCTCTTAACCTCGCCTGCACGCCCTACTAGTCAGGGCGTGTCAGCGACGGCATATAAGCCGGCTGCAGGACCATACGCGTGGTCTGCGGCCGGCTTTTTGCGTGGCTATGCAAGGGTGCGTGCTAGCATATGAGCCTGTGAGAATAAATGACAGGTTAGGCGGTTAGACCATGGCTGTTCTTCTGGGTTGCGATGCGGTTTCGCTGGAGTATCCCACCAAGCTCATCCTTAAGGACGTAACGCTTGGTGTGGCTGAGGGTGACCGCGTAGGCATTGTGGGCAAAAATGGAGACGGCAAGTCTACGCTGCTTTCGGTGCTTGCGGGCGTAGTGGAGCCAGACGATGGTCGCGTGACGCATCGTCGAGACCTGCATGTGGGCATTCTTGGTCAGCGTGATGCCCTTGCCGATACCGATACCGTGCACCATGCGGTGGTGGGCGATGCTCCTGAGTATGAGTGGGCTGCCTCGGCTACGGTGCGCTCCATTTTGGACGGGCTTATTGCTGACGTGACTTGGGAAGGCCTGGTAGGGGAGCTTTCGGGTGGTCAGCGCCGCCGTGTGGACCTTGCTCGTTTACTGATTGGCACCTACGACGTGCTTATGCTCGACGAGCCTACCAACCATCTTGACATGCGCACTATCGATTGGCTAGCTACGCATTTAAAGAAACGCTGGCAGCCAGGTGCAGGCGCGCTTTTGGTTGTAACGCACGATCGTTGGTTCTTGGACGAGGTTTGCACTTCGATGTGGGAGGTGCACGACGGGCGTGTCGACCCGTTTGAGGGCGGATACTCGGCCTATATTTTGCAGCGCGTGGAGCGCGACCGCATGGCGCAGGTCACCGAGGAACGCCGCCGCAATATGGCTCGTAAGGAGCTTGCGTGGTTGAGTCGTGGAGCACAGGCACGTAGCACTAAGCCTAAGTTTCGCGTAGAGACTGCCCGCGAGCTTATCGCCGATGTGCCGCCCGTGCGTGATGAGCTGGAGCTCAAGCGCTTGGCAGTTTCGCGTTTGGGCAAGCAGGTTATTGATGTGTTGGACGTTAGTGCAGGCTATGCTGCGACAGGGGAGAACGGTGCCTCAACTCCTGTTCTTTCAGACGTGACGTGGCTTATTGGCGCTGGTGACCGCTTTGGCCTTCTGGGTGAGAACGGTGCAGGTAAGTCTACGTTGCTTAAGGTAATCCAGGGCAAGCTGGCGCCCGAGCGAGGCCGTGTAAAGATTGGCCAAACCGTACACTTTGGCGTGCTTTCGCAGCAGCTTGACGAGCTGAATCCGCATAATAACGAGACTATCCGTGAGGTACTTTCAGGCTACAAGCGTGTGTATGTGGTAGATGGCAAAGAGACCAGCCCCGAGAAGCTCTGCGAGCGTCTGGGCTTTACATCGGTGCAGCTCTGGAGCCGCATTGGCGAGCTTTCGGGTGGCCAGCGCCGTCGCTTGTCGTTGCTGCTGACCATTTTGGATGAGCCCAACGTGCTTATTCTGGACGAGCCAGGCAACGATCTTGATACCGATATGCTTGCTATTGTTGAGGACCTGCTGGACGGCTGGCCTGGCACGCTCATTTTGGTTACGCATGATCGCTTCCTTATGGAACGCGTGACCGACCAACAGTTTGCGGTAATCAACGGCCGCCTGCGCCATGTACCAGGCGGTGTGGATGAGTACTTGCGCCTAGTGGGGTCGCGTCCCGCTGCAGCCCCTGCCTCCGCGGTAGCCACGGCAAGCACTCCAGAGGAGCCGGCAGCTTCTCGTGCTGATGGCCTTTCTAATACCGAGCGTCAGCGCTTGCGTCGCGAGGTTTCTTCTCTCGAGCGCAAAATGGAATCGCGCCGAGCTGAGTTGGAACAGCTCCAAGCGGGGATGGGGGATATCAATCCCACAGACTTTGCAGCCTTGAGTGCGCAGCAGCAAAAGATATCTGAGAAGCAAGAACAGATTGACGAGCTTGAGATGGCATGGCTTGAGGCTTCTGAAATGCTTGAAGGAAACTAATACCAGGTAGCGAAGCCTGACGAAACGTGTTTCGTGCACAGCTCCAGCTCTCGTGTGTGAGTGGCTGGTTTTGAGCGGTGGACGGGGTTGTTATTTCCGAGCGGTTTCGCCTCTATTAATGCTGAGCTACTAGGGAGTAAACGCTTTTTGCGCCGTGATTTATGCGCGTGGTCTCCGTGCATACTGCAATCGCGTTGATATTTTGACGATCGCAGCGAGAAGGAGACAAGCCCCTATGGATCGCTTTAGCTATTGCCTGCCCACCCATTTCGAGTTTGGTGACGACGCGGAGCTCGAAGTTGGTCGTTTAGTCAGTCGCTTCTCGGGAACCAAGGTGCTCATTGTTTTGGGCTCGGCTTCCGCGAGGCGTTCGGGTCTCTATACCAGAGTGTGCGCATCGCTCGACCGCGCCCTGCTCGATCGCGTTACGCTCTCGGGTGTAACACCCACTTCACAGCGTGATTTGGTGTACGAAGGCATCGATTTGGCGCGCGATGAGAAGGTTGATTTTATCCTAGCAGTGGGCGGCGGCAGCGTTATCGATGTTGCCAAAGCCATTGCAGCGGGTGTGCGCTATCGTGGCGACGTGCTTGACTTCTTTACGGGGCAGACCATTTTGGACGATGCCCTGCCCATCGGTTGCGTTCTTACCACGGCGGCCTCGGGTTCTGAGGCCTCCGCAACAGCAACTCTGCCCTTGGGTCCTGGTAACCAAACGGTCGAGGCAACGTCTAACGTATTGCTGCCCTCCTTCTCCGTATTAAACCCGGTACTTACCGAAACGCTTCCTACCTATCAGGTGGCGTGCAATATCTCCGAGACTATGGCGCATCTGTATGGCCTTTACCTGGCTGATTCTCAGGCAACAGGCGTTAGTGACCGTCTGATTGAGGGGCTTATGGGTGCTGTGGTAGAAGAGACGCCGCGTGCCATGGACGAACAGACCGATGTTCGCGCTCGTGCCGACCTCATGTGGGCTGCGTGCATGGCACACAACAACGTGTGTATGCCGGGCAAGACATCGCGTCCCGTGAGTCGCGAGATTTCGCTCAGGCTTTCCACAGCAACAGGGCAAACCCTGGGTGCTTGTTTAGCTGTGATGCTCCCCGCTGTTCTCGAAGTAGTAGTGGAGCACGATGCGGACCGCATGGCACAGCTGGCACGTCGCGTGTGGGGTGTGGCAGCAACAGGGGATGACGAGCTGGATGCCAAGCGTGGCATTGAGGCTCTGCGCGCCTACCTTGCTTCTCTGCATATGCCATTGACGCTTGCAGATTTGGGTGCCACGCGCGAGATGCTTGAGCGAGCTATTGAGGAGAGCAACCGCGATGATGTGCCTGCAACTCAAAGTGCATCTCAGGTTATCGAGAAGCTCTCTTCGGGCGAGGCGGCCACGCTTGTAAAGCGTCTTACAGCTTCAGTCGAGCCTGCTGCCGCAGCCGCCTAAGAGGCCTGCCGCCCACGGAAAAGAGGGGCGGTTTACTGCAGGCGTATGTGCGTTGCCGTACAATAAGAGCATCTGATTATTCGGACGTGGGGTTGCAGCATTTTGCCTGCATGGAGCCTTTTTTCCACCCCGCACAAGGAGGATGTATGCCTACAGTATCTGCCCCCGTTGATGCTACTAAAACCCCTGAGTGGGCGGCTCTTGTTGAGCATCAAAAGGAGATTGCCCAGAGCTTTACGCTTAAGGAGGCCTTTGCAAGCGACCCTGAGCGTGTGTCTAAGCTTTCTTTTGATATGGGCGAGCTTCACTTCGATTTTTCTAAGAACCTGGTAACCGATAAAACGATTGAGCTTTTGCTCGATCTTGCTCGTGCTGTGCATGTTGAAGAACATCGCGATGCCATGCTTGCCGGTCTGCATGTAAACACTTCTGAGGACCGCGCGGTTTTGCATTCTGCCCTGCGCGCGCCTGAGAGCGAGCGCGGCACTCTGACGGTTGACGGTCAGGATGTTGTGGGTGATGTGCATGACGTACTCAACGCCATGTATGCCTTTGCAGAGAAGGTTCGTTCTGGTGCCTGGAAGGGTGTCTCGGGCAAGCGCATTGAGCACGTGGTCTCCATTGGCATTGGCGGCTCCGACCTCGGCCCGGTCATGGTCTACGAGGCGCTAAAGCCCTGTGCAAACGCCGGTATTGATTGCACCTATGTCTCTAACATCGACCCCAACGATATCTCTGAGAAGCTGCGTGGCCTTGACCCTGAGACTACGCTGGTCATCGTGGTTTCTAAGACCTTTACAACGCTTGAGACCCTTACTAACGCTCGCGAGGCTAAGGTATGGATGCTTGATGGCTTGAAGGCTGCGGGCGCCATTGACGGCTCTGAGGCGAGCTGTGCTGAGGCCATCGAGAAGCACTTCGTTGCCGTCTCTACCGCTCTGGATCGCGTGGCAGAGTTTGGCATCGACCCAGCTAATGCCTTTGGTTTCTGGAACTGGGTGGGCGGCCGCTACTCCGTAGACTCCGCTGTAGGTCTCTCGCTTATCGTTGCCTTTGGCCGCGAGGTCTTTGAGCAGTTCCTCGCTGGTTTCCACGATGTTGATGTCTACTTTAAGGAGACGCCTCTCGAGAAGAATGCCCCGGCTCTCATGGGTCTCATCAACGTGTGGTACTCCAACTTCTGGCACACCGAGACACATGCTGTACTGCCGTACAACCAGTACATGCATCGCTTCCCGGCATACTTGCAGCAGCTCACTATGGAGTCAAACGGTAAGAGCGTGCGCTGGGATGGCACGCTGGTTACCTCTGACACGGGCGAGATTTTCTGGGGCGAGCCGGGCACCAATGGTCAGCACTCCTTCTATCAGCTGATTCATCAGGGCACCCGCATGATTCCGGCCGACTTTATTGCCTTTGTAAATACCGAGAATCCGCTTTCTGATGGCGACCAGGATACGCATGAGCTGCTTCTGGGCAACTTCTTGGCACAGACCAAGGCACTTGCCTTTGGTAAGACGGCTGACGAGGTTCGTGCTGAGGGTACGCCTGAGCCCATCGTGCCTGCTCGCTGCTTTGCGGGCAACAAGCCTTCTACCTCCATTTTTGGTACCGCACTCACGCCGCATGCGTTGGGCGCGCTCGTGGCGCTCTACGAGTACATTGTCTTTGTCGAGGGTGTTGTGTGGGGCATTGACTCCTTTGACCAGTGGGGCGTGGAGCTTGGTAAGCAGCTCGCCAAGGAGATTACCGTCGCCTTCCACGACGAGGATGCTCTTGCTGAGCAGGACCCGAGCACGCAGGCGCTTATTGCGTTCTACCATAAGCATCGCGCGTAGTGATAGCATTCAGCCAGCTTATCCGTATGTATAGACATACAGGTTGAGGCTTACATGTTTTAAGAAAAGCGGTCACAAGTAATGCCTGTGGCCGCTTTTGTATGTGAGTTAGATTTGCTGGGACTAGGCTGTATACGGGCGGTGGACAGGATGATGAGCTGTGTGACAGCTGCCTCATATATCTAGCGTCGCATCAGAGACTCGCAAAGCCTAGATTCAATTGCTCTGAAAAAACGAATTAGGCGTGCAACAATCTCTCGCTATTACACCAGGTAAGCTCTTCGAGTTGTTGTTGGGATTCGTGGCGTAGGCTCGCCAGAATTTCGAGTGTGCGCGAAAGGGAGTCAATGAGCTCCTGAGCGCTTGAGAGTGCGGGCGGGTTTGGCGGATAGTCAGTCTCTAGCAGCAATCGGTCAGCTTCTATGGCTTGCGCATAGGCGCGCCCTCGTTTGCTTTTGAGCATGTGTTCGCTCACGGAGAAGTAGCAACCCATTTTGCGCGCACGGGTTAACTCATCGCTTGTGCCAGAAAACCAGTGCATGATGCAGGTGGCATGTGAGCAGGTTCCATAGCGTTCAAGCAGGTCAAGCACCGTGGTGACAGATTGTACGGCGTGGATTGAGAGCACGCGTTCCGGCATAGGATGTGTACTACATGTAGCAAGAAGAGCTTCAAACACGAGGACCTGCTGGGTTTGAAAACGCTTATGTGCTGCAGAGAAATCGAGTCCTACTTCGCCAATAAAACGCGCGTCGCGCGCCTGGAGCTTGAGTTGGGCCAGAATAGCTTCGTTGAGGTCGTCTGTTATCCACCAAGGATGCAAGCCGCAGGCTACATGAACGTTTTGATACTCCGCTAGGCTTGTGGCATCAGATAATGCATGCCCGGGCGTTACGGTAGCATCAAAAATCTCAAGTCCACGCTCTGCGGCTTGCGCTGCTACAAACTCGGCATTGTCCATCAGATCAAGATGACAATGCATGTCGGCCCAAGGCATATGTGTTAGCCAATCACAGCGCCATCAGGACGCACACGCTCGCAGCCAACACCAGAAATACGGCGGATAACCTCGCCAGCGATCATCTGGCCCATAATGGGTGGCATAAAGCTAGCGGTGCCCAGCTCGGTGCGCTCATGGATGTTCTTAGGGTCGCGCTGGCGAGTCTGATGAGGCTCCTCGCAGGAGAAGAGAACTGGCAAGCTACGGATACCGCGTTTACGGCATTCTTTACGCATGATGCGGCTCATAGGATCGCGTACGGTGTCAAAAATATCAGCAAAGCGCAGACACTCGGGGTGCAGTTTGTTGCCACCACCCATAGAGCTCACGATGCGCAGGTTGTGCTCTTGCGCATACTGTGCCACAGAGAGCTTGGCCGAGATGGTATCGATGGCATCCACAACATAGTCAAGCGTGCCACCGGCCTGCTTCAGCACTTCGCCAAAGAAGACATCGATATTTTCGGGCAAGATGTAATCAGTGCGTTTAATAACGGTAGCTGCGGGGTTAATGTCCTTGATCATAGCTTCCATTACATCAACTTTGCGCTTGCCAATGGTGGAGTGGAAAGCGATAGCCTGACGGTTGATATTGCTGGGGGCTAGCACGTCTTTGTCCAGGATGATGAAGTGACCAATGCCTCCGCGGGCCAGTGCTTCAACACAGTTGGAACCCACACCACCGCAGCCAAGTACCAGCACAGTTGATGCAGCTAGTTTATCGAGAGCGGGGCGCCCCATAATAATCTCAAGCTTGGTGTCGCGCGTTTCGAGCGGAGCATCGGTAGTCATAGGGAGCCTTTCGTTGTAGGTCATTTTCCTATGGGCATTATAGGTATATCGAGCGGCGTGGCTGTTTGCTGCGCAGAAAAGCTATACGAGCAGGCGGATAACTGCCACAACAGACAGCACGTAGATAAGCTTGGTAAAGGTCTCCTGGCTTACTCGGCGTGCCACAGCGCGGCCAATCATTACGGTGATAATGATAAGCGGGATGGTCCATGCCATGGAGAGAAAGCCCTCCCAGGTAATCATCCCTAAGTGAATGGAAATGGGCAGCTTAATGAGGTTCACAATAAGATAGAACCAGGCCGTAGTGCCCAAAAAGCGAATGACTGGCAGATGCTCAGAGAGAAAGAAAATAGCTGTTACCGGGCCAGCTGCGTTGGCAACCATGGTGGTAAAGCCTGCAAGAAGGCCGCATACAATGCGCTTGAGCCACGAGAAGAGCGTGGCACGTCCGCCTGCTTCGGCATCAGAAATGGCGGGAGTGCTAGATGCGTTTTGGTCCGCGTTGGCGGCTTCCTCTGTAGCCTGGTGCTTACTTGCAGCAAGTTTTTTGCGCAAAAGAGTTAGGAAATACATGGCTACAAAGATGGCAAGAATAATGCCAATGGTCTTTTTCATGACGGTATTGTCGGCCACGTAGAGAAACCAAATACCTGCGCAAATGCCCACCAACACAAAGGGAATAAGGCGCACGAGCGATTTGAAATTCACGTTACCGCGGTAAGCCCAAATAGCACTCCAGTCTGCGCAGATGGCCATAAGGAGTGTAAGGCCCGAGGCTTGGTGAGCCGGCATGACCGCTGTTAGCGTAGCAATGGAGAGAAG
Organism: Roseburia sp. CAG:303; assembly: GCA_963653375.1. Taxonomy (GTDB): domain Bacteria; phylum Actinomycetota; class Coriobacteriia; order Coriobacteriales; family Coriobacteriaceae; genus Collinsella. The sequence goes on from CAVJWJ010000011.1 coordinate 32,805, forward strand.
TCCCGCGCCCGAAGCAAGGGACTTGTCAATTCCAAAGCAAATAGCAGCAAAAGCAATAGCGGCAATATTAAGCGGCGACACGCGAGATGTCCTTTCAGAGGGAGCAGGGGGCTAATAAAAGCCGGGAAGCTGTGAGGGTAGCCTTATAACATGCCGTCAAGCGTGCGCCATGCAAGCTCTGCACACTTCACACGTGCAGGCATATGCGAGATATCCTGCAGCTGGGCCGCTTCGTCCAGATCCTCCAGGTCTTCTTCAGAAAGCTCGTCGCCGCGAATCATGCCCAAGAAGAGCTCGGCCAAGCGCTTGGCCTCCTCAACCGTCTCGCCAGTAATAAGGTCTGCCATGATGTCTGCCGAGGCCTGGCTGATAGCACAGCCGTGCCCGGTAAACGAAGCCTCCTCGATCACGCCATTCTCAACGCGCAGTTGCAGGGTGAGCTCATCACCGCAGCTAGGATTAATGCCATCGTGTGTATCGGTGGGGGAGTCCATCTCGTACTTGTAATCAGGGTGCGAGTTGTGCTCCATAAAGGTGGTTGAACTGTAGATATTGCCCATGGGCAGAAGTCTCCTTGGTTGGTGGCGCGTAATTATTGCGGCAGCTTTAGGCGTTAAACGTATTCCAGACGGCGGCAAGGCCTTCAATAAAGGCATCGATGTCCGCACGGTCATTGTAGAACGCCAGGCTTGCACGGCAGCAGGCAAGGTTTTCTACACCCAGCCAGGTAAGCAGTGGCTGCGCGCAGTGATGGCCTGCACGGATGCATACGTTGCTCATATCCAGGATGCTTGCCACATCGTGCGGATGGATGCTGCGCACGTTAAAGCTGATGACTCCATGGTGGAGTGCAGGATCCGCGGGGCCAATGATGTCGATATAGTCAAGCTCTTGCATGCGCTCCATGGCATAGGCAACAAGCGCTGCTTCGCGTGCTTGAATGGCATCAAAACCTACCGTCTCGGTGAGATACGTGAGCGCGGCGCCCGTGGCATAAATACCAGCAGCATCCTGCGTGCCCGCCTCAAACTTCTCGGGAACCGGAGCCCAAACG
>CAVJWJ010000012.1:0-3629 GCA_963653375.1 Roseburia sp. CAG:303
GCCTGGCCGAGCTGCGCCGCATGCTTGGCGGTGATTCGAATGAGTAACAAACCCCGATTTGTCTACCTGACGGGCAAAACATGAAAATGCTTGCTACAGTTCAAGGGAAAACACTGAGGTCTCTATCTTAGAGAGAATCGCCTGGCTGAGATTTAGGTTGTTTGTGCCTCTCCCCGCCATAACCTTTCGCATGGAATCCGATTTCATGCAATTGAGGAAATAATCAAGGTCCAAATCGCTCGATTCGATTCGGAACCGAATACAGAAACCGCTGAAAGTAAGCGGGATATCACCGGAAAAACCGATAGACAACGACCAGCTAGCGCCTTGTTTCCATTAGATCGGACGAAGACCACGTCACCATCTCTAAGCATTTTCCGTGAGCCCAAAATGAGCCCAAAGTTTTTGGATTCTTGTCTCGCGTAACGGACCGCAGGCAGGCATTAACCAACAATTATTTGATGTCACTCAAGTGCTGGTAAGTACGGGCCCAATTCCCAACTCTTTTACGTCTTCCCAGCTAAATAGGTTGAGATGTCGACCAACTGGCTGGCTTATATCACGTATACGAGAGCGAACGACAACCCATCATGCGTAAATAAAAAACGAGGGAGGCCGCTTTCGACCTCCCTCGCAAAGGGCTGTTGCCTACTCCCACTCGATCGTCGCGGGAGGCTTGGACGTAATGTCGTAGCACACGCGGTTGGCACCGGGGACCTCGGCCACGATGCGACCACTAATGCGCGCCAGCACGTCGTAGGGCAGCTTCGCCCAGTCGGCCGTCATGGCGTCAGAGCTCTCCACGGCACGCAGGATGATGGGGCGCTGGTAGGTGCGCTCGTCGCCCATCACGCCCACGCTCTTAATGTCGGGCAGCACGGCAAAATACTGCCAGCAGCTATGCTCGCTGTTGCGCTCGCCGGTCTCCTCGAACAGACGCTCGTTATAGGCGTCAAGCTCCTCACGCACGATGGCGTCGGCGTTCTTGAGGATCTCGAGCTTCTCCTTGTCCACCGCACCGATAATGCGGATAGCCAGGCCCGGGCCCGGGAACGGCTGGCGGTGCACGATGTAGTCAGGCAGACCAAGGGCGGTACCCAGCGCGCGAACCTCGTCCTTAAAGAAGTGGTCGAGCGGCTCAATAAGGTCAAAGTGCACACCCTCGGGGAACGGAATCAGGTTGTGGTGACTCTTGATGGTTGAGGCCTTACCGCCCGTCTTGCGTGCGCCACTCTCAATGATGTCGGGATAGATGGTGCCCTGAGCGAGGTACTTCACCGGCTTGCCATCGACCTCCAGCTGCTGGGCCACAGCAAAGAACTCTTTCCAGAACTGCGTACCAATAATGCGGCGCTTCTGCTCGGGCTCAGTCACACCAGCAAGGAGCTCAGCATAGCGGTTCTCGGCATGTACGTGAATAAAGTCCACGTCAAACTGCTTGGTAAAGACCTCTTCCACCTGCTCGGGCTCGCCCTTACGCAGCAGGCCATGGTTAATAAACACGCAGGTCATCTGCTTACCAACAGCACGAGCGCCAAGCGCGGCCACAACACTCGAGTCAACGCCACCAGAAAGCGCGAGAATCACGCGGTCCTCGCCTACCTTGGCGCGGAAGTCGGCCGTCATGGTCTCTACCAGGTTGTCCATGGTCCACGTTGCTTCAAGGCCACAAATCTCAAACAGGAAGTTCTTGAGCATCTGCTGGCCGCACTCGGTGTGCTTAACCTCGGGGTGGAACTGCGTGGTATAGATGCGGCGCTCGGCGTTCTCCATAGCAGCCACCGGGCACACATCAGTAGAAGCCGTAACGGTGAAGCCTGCAGGCACCTCAGAGACTGCATCGCGGTGGCTCATCCACACGGTCTGAGTCTCAGGCGTGCCAGCAAACAGCGCACCTTCCGTCACATGAAGCTCGGCCGGACCATACTCGCCCACCTCAGAGTGACCAACAGTACCACCAAGCGTTACCGCCGTAACCTGGTGACCATAGCAAAAGCCCAGCACAGGCAGGCCAAGGTCAAAAATTGCCGGGTCAACCGAAGGCGCATCCTCAGCATATACAGAGGCCGGGCCGCCAGAGAGAATCAGCGCCGAAGCGCCCATCTGAGCAATCTCGTCCGCAGGTGTGTCACACGGCACAATCTCGGAATACACATGCAAATCGCGCACGCGGCGAGCAATCAACTGGCCGTACTGGGCGCCAAAATCGAGCACGAGGACCTTCTGGCCAGAACCGTTCTGCGACATACGTCTCCCTTGGATCGGCGGGGCATGTGGCACCCGCGCTTTGCAACTCGCCCTATCATACACGCAAACGCCCACGCCTTTGCGCCCACCCGCCGTATGCACCCCCTGTTTGCACGAGAGTTACAATGCCTTTTGTTGTCTTTTGTACAACCGCACGCGATGTAGCTACGCATCACGCAGTCAAACTCATGCCAGAAAGGGAACCACATGAAGCGCATCCTGCTTATTGCAACAGGCGGAACCATTGCTTCTTCCGAGGACGGTCACGGCCTCTCCCCTACGGTTACTGGCGATGAGCTTGCGCGCGCCGTGCCCGAGATTGCCCAGCTCGCCGATGTAGATGTGCAGCAGCTCATGAATATCGACTCCACTAACATGCAGCCCGAAGGATGGCTGCGCATTCGCGATGCCGTGGTTGCCGCTTACGACTCCTACGACGGCTTTGTAATCCTGCACGGCACCGACACTATGGCGTACAGTGCGGCAGCACTTTCTTACCTGGCGCAGCAAAGCCCCAAGCCTATCGTTTTTACCGGTTCGCAAAAGCCGATGGAAAACCCCTTTACCGATGCCAAGCTCAATCTCTATCAGAGTCTGCTCTACGCAACAGATGAGCGCTCGCACGATGTTGTTATTGTCTTTGGTGGCGCCGTAATTGCTGGAACACGCGGGCGTAAGCAACGCACCATGAGCTTCAACGCGTTTAAGAGTGTGAACTATCCCTCGCTTGCCTACGTGCGCAACGACCGCGTAATTCGCAGTGGTGAGCACATGCTGGGCGTTATGCACGAGAGTACTGAGGCCCCGTCTAGCAGTATGTCCACCTCTACATGTATTCAGCAGCCTGTTTTTTATGACACCCTCGACGAGCGCGTCTTTGTTCTCAAACTTGTGCCTGGTGTGAGCCCTCAGATTTTCTCCGCCCTCAAGCACGGCTACGATGCCGTGATTGTTGAGACCTTTGGCATTGGTGGCATTCCGGAATACACCGATACACAGGGCCTCTCATTTAAGAACGCTATGTTCGACTGGGTGGACTCGGGCCGTACGCTCGTTATTACCACGCAGGTGCCAGAAGAAGGTCTTGACCTGGGTGTTTACGAGGTTGGCCGAGCCTTTGCCGAGCATCCTGGCATCCTTAAGGGAGACGACATGACCACCGAGGCTCTCGTAGCCAAAACCATGTGGGCACGTGGGCAGTCCTCAGACCCCACCGTAGTAAAAGAGCTTTTCTGCCGCCCCATCAACTACGACCGCATGGTCTGGGAGTAGCTGCCGCACTATCTGCGCGCGCATGCCGCTGTTCACAAGTATCCGATAGCAGTTATAAGTCGCACCTCAAACGCCTTGCCAAAACACAAAAAGGGACGTTGACCTGCGCC
>CAVJWJ010000012.1:4233-8283 GCA_963653375.1 Roseburia sp. CAG:303
TTGGCACCTGCCTCGCCGCCCAACTCAACGTAGTCATCGTAGGCAATAACCTCGGCCTTAATAAAGCCGCGCTCAAAATCGGTATGAATCACGCCTGCTGCCTGCGGAGCCGTTGCACCTTGGCGCACCGTCCAAGCTTTGACCTCCATCTCGCCAGCCGTAAAGAAGCTCTGAAGACCCAGCAGATGATAGGCTGCCTGCGCGAGCACCTCCAAGCCAGGACGCTCAAGACCCAAGCTCTCCAGGTACTCAGCTGCCTCCTCAGGGTCAAGCTCTGCCAGCTCGGCCTCAACCTTTGCGCAGATAGGAATAGGCGTCACGCCATCGATAGGCTCAAACTCATCGCCCAGCATATCCTCGTCCACGTTAGCCACGTACAAGATGGGCTTCATGGTAAGCAAGAACAGGCCCTTAGCAGCAGCGCGCTCCTCGTCGGTCATCTCCATCGAGGCAGCACGCTTGCCCTCGTTGAGCCACTCCACCAAACGGCAAGCCACGTTGTACTTGGGAGCCAGTTCCTTATCGCGCTTAGACTCCTTCTCAAGCTTAGGCAACTGCTTTTCGAGCGTACCCAGGTCGGCCAGAATCAGCTCAGTCATGATAGTGTCGGCATCACCCGCCGGGTCTACAAACTCGCCCGTGCGGCCCACCTCGCGCATAACGTTGGGGTCCTTGAAGTAGCGAACTACCTCACAAATTGCATCGGTCTCGCGAATGTTTGCCAAGAACTGGTTGCCCAGACCCTCGCCCTCATTGGCGCCCTTTACCAGGCCAGCGATGTCCACAAACTCAACCGTAGCAGGCACAATGCGCCCGGGGTGCACAATGTCTGCAAGTGCCTGCAGGCGATCGTCTGGCACATCCACAATGCCCACGTTGGGGTCGATGGTGGCAAACGGGTAGTTGGCAGCAAGGCCACCTTTCTTAGTAAGGGCGGTAAAGAGTGTCGACTTTCCTACGTTGGGCAGGCCGACAATACCAATAGAGAGCGACATGACAATCCTTCTTCTTACCTGCGGGCGCGCCCGCAGACGATATGCAACGCTACTAAGATAGCAGGTTTAATGAGCCTAACGCCGTTATTCAACGAGCTTCTCCACCTGATCAAGCACACGACTTACAGTCTTCTTGGCATCCTTCTTGAGCTTTTCGGCTTCCTCGTGTGCCTTAGCGGCATCGGCAGCACGGCGCTCGGCATCCGGGTCAGGCACCACAAGCTTCTCACCGGGGCACGAAACCATGGTGAGCGCGTGGTCAGGGCAGATACGCGCACACAAACCGCAGCTCACGCAGTACTCAGGCTCCACGATAAACTTGCCCGTGCCCACCATGTCCGTAGCGTTAGTGGGGCACACGTCCACGCAGTCACCGCACATGGTGCACTTTTCAAAGTCGCACTGCGGGATAGAAATCTCGATGTTATCCGCCAGGTTAGGATGCTGCTGCAAGGTAGAAAGCAACAACTGACGGCCCTGAGTCAACTTGCGGCGGCGCTTAAAGTTAGTGGAACCACAAGCCGCATTGAGCACATCCACGCAGTCGCCGCACATGGTGCACTTCTCAAAGTCGCACTGCGGGATAGAAATCTCGATGTTGTCCGCCAGGTTAGGATGCTGCTGCAAGGTAGAAAGCAACAGCTGACGGCCCTGAGTCAGCTTGCGGCGGCGCTTAAAGTTGGTGGAGCCACAGGCCGCATTGAGCGTACGCTCAAGCTGAGAAATGCGGTCGGAGTGTGCCTTGAGCTTCTGCGTCACCGAAGCCACTGCCGCAGCTGCGGGGTTCAGCTTGGAAACCGTAAGGCCCGTTGTACGCATCATGTTATCCATGAATTCCTTGCGCTCATACTCGCGGCGCTTTTTGCACTTAAGCGACTTCTCGTCCACCTCAAGACCAAGCCCGCGACCAGCCCATTCCTCGGCTTGCGCAATGGCGTTACCCAGAGCTTCCTCGCCCGTCGAGGTTTTGCAGCGCTCGCAAATATCAAGCGGCAGATACACGCTCACGTTGTTGAAATCTGCAAGAATGGAGAACCAAACCTCGGGCGTAATATCGCCAATACAAGCCACAACAACCTCGTTCTCGTGCGGCATACGGCGCAAAGCGCGCGTACAGGCTACATACGCCGTGGTATGCGAGGTGGCAGCGCCTGCAATTTTGTCGTAGAGCGTCTTGGGGCGAATCTTGGGCGAATTGAGCGCCTCGGTGGGGCAAGCAGCTACGCACAGGCCGCACTTGCGGCAGGTGTCCAGAATGTCGATGGCGCCGTCTTCAATCTCAATGGAATTAACGGGGCATACTTCCTTACACGCGGTGCACGAGCTGCCCTTATGGATGCACTCCAGGCACGGAATGGTATTGCCACGTGGCCTTTCTTTGTAGTCAGCCGGGTTCCACTGGGGGCCGTCATCGGTGCCCATCAGCTGATTTTCCAGCCCATTGAATGGATCTTTCAGAGCCGTAAAGCCCTTGCTGATATCAATAATGTCATCGAACAGGTCGTGTTGTTCGGCCATAAGACAGGTGCCCTCCCCTTGGCAGTGCAGACAAGCAAACAACCAGTTTACGACATTTGCGCGACAGCACCTCGCAACCCGCCGTTTTCACCCAAACGAAAGAAGCGCCCTAGCGAGCCCCCATTTGTTGGGCAATTATCGTGGAAGGTGGGTCTGATGTTTAACTTGCCAATAAGTACTTAACAAGCCCCGTGAGCGGCGTTCGCCGAAATACTTAAATGTTATGTTATGCACTTCGTATCATTTATTACAACGACTCTTCACTAGAAAGGTTGCGCTCGTGTCTGCATGTCTAATTAATCGTTCGTGACTACGCTAATGTCCAAATTGAACCGGACAATATTCATGCGAGCAGCAATGATTGCGCTGTGCATATGGGCAGCATTCCTAATCGGAGGACCAATTGTGTCGCGAATAAATGAGAACAACTTTTACACCGTTTGTTCAACCGGAATTGTTGATAGCATTGACATGGAGAGCCAGTTGCTTACTCTTAGCAGCGTTGATGGTGCAGCGAAAGAGGACGGCAATTGTGTGGCAGGGAAAGCAGTATTTTCCTGCAAAAATCTCTCTTCAACTAGCAGCGCATCACTTAATGAAATACATCCGGGTGAAAAAATTCGTATTGAACATCTCCCGCTCCATGGCTCATCCAGCACACATGGCGAACTCCAGGCCGGAGTCATTGAAGTGCTCAGAGACTGAGTGTACCTAAAACTTAAAGAACTGAACGTGCGCAATTCTGACACCTTAGTGCCGAAACGAGAACCAACTAGACCCCTAGCCCAGCCGTGTTCAAGGGTTATAACGAAGGAAGACCCCAGATTATTCCTCCGTGCAATTCCGCGCTGTGAAGCAACTTGAAGCAGGAAGACCCCAGATTATTCTTCTGAGCGATTCCGCAGCCGCGCAGCGGCGAGGACCAGCGAAGAAGAAAATCTGGGGTCTTCCGGTGGGAAGTTATAAACCTTGCGGCTTAGTACATGCCGCCACCCTGCTGACCGGCAGTTGCGGCAGCAATAGCATCCTCAAGCTGCGTATTCTTGGGAACATCGGTAACAGTAGCCTCGGTGATGAGGATAAGGCTTGCCACAGAAGCAGCGTTCTGAAGCGTCACGCGAGAGACCTTAACCGGGTCAAGCACGCCCATCTCAATCATGTTGCCCCACTCGCCGTTAGCAGAGTTCAGGCCCTGGCCGGCAGGCAGCGAAGCCACCTTGTCAACCACAACAGCGCCCTCAAAGCCAGCATTCTTAGCGATGGTAGCCACAGGAGCAGTCAGTGCCTTCTTGACAATGTCGACACCAATCTTCTCCTCGGGGTCGCCAATCTCGATGTTGTCGAGCGCAGGTGCAGCGTCCATGAAGGCCACGCCACCGCCGGCGACGATACCCTCTTCAACAGCTGCGCGGGTAGCCTGCAGAGCGTCCTCGACGCGGTGCTTAATCTCCTTGAGCTCGGTCTCGGTAGCAGCGCCAACCTTGATTACAGCAACGCCACCGGAGAGCTTAGCCAGACGCTCCTGGAGCTTCTCGCG
>CAVJWJ010000012.1:8638-10222 GCA_963653375.1 Roseburia sp. CAG:303
GTGCGCTGAACAGCCTCGAGAACAGGCATGATGTCCTGAACGTTGGAGATCTTCTGGTCGGTGATGAGGATGTACGGATCCTTCATCACGGCCTCCATACGATCGTTATCGGTAACGAAGTATGCGGAGACATAGCCCTTGTCAAACTGCATACCCTCGACGGTGTCGATGGTGATGTCGAAGGTCTGGGAGTCCTCAACGGTGATAACGCCGTCCTTGCCCACAACCTCCATGGCCTGAGCGATCTTCTCGCCAACCTCGGGGTCGCCAGCAGAGATGGTGCCAACAGAAGCAATCTGCTCCTTGGTCTCCACAGGCACAGCCTGCTTCTTCATCTCGGCAACAGCAGCGTTAACAGCCTTGTCGATACCACGACGGATGGCCAGCGGGTTAGCACCAGCGGCGACGTTGCGCAGGCCGTCGTTGACGATAGCCTGGGCAAGCAGGGTTGCAGTGGTGGTACCGTCGCCCACAGTGTCGTTGGTCTTGGTAGCAACTTCCTTTACCAGCTGAGCGCCCATGTTCTCGATGTTGTCCTCGAGCTCAATCTCCTTAGCAACGGAGACACCATCGTTGGTGATGGTAGGAGCACCGTAAGAACGCTGCAGAGCAACGTAGCGGCCCTTGGGGCCCATGGTTACGGTTACGGCGTCGGCCAGCGTGTTGACACCCTTAGCAAGCTTGGCACGGGCATCGGTATTGAACGTAATGTTCTTTGCCATAATGGTTATTCCTCCAAATTACGAACAAGTGAGATTCGAGAATCGGCTACGCATCTACTCGACAACTGCGTAAATGTCGTCGGCGCGCATCAGCAGGTAATCCTCGCCATCGACCTTAACCTCGTTGCCACCAAACTTACCGTAGATAACAACGTCGCCCTCTTTGACATCAACAGGGATGCGCTCGCCCTTGTCGTTAACCTTGCCAGCGCCAACAGCAACAACGGTGCCGCGCTGCGGCTTCTCCTGAGCGTTGCTAGCGATGTAGAGACCAGAGGCGGTCTTCTGCTCGGCTGCGTCCGGCTTGATAAGAACGCGATCTGCAAGCGGCTTGAGACTCATGCTTATTTCCTCCTTTGGTGCTGCGCGAGCATTTTGGCAGCTCGCATCAGCCATACCGTTACGAACGCTATGAATGGTACCCAGACGTTTTGACTTATACAACACAAAGTCAAAAAATCTTATTTATCAGCACTTAGATTTTCTAATGCCTGGAATGAAGGCGGGTAAGCGGGTGTAGGCCGACTTAGCCATTTGCAAGGTGTACTACTTGTGAGCAGGCAAAATGCGGTAGCAGAGCAATAAAAAAACACCCCGCAGGCTTGAGCTGCGAGGTGCCGGTAAGGTTTTGTGTTGCGCGAATATGAGCGATGAGCGGTTACAATGCTTTGCAATCACGCCAGCAATAATAACGACGATACCAATGCCGAGTTCACGCGTGCAAAAGCTAGGCACGCTCAAATACGCAGCGGCCACCTACATACGTTGCAAGCACTTGCGTATCCTGAATCTGTTCGGGTGCAACCTCGAGCAGGTTCTGATCAAGCACAACAAAGTCGGCGTATTTGCCAACCTCAAGGCT
>CAVJWJ010000012.1:10886-32942 GCA_963653375.1 Roseburia sp. CAG:303
GCATAACGCGCCTGCAGCGCTTCTAGGCGCGACTGGTCGTCAAGCAGCGTAGGGAATAAATGCGCGCGCAGAGTAAGGGCACCCTCACGCTCCAAGCGCTCATACACGTCGTCGCGAATAAAATCGCAGCCCGGGTTAGGCATGAGCGACATATCACAGATAGACGTAATGCCTTGCTCGGCCATGCAGCGCATCTGTGCAGCATAGGCCGAAGCAATGCGTTCCTCGGAGAGCCACTCCAAACAGCGCGGCAAAAGCTCCATAGCTGCCGCTTCGCGCACGATGCCTGTGAGCTCGCCGTCTTCAAACTTGTCGTAGCTGCCACCCACCGGAGGCACGCTATCGCGCGTGATGCCTAAAGCATCCAACGCACGCGAGTTGAGCCAGAGCGTGTGGCCATCTCCGGAGTACATCACGCAGGGACGATCAGGAAAGGCGGCATCAAGCGAGCGCTTGGTGGGAGGCACCGGCGGGTCCCAACGGTAATCGCGCCAACCTTGAGTGACCACCCAGGCGTCGTCGGGAAGATTGCGTGCAAACTCCTGCGTCTGACGCACCAGCGCAGCCTCGCTCTCCCCCATCTCCATAAGCATGAAGGGTGAGCCACCTACCGCAGTATGGAAGAAATGCAAATGCGCATCGTGAAAGCCGGGGCAAATAAAACGGTCGCCATAGTCAAGCACGGGCGTGTTTGCAGGCACCGCAGCAAGCACATCTTCCGGGGTTCCTGCAGCTACAATGCACCCGCCTGCCACGGCAAACGCAAGCTCGCGAGCAGTTGCTCCAAGCGCGCCATCTGCCGCTGTACATACCTTTTTGGAGTGAACCACCATATCTGCCTGAAGCATGTGTTCCCCTTTTCCAAATGCGAAACCCGCGAATTCAAGTTCGCCTGCACAGTGTAGGTTTTTATACTGGCTATGACAAACGCACGGCACACAGGCAAGAGGGTGTTGTATGACCACAAACCAGGCAGAAAAGCTCACGAGCACTATCAAGGGTTTTGGAGCAGAGCTAGAGCCTTACATCATCGAGCAGCGCCGCTACTTTCATCAGCATCCCGAGCCAAGCCTGAGCGAGTTTCATACCACCGAAGACATCGCTCGCCAACTTGATGCCATGGGCATTCCTTACGAGCGCCCACTTGAAACTGGCCTGGTAGCCACTCTGCGCGGCACGGCTCCCGACGCCTACCGTGCAGACGGCTCGCCGCGTCGGCGCATTCTACTGCGCGCGGATATCGATGCTCTCCCCGTTACTGAGCAGACAGGCGTTGCGTACGCCAGTCAAAACGAAGGATACATGCACGCCTGCGGCCACGACTGCCACATTGCCATGCTGCTTGGCACCCTCCAGATTTTGCGCCGCATGACTGATGAGATTCATGGCGAAGTGCGCGCCGTGTTTCAGCCCTCGGAAGAAAACGGCAAGGGCGCCATTCTTATGATTAAGCAGGGCGTATGCGAAGGCGTGGATGGCGTCTTTGGCATGCATATTTGGAGCGAGGTGGACGCGGGTACCGTAAGCTGCGAGCCGGGCGACCGCATGGCCAACACCGACTGGTTCCGTGTGGATGTGCGCGGTACTTCCTGCCATGGCGCCATGCCCCAGCGCGGCCACGATGCCATTATGGTCGCAGCCGAAATTGTGAATGCCCTGCAGACCATCGTTGCCCGCCAGATTAGCCCATACGAGCCCGCCGTGGTAACCGTGGGCGAGCTGCACGGCGGCACCGCTCGAAACGTCATTGCAGGCTCGGCCTATCTCACAGGCACCGTGCGCACGTATAGCGAGGCCGCCCACAAGGCCGTGCCCGACCACATCCGTCGCATTGTGGAACACACCGCCGCAGCTTTAGGCGCCGAAGCGAAGCTCACCGACTACACCATCGCAAACTACAAGGTAGAAAACGAGCCAGTCTCGTCTGCACGATGCCGCGCGGCTGTGGTCAAACTCCTGGGCGAAGAGGGCGTGGGCAGCTACCGAGGCACGCTTTCGGGCGAGGACTTCTCGGAGTATTTGCACGAAGCCCCCGGCGTGCTTGCCTTCTTGGGATGCCGCAATCCTGAGGTTGGCGCCACGTATGCGCAGCACTCGTGCTTCTATACGGTGGACGAAAGCGTGCTGGTAAAAGGCAGCATGCTCGCAGCACAATACGCCGTGGACTTCTTGGGCGAAGACGTGAGTGAAGCTGAGTAAACTCAAAAGCTTTGTTTGAGATGTACCTTAGATAATCATTTAGAGCAGGTCTGCCCGAGTTGAAGTGTGCGGGCAGCCACTGTTGCCTTTGCCACGATAACGGTATGCAGCATTGAGCGGTGATGACATTAACCTATCAGCGCACCTATCCACTCCAGCCAGCGTGGGTGTTCAAGATGAATAATGTCTGCAGGCACTCCCACTGGCGCCACGCCTCCAAAGAAGAGGCCTGCATCTGCGGGTAGAGCCAGGCGCACAGCCCAAAGAACAATAAAAGCTGCAATCAGAACACCGGCAGCAAACACGCAGGCACGGCGCCACCGCAGTGCACGCTCCTGCGCAAAAACAAGTGCCCCCGCCACTGGTACCGCCCAGAAGAGCGGATGATACGCCACGGCAGCAGCAAGGTCTCCGCGCAGCGCAGCCAACCAGGCACGCGTCATGCCACAACCCGGGCAGGGAATGCCCGTCATAAAACGAAAGACACAGCCAATATCCAAGATATACAAGCCAAGCGCCAGCACAGCTACACCAGCGCAGAGAGAACAAACGCGCCGCAGTGACGACGGCGCGTTTGCATGTAAATCTTTTTGCGAATCCAGACCCACGTTACTTCTGATTGTTGTAGGCACGCGCCATAGCGTTGGTGTTCCCAATCACAATATTCAGCGCAATGATGGGGCCGATGCAGCACAGAAGTACGCCCACGAGCTGCCACAGCAAAATGGTCGTGCCGCTCTCCTGAAAAGCCAAACCATAGCGCGGCGCGTTAGCCTGCAAGCGATTGCCAATCTTGTAGTACCAGTAGTACGAGTACACGCCGCAGGTTACAAAGGAAAGCAGAATGAACGCCAACAGGCCGGGAGTCTCTTCCCCGTCGCCCTCACACATCACGTTGAGGTCGCGCGCCAAGGTGTAGCAGAAGTAATAGTTGTAGATACCGCAGGTCACAATGGAGAGCAACACAGTTATGGCCGTACTGCGGTTTGGGTCTACCCACGGCTTAGAAGACGATGTCTGCGAGGCTCCCGTGGCAGTCGAAGTGCCAGAGGCAGCCGAAGAAGTAGAGCCGCCCGCCGTAGCTGAGCCGCTCGTTTTACTGTAAGAAAAATCGCTCGGTACGATAGAAGCTTCTTCCACAATAGGAGACGCAAACGCGTCATCCGCATTCTCCGCAGATGCGGAAGGCTCCTCTTCGATGGGAGACATGGGTTCCTCGTGGGGTACAACTTTGGTTCCGCAAGCTGGGCAGAACTTCGCATCGTTATTCATGGGTGATCCGCAGTGTGCACAGAACATGTCCGCTCCCTTAAACGTGGGTCAACCGATTCTCAACAGAATACCGCTACCTGTGGGGTAACGGTATTCCAAATCAGACATATGACAAGCACGTTACTCTTGTGCTACCCGTACACTCGCAACGCGCGCGTTACTCAGCTGCGCGCTCGTACTCCTCGGGCGTCACAACGTCCTCGATGCGCAGGTTAATGCCTGCCACCTCAAGGCCAGTCATCGCAGCCAGGCGCTCGGTAACGCGCTTCTTAACCTCTTCAAAGATGTCCGGTGCATACGAGCCGTACTCAATAATCACGGAGATGTTCACGATTACGCGGTTGTCGTCGGTTACCTCTACGGAGACGCCCTTGGTAAGGTTCTCGGCGCCAAACTGCTCCTGCACAAAGTGCATCAGGTTGCCCTTCATGCCCAGCACGTGCGGAACCTCGCGCGTAGCCATAGCAACAATCTTCTCAATGACGCCATTGGAGTACGTAAGCGAGTCCTCACACTCGTCAAGCTCGTCCTCGTCGTCATCAGACTCGTCGGCCTCACTGTCAGCCGTCTCGACTATCTCGGTCACCTCAGACGTCGGTGCCAAGACTTCCGCGTCAGACTCAGTCTGCGCAGCTGCAGCTTCTACCGTCTCCACGTCCTCGGAGACAGACTCAAGATTCTCGACCTTCGCCATGAAAGACTCCTAACTGTTGCGTGCAGCGCTTAATGCCTGTCGAATAGCTTACCGAAAAAATTGAAAATCGCGTTGTCTCCATCACGCGCTTGCCCCAGCATGGCGCCCACACCGGCAAAAACCGTGATCACAATGGTGTTCCACAAGCCCAAAACCAGGATGAGTACCGCCAGTACAAAGCCAATAAAGCCATAGAGCACCGTGTGCGGATGCGACTCGGCATAGCGCCACATCATAATGCCCAAGCCTTTGATAAAGCCCACGGCCTCGCGCAGCTCAGCGTCCTTATCCTCCTGCTCGCTCGCAGCCGCAGCAGGCGTAGGCGTTGCCTCGGGCGCAGGCGTATCCTGATCGATAGTCAGGCGCGGGCCCGATGCGCGGGACGCGGATGTTTGATCATTCGTGCTCATGAGCAACCTCCTGGGTCACGATGGTAGTCTTGCTGGGAAGAAAACGAACGGTAACTGAGACGGACTCGCCGCCAAGCATACTCTCGCAGGCATTTTGCACGCGCTCGCGCATGCGCTCGGCACGAACGTCAAGGTTCTCGCGGCCAAGAGCAATGGCGTCGATGGCAACAGAAATCTCACTCGCATCGCGCCCACTCACACGGCTGTGTACAGCCTCAACTAAAGCCTCGGGGTCGGCAGCTGCCTGACGCGCAACTGACTCAATTGCGCCCACACTTACCTCGATATTTGGGTTGCCATGCGGATGCACGCAGGTAACCGGACGGCGTGAGGTTAGCATGCGCAGCGTGCCAATCAGCACGCCAAGCCCAACGATAATCAGGCAAACCAGAAGCACGTAGCGCACCACAGGCTTTTGGAACAGTACCTCAATGCGACGAGCCTCAGGCGAGAAGAGATACCCGCCAAAAGCGGCGAGCACCAAGGCCGATGCCAAGAAGTACACAATTGCAATAAGCCTCTTTAGAGCTTGCATGGCCTCTCCTTCCCTAACAAACGGAGCCGGGCTCGCACAGACGCGCAAAACCCGGCCCCGACTCAATTACTTTGCCGTGCGCAGCAACGCACGAACCCGCCTACTCCTCTTCCAGAGCAGCGATGACCTCGTCGGTCATGTCCATGGTGTGATACACATCCTGGACGTCGTCGAGCTCCTCAAGACGGTCAACCAGACGCTGAACCTTCTTGGCGTCGGTACCAGAAACCTCGGTCGGGGTGGTGGGAACCATGGTGAGCTCGGAACCCTTGACCTCGATGCCCTGAGCAGCAAGTGCCTTAGAAACAGCCATCAGGTCGCCGGGGTTGGTCCACACTACCCACTCCTCGCCAGCGTCCTCGTAATCGTCGCCGCCGGCCTCGGCTACAGCCATCATGAACTCGTCCTCATCGCCAGCAGCGCCGTTGGCAATCATGGTCTCCTTCTTGGCGGTGGTGTCCAGAATCTCCTTGGAGACCACAACCTGGCCCTTGCGCTCAAACTGGAATGCAACGGAACCGGTGGTACCCAGGTTGCCGCCAGCGTGCGAGAAGGCAGAACGAACATCAGCAGCCGTGCGGTTGCGGTTGTCGGTCAGGCACTCAACGTACACAGCAACGCCTGCAGGACCATAGCCCTCGTAGGAGATGTTCTCGTACACAGCAGCATCGGCGCCGGCACCAAAGGCCTTGTCGATAGCGCTCTTGATTTTGTCCTTGGGCATGGACTGAGCCTTTGCCTTGTCTACAGCAGCAGCAAGGGAGGCGTTGTTCTCGGGGTTGGGATCGTTACCCAGGCGGGCAGCAACGGTAATGTTGCGGCTCAGCTTGGAGAACAGGGCGGAACGCTTGGCGTCCTGCGCGCCCTTACGATGCTTGGTAGTGGCCCACTTAGAGTGTCCGGACATTCGAGTCTCCTATCGACAACGCTGAACTCGCACGGCCGGGTGTCTCGAGCGGCCATGCGGGTAATGTAAACATACGTCGATAGATGATACTCCGATTGCACATGCAGGTACACCCTCGATTCGGCGCGCACGCAACAATCACGCTCAGCGCCGGCGCAAAGGAACCGGCCAGGTAAGCGTAACCGCCGCCACAAACGGCGCAATCAGGATGACCGGGTAGATATATCGCATGTAGGTAGACCCGTTGCAGGGCCCAATCAAACACACAGCAAGGATTCCCCAAAGCGGCACCCAGAGTGCCAAAGATCGCCACTGTTTATTGCGCAGCAGGTAGATGGACGAAAGCGCCATAAGCCACACATAGGTAGCTGAGCTCATAGAAAGCGAGAGCAGCGGGATACGCTGGATAGCCACCCGGTAGATATTTACCGCGTGCGTGCACAGCGTAGTAAGTGGTGTTTCAATGGCGTGGAAGTCGAAAGGAGCTACCTGGTTATCTTTGCGCTCAATGACCTTCTTAGAGAAGGCAGGGCTATAGGTCCAGGCATCACGCTCACTGGGATAGAAGTATCCGTAGTAGTTATTAACGAGCGCCGAGAAGTAGCTCTCAGGGTCTTTCCAGAACATCTCGGCCCACACGCGGAAGTAAGCACTGAGCTCTTCTGACGTGGCGTCCTCGTTGTAGGCATTTTTTACCGCGTCGGATTTATTGGGGTTGTAGCGCGAACCCAGTGTGGAGTAGTCCAGCACGCGGTCGATAATCTCGCGCTCTTCATCGGTTACCAAGCCATCATCCGTGCCGTTCTCCACACCTGAGTGAGCGCCATCGTGCTTTTGCACAAAACGTGCTGTCATCTGGAATGGAATAGAAAGTGCCTCGCGTTTAGAACCCGGTGTAATGCTGTGCGCTGGCATGAAGCAGCTGGTAAACCACAGCGAGAGTGCAAGGGTGAACCCAAAGATAAGCAGCGGCGCGCACGTAAGCACACGGCTGGGAGCGGCCTGTACGCCCTTTGCGCGTGATGCACGCACGCGGTCAAGCGCAAGCACAACCGTGGTAAGCACCAGCACGGCAGCAGAAAGTACCACGCCACCATTGCGGAAAAACGCCGTACCCAGCGAGGCTATTGCCGTGAGCACCCAGTCGAGCACGTCAAAGCGCATCTCAGGCACAGAGCTGCGACGCATGCTTGCTGCAGCGCTTGTATGTGTACCAGCGGCAGAGCTTGGCGCGCACTCCCCCTCCAGAGCGCCCGCAGCCTCGCGAGCAGCGTTGCTCGAACCCGCATCCGTATCTACAACAGTACCTCGGCCAGCACGCACACCTGGTACCAGCAGCTTTGCCATCTGAATCACAAGTACCAGCAGAAAATCGGCAAAAAGCACGTCTTTAGTAAGCAGGACCGCATAGTTAGAAAAGAGCGGCATAAAGATAAAGAACGCCAACACCGTCAAGCGCGCCACCATGCCTGCGCCCATGCGGTGCAAGGTAGACATGAGGTAAGCCACAGCAAGCGCCGTCACAAAAAACTGCAGCAAGGTGTAGATAATCACGCCCACATTAGCGCTGCCAAACACCGTAATGCCCAGCTGCACGCAGCTACCAATCAGCGCCGTGTGCACCACCGGATGGTGACCATTCAGAAGCACATTGGGGTCAAGAAGATGCAGATAGTTGCTTGTGCCATTGGGTAGATTGAACCACTGCCTAATCTGCGCGCCCGTGTCTCCCATAAACAAGCCAGGGAGTGAGGCTATCAGCGTGGGCATCCACGTGAGTACCAGCAGTACAAAAGGTCCCAAGAGCGGGCGCTTCTCAAGCACAACATCAGCCGCACGACGCACCCTACCCACACGGCTCTCCGAAAAGTCTATGCGGTGGGCACTCAGCCAGTCCAAGCACTCAAAAGCCAAGTAGATTGCCACATGTCCCAGCAAGTACCAGCCAACAACCTGGATTACCGCCTCAATCAGGCGCGCAATACCGGCAAAAATTAGCTCAGCCGTATTGGTGGAATCGTAGCTAAACCCCACCACCACAAAGATGGAGAAAACCACCGCAGGAATCACAATGGACGGATGCCACGAATCGCCTCGCCCAAAGAACACGTAGCGAAACGGGAAGGTAAGCAGGCACGCCAGAGCAAGCAAAGCAATGGCGTCATAGTGCCCAGCAAACGACATCAATACCTCAAGCGCAATGTAGTAGGCGCCCGAAGCAGACGGATCGATGCTCAGGATATCCGCACTGGATACCGCCATGGGATTAATCGAAAATGCGCAGGTAGCAAACACGGCGAGGGCAAAGGCAGCCAGCGTTTGCCCAACCGGATAGTGCTTGAACCAAACTTTGCGCGCCTCATCTTTAGCTGCGCGCACCTGCTGTTTGCTATTGTTCAAGATAAACCCGCTGTTCTGCGTTTCGTTTATGCGCAAACACTATGAGCACCACGCCAATAATTACGAGCGGCAGACTCAAAATCTGGCCCATCGTAATGACGCCGCCAAAAAGGTAGCCCAGCTGAGCATCGGGCACGCGCACAAACTCAACTAGAAAACGCACAATGCCGTAGCCCGTAATAAAGACGCCCATAAAGGTGCCCTGCGGCAAAAGAGGTTTGCGATGCGCGAGCACCTGCAGCACGCAGAAGAGCACGATGCCCTCCAGCGCTGCCTCGTAGAGCTGAGAAGGATGACGTGCAATCTCACCCGCCGTACCGCCAAATACCACACCCCACGGCAGGTCGGTCGGCTTGCCCCAAAGCTCACCATTTACAAAGTTGGCGCAGCGGCCCAGCATCAACGCGAGCGGGGCTCCACAGACGGCCAGATCGGCAATTGTCCAGGCAGACATCTTGTGAATGCGGCAGACAATCGTGCCACCCACAATGCCACCCACCAGGCCACCGTGGAAGCTCATGCCGCCCTCGTTAACAGCAAAGACCTCCAGCGGGTGCGACAGATAGTAGCCGTCTCCATAAAACACCACGTAGAAGAGGCGCGCGCCGATAATCAGACCAAACACCACGCCTACAACAACACTCACCAGGTCATCGACCGTGAGGTCGAGCCCCCAGTTGCGCTGCGTGCGATACATCACAATGGCAGTAAGAATGGCGCCAAACACATAGGCCAGGCCGTACCAATAAATGGTGATAGGACCTGCCGAGAAGGCAACGGGATTCAAGCTGTGGTAGAGCGCGTCAAGCACAATACCCTCCAGACGTAAGCGAACAATACGAGGTATACAACGAAAAAGCGCCCGCAGCGCGCGGGCGCAAAATACTCACCAAGAGGCACCTACTCGTGCGTCTTGCTCTCCAGCGGATGGGCTGCTGTAGCACCCACCTGGCCTTGATAATGGCTACCCAACTCGGGTGAACCATACGGACAGTCAACCGGCGAGCTCATACGCTCAAACGAAATCTGACCAATGCGCATGCCGGGGCGCAGCAGAATAGGCAGGTTAGCCACGTTAGAAAGCTCCAGCGTAATCTGGCCATTCCAACCCGGGTCGATATAACCCGCCGTGGAGTGAATCATAAGGCCCAAACGGCCAAGCGAGCTTTTGCCCTCAAGCTTGCCCAGAATGTCATCGGGCACAGCAATGCGCTCAAGCGTGGTACCCAGCACAAACTGCCCTGGATGCAGCACAAATGCATCGCCGTCTTCCACAATAATCTGCTCCGTTAGATCGGGCTGATGCGTCTGTGGGTCAATGGCTACATGCGTGGAGTTGCGAAACACGCGAAAATCGTATCCCAGACGCACGTCAATGGACGCCGGCTGAACAAACTGAGGCTCAGTAGGATCGAGCACAATGCGGCCCGCGGCCATCTCAAGCTTGATGTCGTGGTCGGACAAGACCATGGCAAACCTCCTTGATGCAAAACCGCCCGCGCAAGGCGGGCGGGTGCAGCTTACTAGTAAACGAGCGACCTAGAACGGCTCGTACTCGTCGAGCATATCCTGAGCGCCGCCTGCGAGGTTGGTAGCAACAACGCGTGTAACGCCCTCAACATGCTCCTTCAAAATGCGCTCAATGCCCATAGACAGGGTGAGCTGGCTCATGGGGCAGCCAGCGCAAGCGCCCTGCAGCTCCAAAGAGACAACGCCCTCGTCGTCGACACCGATATATTCAAGATCGCCGCCGTCGGCCTGAAGGTTGGGACGAATCTCCTCGAGCACCTTCTTCAAATACTCTTCGTTAACAGCCACGAGGGCTCCTTTCGCTCAAATGGCGTGTCTAGCACGCGAACATCTTACTACACGGCCCGCCGCCTGCGACCTGCGTCCACGTTCATATGCGCGCATCTCCACAGGCATACTTGCAATTCCACGCTGCATCGGTATTCGTTGCAAATTAATCGGTGGACGCGCGTCTTGTACCCCAACGTTAACATCTCGTAACACAAGGCCTCTGAGCTGGCAGAAAACGACCAACACCCCAGGCGCGACAGTATCATGTTGCATCAACTAACAAAACGGACTAGCTGCGCCAGTCCGTTGCATGCTATATGGGGAAGGAATTATTTATGAAGCGCCTTAAGTCTTTGGCGACTGGTGCCGTCTGCACGGCACTTGCTCTTACGCTTGCTGCCTGCGGTGGTCAGGCATCTTCTACCACCGATTCTGGCAGCACCGACGCCGCGCAGGCAAGCTACAAGATTGGCGTTTTGCAGCTCACGCAGCACGGAGCACTCGACCAGGCCAACGAAGGCTTTGTTGCCGCTATTGAAGACTCGGGTCTCAATGTTGAGATTGACCAGCAAAACGCTCAAAACGAGCAGTCGTCCTGCCAAACCATTGCTTCCAAGTTTGTAAGCGATCAAGACGACCTCATCTTTGCCATTGCCACGCCCGCAGCTCAGGCTGCAGCTGCTGCCACTACCGAGATTCCTATTGTTGGCTCTGCTATTACCGACTATGCCGAGAGTGGTCTGGTGGCCGACAACGATGCCCCCGGCGGCAACATCACCGGCTCTTCTGACATGACGCCTGTGGCTGACCAGATTGATCTTTTGCAGGAGCTTTTGCCCGACGCAAAATCCGTAGGCATTCTTTACTGCTCCGCCGAGGCTAACTCCGAGGTTCAGGTTAAACTTGCCGAAGAAGCCCTGGACAAGGCCGGTATTGCTCACGAGCGCTACACCGTCTCGAGCTCCAACGAGATTCAGCAGGTTGTAGAGAGCATGGTAGGCAAGGTTGACGCCATCTATGCACCCACCGACAACACCATCGCCGCTGGTATGGCAACGGTCAGCATGGTTGCCACCGATAACAAGCTCCCTGTTATTGTGGGCTGTGACACTATGGTTGAAGACGGCGGTCTGGCTTCCTACAGCATTAATTATTACGACCTAGGCTATAAAGCAGGCGAGATGGCCGTTAAAATCCTGAAGGGTGAGGCCACCCCGGCTGACATGCCCATCGAGTATCTCTCCAGCAAAGAGTGCAAGCTTATTGTTAACACCACCACAGCCGATACCTTGGGTATCGACGTCTCTGGTCTTGAGGGCGACGTCACAGAGGTTGAGTAGCCCCGCGCGAGGCAATGCCCGCAGCATAGATAGTTAGGTGCTGCGGTTCGCATAGCAATATCAACGACAGAAAGGGTATGACCATGACCAACATCAGCAGAAGGAATTTCGTGGCCACCACGGGCCTCGTGCTTGCGGGTTCCCTCGCAGGCTGCGGCAACAGCAGCAGCTCCACCGAGTCTGGCAGCACCGCCGGCTCCGCTAGCTCCGGCACCACCTACACCATTGGTGTGCTGCAGCTCACCGAGCACAGCGCTCTTGACGCTACTAACGACGGCTTTGTTCAGACGCTCGAGGCTTCTGGCTTGAACGTAAAGTTTGACCAGCAAAACGCCCAGAACGATCAGTCTGCCTGCCAGACCATCGCTGCCAAGTTTGTAAGCGACGGCGTTGACCTGATTTACGCCATCGCTACGCCCGCAGCCCAGGCTGCCGCCGCTGCCACCACCGAGATTCCTATCGTTGGTTCCGCTATTACCGACTACGCTGCTTCTGGCCTTGTTGAGGACAACGACAAGCCTGGTACCAACGTCACCGGTGCTTCCGACCTTACCCCGGTTGCCGAGCAGCTCGAGATGATGCAGCAGGTTCTGCCTGACGTAAAGACCGTTGGTCTTCTGTACTGCACCGCCGAGTCCAACTCCGACGTTCAGATTAAGACCGCCAAGGAAGAGCTCGACAAGCTGGGCATTGCCTACACCGACTTCACCGTCTCCAGCTCCAACGAGATTCAGTCTGTTGTAGAGTCTGCCGTGGGCAAGGTAGACGCGCTCTACTCCCCCACCGACAACACCATTGCTGCTGGCGCTGCACAGGTTGGCCAGATTTGCAAGGAGAACAAGCTTCCCTTCATCGCAGGCGAAGAGGGTATGTGCGAGGCTGGCGGCCTCTTCACCCTCTCCATTGACTACAGCGACCTGGGCGCCGTGGCTGGTGCTATGGCCATCGAGATCCTCAAGGGCGACGACGTGCCGGCAGATATGCCTATCGAGTACCTCTCCGCTAAGGACCTTGTTGTTGTGAAGAACGAGGACATGGCCGAGGCTATTGGCGTTGATCTCTCTGTTCTGGACGAGTAATAACGCCGAGGCATAAGCCTGTTGTTAACTCTTGCGCCGCACGGTACCCGTTTTGGGCTTGCCGCGCGGCGCTTCTGCGTTGATGCGCTACCATCTAGCGGTATTTGTTTTTGCACACGCTCGCTCTTTGTGTGGACGTGCGCACCGTATCCAACAAGGAGGCACAAAGCATGTCCATCGCTTTGCAGGGCGCCATTTCTCAGGGCATCCTCTGGGGCATCATGGTGCTCGGCGTGTTTATCACGTTTCGCCTGCTCGACATTGCCGACATGACCGTCGACGGCAGCTTTGCCCTGGGCGGCAGCGTCGCGGCCGTCATGATTGTCAACTTCCAGGCTGATCCCATCGTTGCCATTCTTGCCGGCATGGTTGCCGGCGGCATCGCAGGCGCCGTTACTGGCGTACTCACCACCGTCTTTGAGATTCCGAGCATCCTCGCCGGTATCTTGACGCAGATTTCGCTGTGGTCCATTAACCTGCGCATCATGGGCAAGTCCAACACCCCACTGCTCACCAACAAGACCATCTTCTCCGAGATTTCGTCTTTGACAGGTCTGCCGCAAAGCACGGTTACTGCCATTGTAGGCGTCGTGATTGCCGTGGTTATTGTGGCGCTTCTCTACTGGTTCTTTGGTACCGAGATTGGCAGCGCTCTGCGCGCAACTGGCAGCAACGAGCACATGATTCGCGCTTTAGGCGTTAACACCAACCGCACCAAGATGATTGCGCTTATTATCTCCAACGCCCTCGTGGGCCTCTCTGGCGGTCTGATTTGCGAGAGCCAGAAGTATGCAGACATTGGCATGGGTACCGGCGCCATCGTCATTGGCCTTGCTGCCATTGTTATTGGTGAGGTGCTGGGGCGCCTGTTGCCCGGCGGCCTTGGCCAATTTGCTGTGCGCCTGATTGCTGCAATCGTGGGCTCGATCGTCTACTTCCTCATCCGTGCGCTCGTGCTGCAGATGGGTATGGACGCCAACGACATGAAACTCCTCTCCGCCATCATCGTGGTGCTTGCTCTGTGCATCCCTGTTGTTTGGGAGCGCTACAAGCTACGCGCCTCCTACACGAAGGGAGATGAGCAGGATGCTTAAACTCAGCCACGTCAAAAAGACGTTCAACCGCGGGACCGTTACCGAGAAGCGCGCCCTCACCGGCGTAGACCTAGTTCTAAACGACGGCGATTTTGTTACCGTTATTGGCGGCAACGGCGCTGGTAAGTCAACCCTGCTCAACATGATTGCAGGCGTTTATCCTCTGGATTCGGGCGTTATTGAGCTCGATGGCCAGGACATCTCGCGCCTTACCGAGCCGCAGCGCGCCAAGTATCTGGGCCGCGTGTTCCAGGACCCCATGCGCGGCACTGCAGCCGACATGCAGATTATTGAGAACCTGGCTCTCGCACGCCGCCGTGGCCAGAAGCGCGGTCTTGCTTGGGGTGTAACCAAAGAGGAGAAGGAGATCTACCCCGCCCTCTTAAAGCGCCTCGACCTGGGCCTCGACACACGCATGGAAGCCAAGGTTGGCCTGCTCTCTGGCGGCCAGCGTCAGGCGCTCACCCTGCTTATGGCTACGCTCACCCAGCCCAAGCTTTTGCTGCTCGATGAGCACACCGCAGCACTTGACCCCAAGACTGCTTCTAAGGTGCTTGCCATTACCGAAGAGATTGTGGCCGAAAACCAGCTCACCACGCTGATGGTTACACACAACATGAACGACGCCATCCGTCTGGGCAACCGCCTGATTATGATGCACGAGGGTCGTGTGATTTACGATGTGGCCGGCGAGGAGAAAAAGTCGCTCACCGTGCCCGACCTGCTGCAAAAGTTTGAGGAGGTCTCAGGCGGCGAGCTTGCGAACGACCGCATGCTGCTGAGCTAGCTCAAACCGCTCGGTGCATCGCGCATAACACACTTGCAACGCCCGTTGAGCTCGCGCTCGGCGGGCGTTTGTTTATACCGCAGCTACACGTGGTAGGATTGAGAGGTTTTCCGCCCACTGCGGCGGCGCTCAGAAAGGCAAGGCTGCACATGGACGTATCCTCTGCGATTACTTCAGACCCCGTACGCAAGATTGCATGGGGCATTATTCTGGTTGCTCTAACCGCTGCAGTCTCGTTGGCAGCAGGCAAGGCACTGCGACGCCTTCTTAAGCGCGACGAGGTTCCCCTAGCAGCCTCGAGCATCTTTATCAATATTACGCGCGCCACCATCTGGATTATTGGCGCCAGCGTTCTTCTGGATAACTGCTTTCATATTAAAGCCAACGCCGTAGTTGCTGCCCTGGGCGTTGGAGGTATCGCTATCTCCTTGGGCTGCCAGGATACGTTTTCTAACCTCATTGGCGGCGTACAGCTGAGCCTCTTAAACCTAGTAAAGCCAGGCGACAATATCGAGGTAGGCTCTGACATTGGCGTGGTCACCGACGTTACTTGGCGCCATACCACCATCCGCGACGCCATTGGTCAGACCATCATCATCCCAAACTCGGTAATTTCTAAGACGGCCATGGTGCATCTTCTGCCCGCCGGACGCATTGAGGCCTTTCTCTGTGTGACCAATACCAAAAAGTGGGAGTCGCTCGATGACCTTGGACGCGAACTCGAAGAAGCCACGCGCGCAGCTGTGGAGCCCATCTCGCCGCTCTCCGTTGCACCCGAGGCCGTATTTACGAGCATTTCGCGCTACGGCGTCGAGGGCAAGGTTGTATTTACCATCGAGAACGACCTAGTCACCACCGCCGCTCTCAACGCTGCTGTTCGCGCCATTGCACCCATCGTGGGACATCATGCCGTAAGTAGCCACGACCACACTACCGAGAGCAAGAGCCAAGCTGCAACCAAGTAACTGCGCAGATACGTGAGGCGCACCTGCACCTACATACAGCGTGAGTCTACAGGGAGCAAGCATCTCTTGAGCACGAGTCTTGCGTATGCAGACAGTCTCACATCGCACAGCTCAAACGCGCGCAAGCAGCCTCCTACGACCGCACAGCTACCGCAGCAGCAAGTGCTCCGGTACCCAGCGCAACGGCAGCAACGGTAGCCGCGCTCGCACTATCGCCCGTTGCCGGCAACGGTCCATCCGTAGTTTTGCCCGTATCGGTGTTTGAAGTGTCCTTGGGCGTTGTGTCTTCAGGATCAGATTCCGGCGTAGGCTGTGGCTGTGGCTGAGGCTGAGGATCGGTCTTAGAATCGTCGTCCGAACCCGACTCGTCATGGTCCACGATCTTGATGCGGCCAGCACCATCCGGGTTCTTATAGTCAGAGCCCACCGCGCCGTCCAGGCTGTTCTCGATGTAGTGGAGAACCGCACCCGCGTCAAAGGCAAAGCAGTCTGCGTCTTGCGGATTTGGTACCGACGGCATCCTGTTCTCACCAAGCAACAGGTAGTCTGCTCCAACAATCACGTACGTTTTGCTTGGGTCCAGCGCCTGTCCATTCAGCATTGCATCGCGTACACGTCGCTCGCCCTCTATCTTTACCAGCGACGTATTGTTCTCGTTGAGCACCACGGGCGTTGGAATGTCCTGGCGCACGGTATACGAGAAGCCCGAGGACACCTGAAGAAACCACACGCTGTTTTGCGGCACAGACGCCGCGCCAACTTCCAGCATGTCTAAAATAAACTGCCCGGTTACCTCGATGGCTGCAAGCATATTGCAAAACGCAAAGCAGTTTGCAATCTCTTCGTACTCAATCCAACCAGCACGAATGTTCTGCAGGCCCCAACCAAATGCAACGGCAAGGTCACAGGTCTTTCCGCGCTCCGATTGATACTCAGCATAAAAAGCGTCAGCAACGAGGTCGCCCAAGTTAGTCTCTTGATGATGGATTGACCCCGTAAAATCGTCCTCGGGCGTGGCATACAGAGTAGACGCTGCAAAGCCAACAATCTCTAAGGGCTCAGGCTCAACGCCGTGGCGAAGATCGGAAAGCAGATTCATTATCTGTGCGTCCCAGCCATACCAAGACTTAATGTGCTCAGCAGAAACATCAAGAGAAGCCATGGCATCACCACTCGCGGGGTTGATTTCAACATGACCAAAGCTCGCAAGCTTCATGCCATTTTGCATAATGAGCACGTCTTGACCCTCGTCGTTTTGCGCAGTCTTGATATAACTCTCGTGCGAATGACCATCGAGAGCCAAGTCGATTCCATGCGTATTAGCAATCACTGTGTCGCTGCGCCAGCGCGTAGTAATGCCCCCCTGCCCCAGATGAGCCAGCAGCACCACGTAGTCAGCATTGCCTGTTGTGCGCGCATCGTCCACTGCGGTTTGCACCGCGTCGTAGAGTGCAGCACCCGTTTCGTCTTCGCAACAGCTGCAAACCAGATTGCCATCGGAATCCCTAACGCCTGTCGAGCCGCCCTTGGTCACGGTCTCAGGCGTAAGCACACCCACATAGGCAATGCGCACTGTCTGGCCGCTTACCTGGTATTCCTTTACAACATAGGGGTCAAACAGCTGCTTGCCGCTTAAGTCGAGCAAATTGCAGCATACAAAGGGGATGTTGTAGATACGTGCAAGCTGAAGCAGGCGCTCCAAGCCGTAATCCACCTCGTGATTGCCCACCGCAGCAATGTTGTATCCGCAGGCTCTAAAAAGCTGCGCGGGAGCTTTGCCTGTTGTATAGCCACCCAGCAAGCTGCCTTGGAGGATATCTCCCGAGTCAACAAGCATCACATTGCCCACCGCGTGAGACCTGCCCAGATTTTCAACGTAGTCCACAACTGCCGCGTAATTCAAGCCCTCGTCTTCTGAACGCACAACACAGTGGATGTCGTTGGTATGCACAATGGCGATAGTCTCTCCTGCTTCTGCAGCGTTTACAGAAGCCTCGCTATCCGCAAAAGCGCGGGCAGGGCCAGACGCAAGCGACAGACCCAGGCTTGCCAGTGTGTATCCGCCAGCGCCCAAAAACGCGCGACGCGACAGGCTATGCTCAGACATGTATGCCTCCAAACTTCGAATGAATCTAAGCTAGCACAAGAGCATTTCTGGATATGTCACGTGCGCAGCAACATCAGATATCAAGCAAAAGAAACGGGCTGCACACCATCGCCCATCAGCGCAAGCCGCATGCTAAGCCTGTTATACGAGCGTCGAAATCGCTCGCATGATTATGTCAACATCCTTGTTCTCGAGTTCACGAATCACGTGCAGATAGGTCTCCTGAGTCGTATTCATACTCGCATGCCCAAGTCGCTTCGACACGCTTGCAATGGACACCCCAGCAAAAAGCAAAAGCGATGCATGTGTATGCCGTAACCCATGCACTGATATCACTGGTGCGCCAACGTTACGACAATGCCTTGCCAGAACGTCATTGACTGTCGAGTTGTATACCTTGCCATCTACAAACACTGGCTTCTCCTCTGGAAGCCCTTTTAACAGCGTTGCCAATTGCATGGTAAGCTGCCAGTCCAACTGAACCTTACGCACCGAAGAGGCGTTCTTGGTTGGCACAAACCCGCCGCCATTCTTGTAGTCCCACGTCTTGTTGACCTCGAGCGTCTGACGAGCTAGATCAAAATCGTTCGGCGTGAGACCTAAAGCTTCCGAAAAGCGTAAACCAGTCTTCGCAACAAGCAATATGAGCCAGTCCCAGCTCGGAGCATCCTTCAGCACAAGGTCACCAAGAATCGCATGAAGCTCAAACTGGTTTAGATACTTCACTTTTTTCTGACGCGGAGCCTTTCCCTTAATGATGACCTTCCGAGTCGGATCCCTCTCGATAAGACCCTCGTCCACCGCATCGAGCACCGCACCCTTAATCTGATGGTGAAAGTCCATCGTTGTCTGGCGCTCATGCTCTTTGGCATAGGCATTAATAAGCTGCTGATAGGCAACTCTATCAAGCTTGCCTAGCCGCAGCTCTGGCGCGAGTTTTCCGAGCCAGCCCTGAGCTAGCTCGTACTTCTTCATCGTCACATCCCTAATGGCCCCTGCCTTATACACCTGCACCCATTGGGCAAAGTAATCGCAAAACAGCGTCTCACCGTTGATTGCCTCGTTCATCTTCATCCTCCTTCACCGTTTGTTGCGGCTCACGCTGATGGGGATGAAATAACGACGCTCTACTCCACCTCAATACCGCCGTTGAGAATAAAGCTCTTAAGAAGACCAGCTGCAAGCATATTTGCCTTGAAAGGCGAGACGGGAGTTCCGTCCCTCCGCTCAAAATAGGCCCTTGCTTTGCCAACGTCCACGGACTTCTTGAGCCTATCGAAGCGTCCGAACTCGTTAAGATTATCTTCCCTAAGGTCTGCTGCACACATTTCGACAAGCAACTCTTTGTCGCAGCCAAGAAGTTCTACAAGCCCATCAAATTGGTCATCTTTAGCTTGCTTAGCGTAGGCAGTAATGTAATCACGCAGGGTTTTACCTTCCTCGGGCACCACATCCCCGCGCTCAATGTCATGCAGGAACACCTCGGCATATCTCTGATCTTCCTGCGTCAGCGTAGCAAAACAACGATGCAACTCTTCGGCAGCGCGCTCAAGCTCGCCGTCACCATTAAGAGCCTTAAGCCACTTGGTAAAGTTTGCGTTCATGTACTCAGTGTCGATATACCCGGTGTCAATCTCGGTAATATGCCCATCCAAATCATAAGGAACCGAAGGAGCCGTTGGGCCGCCTTTACTAAAGAGTTCCTTATAGCGCTGTACGAGGATAAGATAAGTTCGCTCGTCGAGACTAAGCTGATAGAGAGATGTCTCGCCATCTTCATTCGTCAACTCATACGTGTCGCAATCCCAAGAGAAACCCTGGACCTTCGCCGCATCAAGGAAGCGGTTGAACTCCACGAAGTCTTTTGCAAACTTCTGGCACGCTTCAACCGACTCAGGAAGACGTGAAAAGTCAGGGATACCTGCAGCATCAAACACCATCTTGATCTCGAGGAAACGAGCGTTCATTAGAACAATGTTTTGCCCGAGTTTGTTCACAAAGAGATCAAGCGGCCTATCACCTGAATAAAGCTTCACGGCAGCCTCAATATATCCAGTCATGGTATGAGGCTTGCGATAGTAGCGAATGGTACCAAAGGGTTTCTCAGGACCAAAGAGACGATTCGTTCGGCTGAACGCCTGAATGATGTTCTCGTAGTCGATGATCTTATCCAAGAAAAGCGCGTTCACCCACTTGGAGTCAAAACCAGTGAGCATCTGATCGACAACGATAAGCAAGTCAAGGCGTTCCTCGCGCTTTGCATCGATACCAGTGTATGGTTTCTTGTGCGCAAGGCGCGCTGATATGTCCTTCTTCATGCTCGGCCACATAGGAATGGTGAACTCTTTGCCATAAGCAGCGTTGTAGTCAGAAACAATCTCAACAAGCGCGTCCTCTTTGAAAACTGCACCCCCGTTGTTGTCAATATTCGGGTCAAACAACGCCGTGACCTTAAGCTCGGGCGCGCGCTCCTTAAAGAGGCGATAATAGCTGATGGCCTCAGGAATGGAGCTTGTAGCCAAAATACCGTGGAACTTATTAGCATGGCTGAGTACCGGGAACTGTTCAAGGATATCTTCCACAACCATATCCTCGTGAGGCGTCCCCATGCCGTACTGAGATAAAGGAAGGTAGTCCTCAATGCCCTTGATGCGCTCCCCCGCAGGCGTCACCATCGAGCCCATAGGAACCTTCGTCTTATCCATGTAGTAGTAAAAAACCTTGGACTTCTGTGGGTCCAGCATTGCCTCGGCAACACTTTGAGCTTTTGCTTTGTCGAGCGCCACTGCCTCTCGAAGATCCCTATCCTTGTAGGTTGTAACCATATACGGATCAAAGCCGAGCACGTTTCCATCGCGAATACCATCAGCGATGGTATAGCGGTGAATACAGTCGCCGAACACCATAGACGTGGTGGAATCCCTCTTCTGATTCTCATCAAGAATGGGAGTACCTGTGAAACCAAAATAGAGAGCATTGGGGAACGAACGCCTAATGTCCTGAAGCATGTCGCCAAAAGTTGAGCGGTGACACTCGTCGATAACAAAAACAATGCGCTTACTCGCAAGCCGCTCAACTTCGGCCTCAGTGATTCTTCCCTCGCCTGCTTTGATGTTGCTCATCTTCTGAATAGAGGTAACGATGAGCATGTCAGCTGGGTCGTCACTCGCAAGCGCAGCCTTGAGCATTGCCGTATTCTCGGTACCTCGAACATCTCCGGCATCATCGGCAAAAGACTGATACTCCTTAAGAGACTGCGTACCAAGCTCAATGCGATCCATAAGGAAAACCACTTTGTCGGCATCTTTCGAATCGGCAATGAGCTGCGCCGACTTAAAACTCGTCATGGTTTTGCCTGAACCCGTTGTGTGCCACACGTAGCCACCAGGCCTACCAGGAAGACCCGAGGGCGTAGGCGCATCCCAGTCACATTTACGCACACGGTCCGAAATACCGCTCGCCGCATAGTACTGGTAGCTGCGCAAAACCTTCAGACAACCATCGGAACTGTCGGCCACGGTATAGAAGCCAATAAGCTGATGCGCCATAGGAATAGAAAGTAGATACGAGGCAAAACTCTTCCACTCATCGGCACCTGGATTCTTACCAGCACACATGGGCTCGTTGTTGTAGTCGGCCCAGTGAAAGAAATAACTTGGGTTGAAGGTGCCTTGACCGGGATTGGCAAAGTAGACTGCATCATCCGGATTCATAGCAACAAAGATTTGAACAAGCCTGAAGATGCCCGTAAAAACGCCCTCATGGGAGTACTTCTCAATCTGGTTGTAGGCCTGGCTCACCGGAATGCCACTCCGTTTGAGCTCAAGGTGAATAACTGGCATGCCGTTAATGAGCAAACAAAGGTCACCACGACGGTCATTAAGCAACTTATTTTTGGCGCGATAGACTGGCTGTTGAGCTATCTGATATCTGCTATCACCTGCTGCTATTTCCTTGCGGTCGTAAATTTTAAGACTAACCTCTTTGCCAAGGTGAGCGGGGTCGTTTGGGTTATCGCGTTTGATGCAGACTGTCTTACCATTGATGAACGAATTGAGCGCAAGCGGTGTTCTAAGGGCTTCGACCTGCTCGATAATTTGAGCCATCTCACCATCGGTCAGCGGCTGATTGTTTAGCCGATCAATGCCCGAGTTATTCTGAAAGAGAATGTTTGCCCAGTTATCGAGCAGATCTTTCTCGGTTGGATATCGCAGTACCCCATCTTTCCAGCCATGCTGTTTGAGCACGCCAATAAGTGCTTCCTCAAACTCGGATTCAATCTCATAGACCATGGGAGACCCCTTACAACTTACACGGCAAATACAAAGGAAAGCATCAAAAAGCGCTGGTTTTGATTCTACGCTCTCAGAGGGACATAAATAGGCCCGAAACAGGCAACCCAGCGACTTACACTGATGAAGGGTGATGAGGGAATCGAGCTGCGAGAAATAGTCCCCGATAAGCTCT
>CAVJWJ010000013.1:0-30945 GCA_963653375.1 Roseburia sp. CAG:303
ACTACTTCTATCCCGATATGGCCAAGAACTTCCAGACCACGCAGGGCCCGGTGGCGTTTGCTATGTACGGTCATCTGGATCTTGAGGTCACAGGCCAAGGTGCTGCCGAGCGCCCTGATTGCGCTTTTGGCGAGGCTGAGGCTGCCTCGCTTGCCTCTGCTTCTGCCAACGCTGAGGGTCTTTCAACTTCTATGACGTCAACCATGCGCGAGGGTAATCAGCGTGCAGGCCATTTGGCCAGCTACGATGCCTCAAACATGCAGATGCCAGAGCGCCGCGAGGACGGTTCGTACACGGTGCCAATTCGCATCTTGCGCATTCATATGGAAGAGGACGCCGCCAAGATGGTGCACGTGGGTGGCGCCGAGGGCCGCATTACCGCGGCTGCCGAGAGCCTCGTGGACTATAACCGCTGCGGCACTCCACTCATTGAGCTGGTAACCGAGCCCGACCTGCGCACACCTGAGGAAGCACGTCTCTTTATGGAGAAGCTCCGTCGCATCTTTGTGACATTGGGTATTTCGGACTGCTCGATGGAGAAGGGCTCCATGCGCTGTGATGGTAACGTGAGTCTGCGCCGCCGCGGCGAGACTAAGTTGGGCACCAAGACCGAGCTCAAGAACCTCAACTCTTTCAAGAGTCTGCACGATGGCCTTGCCTACGAGATTTGCCGCCAGGCCGAGGTGCTCGAAGAGGGCGGCATCATCTACCAGGAGACTCGTCACTGGGAGCCTTCGCGCCACCGCACGGTTGTGATGCGCGTTAAGGAGACTGCGGACGACTACCGTCTCTTCCCCGATCCAGACCTTGCTCCCTTTGATCTCTCAGACGAGTTTATTGAGGGCTGCCGCGCTGAGATTCCCGAGCTGCCTGATGCAAAACGCGCGCGCTTTGAGATGGAGTTTGGCATCAAGCGTACCGACGCCGAGCAGATTGCGGGTGACCCTGCAACGGCTGAGTTCTTTGAGGCTGCGGCTGCGGGAACCTCGGGCAAGGAGACTCAGACGGTGGCAAACCTCGTGGTAAACGAGCTTGCTGCCCAGCTTAAGGCCGCTGGTACTTCGCTTGAAGAATCCGGTATTGCACCTGCTCAGGTAACGGCTCTGGCCAAGCTTTTGGCAAGCGATGCTATCTCGAGCAACCAGGCACACGAGGTCTTTGGCATCATGGCTGAGACCGGCGAGGACCCTAACAAGATTGTTGACGAGCGTGGCATGCGTCAAGTGAGCGACACGGGTGCCCTGCAACCGATTGTTGATGAGGTGCTCGCTAACTGCGCCGACCAGGCTCAGCAGTATCGCGATGGTAATCAGAAGGTGCTGGGCTTCTTGGTAGGTCAGTGCATGAAGGCAAGCCGCGGCAAGGGTAACCCTAAGCTCTTTAACGAGCTGCTGCGTGCTTCACTCTCGTAGTACGGACTCGTTAGCATATAGCCAACACTCTAAATATCAGCGCAATGCACGAATGCGCGGCACGTCGGCGGGTAGATAACCTGCTTTCGTGTCGCGCATTCTGCACGTGTGCATGTGGTTTGGTGTACGCGCTGCCTTTACTTATTGCCGCTCGCGCTCTGCAGGGGTTCGGCATGGCTACGGCTTTTGCTAACAACCAAGGCATTATTACTGGTTGTCTTTGTGCTGGTAGAGAGCGGATTGATAATCAGATTTTCCGCTCTCAATCCTGCGTAACAAAACCGTGGTCATCAACACATTTACCGCGCTGGTGATGTTCTTTGTAGCTGTAGGAGTTGCTGCAGCCGGGTTTGTGGCTACGCTGGCGCGTGCTCGGCGCGAGTGCTAAATCAACTCGACAGCTGCAGAGATGGCGTTGGCCTCGGCAAGCTGTAGGGAGACAGCCTCGGCGTTGCTATCAATGGCAGCAAGGCTGCGATAGAGCCACTCGTTGATGTTCTGGTGCAGGCCACCCTTGGGCTGCAGCTTGGAGGCTACGTCTTCCAAGCAGTCCAGCAGCTCATGACGGCTCGAAGAAAGCTCGGTAACATCTGCCACGGGGTGAGCCGGCACGCCACGGTGCTCGCTCACGTGGTCAATAAAGCCGCAGACCGTCTCGGTCTTCTCGGCAAGCTCGGTTTCAGAGAGCTCCTGGCCCAAAGCAACCAGGCCGTCAATCACTACCGCAGCGGGGTGTCCGCAGGGTACAAAACCCTCAAGTTCGTCCATGGCCTGTGTAATGGTGCCGCCAAGGCCTACAAGAGCGCCTGCGAGCTGAGCATTCGATGTCTTCATACGCTACATTCCTAACTACTTGGAACGTTTTTGGTCAAAATAACCACGTAAGAGTACCGATTGAGGCTCAGCTCGTAAACGTCTAGATGCACATGTACATATTTTCGTCAGCAAGTCTTTACCGTGCGGCAAAGTTTTTGATTGCCTCGAGCTGTCGTTCGGCTTCCTGACGCCCCTGAATATACAGCTCCAGCAGCTTTACCGCATCGTGCTCAATGTGCTTAACGGTAACAGGCTTTGGCGGAGCAAGAACCAGCGCTCGACCCTCTTCCTCGTAGTGCCAGATGTGCTCGCGCTGCTCGTTATAGCGCTCGTGGCGCGTTTCAAGAGCGTCGAGTAAGTACGGGTACTCGCCATAGCGTGCGCGTGCGGCAGGCATAAACTCGTAGGCACTCTTTTTGTAACTGCGGTCTTGGGTGAGCACCACAAGCGCGCGGTCAAATCCGGCATCTTCCAGCACGTGCTCTGCTGGCACCGAATCAGCCACACCGCCGTCGAGATACAGATGGCCATCAATCTCTACAATCTGCGTCACGAGGGGTAGCGAAGTGCTGGCACGGATGGCATCGATGTCAAGCAGCGCGTTTTTAACGGGCAGGTAGTCTGCTGTGCCAAAGACAATGTCGGTTACCGTGGCAAAGAGCTCCATGGGATTGGCGTTGAAGGTCTCGTTGTCAAAGGGATCAATGCGGTCCTGAACGTCGTTGAACAAGAAGTCGTATCCCACAAGGCTGCCGCTTGATGCAACGGCCGAGGTACCCACGTAGCGCTGGTCATTGCAAAAGGCGAGATTCACGCGGTTGGAGCGGCCAATCTGCTTGGCTTTGAAGTTCATACCGTTAAGTGTTCCGGCGGAGACACCAAAGCACGCGTCGAAGGTAATGCCGTGCTCGAGCAGCACGTCCAGCACGCCTGCAGTGAACTGCCCACGGAAGCTTCCGCCTTCTAGAACAAGTGCAGTCTTACCTGCGTTGGTTGCCTTGTCCGTCATGATGTCTCCCTTCGTGCTCGCCGGGCTTGCGCCGGCGTTGAGTTCTGATGCTCCTTCTACCACAAAAGAGGCTATTCGAACCATAGAGCTTGTTGGGCATAAGCGGTAAAATTGTGAGCTGGTTACAGCACATATATGCGTGCTGGGGGACACATAGAGAAGGGGAACACCATGGACCAGGAAACCACCGATCTTTCCCGTCGCTCGTTTTTAAGGGCAGGCGGCATTTCTGCACTCGGCCTTGGCCTGATGCTTTCTGGCTGCGCGTCTAATAGCAAGGAGGCTGGCTCTGCGGGTTCGAGCAGTAAGTCGGGCGACTCCAAGAAGGCAGCGGCAGACATTAACTATGACGAGCTGAGCTTCGAGCTTATCAAGAAGGCGCAGGAGGTTTTGAAGGACGTAGTGATTACCACTCCGCTCGTTCCTATCTCGCTGCCGCTCGATAACAACACGCAGGTCTATCTCAAGATGGAAAACCTGCAGCATACGGGCGTGTTTAAGCTCCGTGGTGCTTACTTTAAGATGAGCACGCTCACTGACGAGCAGAAGAAGCTTGGTGTAGTCACTTGCTCTGCTGGCAATCATGCGCAGGGTGTAGGCTACTCGTCTCGCGAGTTTGATATTCCGGCTACAATTTTTATCCCCTCCATTGCGCCTCAGTCAAAGATTGACCGCACGGCAGCTTATGGCGTAGACATCGAGATTATTGATGGTAGCTTTGAGGCAGCAAAGGAAGCCGCTGAGGCATTTGCCGAGGATACGGGCGCTATCTACGTGCCGCCTTACAACGACGCGTGCATTATGGCTGGCCAGGGTACCATTGGTCTGGAGATTATGGACGCTTGCAGCGACCTGGACGCCATTGTGGTTCCGGTTGGTGGCGGCGGTCTGATTGGCGGCATTGCGCTGGCAGCTAAGACCATCAACCCTGATATCAAGGTCTATGGCGTTGAGTCTGAGGGTGCACCAAGCATGCATGCCTCGCTTGCAGCAGGCGAGCCAACTACGGTAACTACCGAGGAGTCTTTGGCAGATGGCTTGGACATTGCCTGCCCGGGCGACAAGACCTTTGCAGTTGCGAAGGAGTATGTCGATGACGTCTTTGTGGTTACCGAGGAGCAGATTGCTCAGGCCATCAAGACGCTTGGCATCGAGGAGAAGATCATTGCGGAGGGCGCTGGCGCTTGCGCATACGCTGCCGTGTCTTTGGGCCTTGTGCCGCTGGGCGACAACGCGAAGGTAGCCTGCGTGGTCTCGGGCGGCAATATTGACGCCAGCAAGTTCTCAGAGATCATAACGGCTTAAGGCATCGCTTGGCTTAATAGCCACACGAAGGAGACCCCAGTGGTTGCTTCGAAAACGTCCTTGCTCTCTACGATTAAGAGGGTCGCTGCGTATGGCAGCTGCGGATTGTTTTCTCAGCAACCACTGGGGCCTCTACTGTTTGGGTATCTTGGCAGAGCCACTCTTTAGCCTTGAGTTCTTCTATAGCTAGGGCTCAGCACGTAAAAGAAATCGACCCAAACCAGCGCCTTTATCAAAGATACTGAGATAGCAAGGACCCCAATAGTCGCATTGGCAACCACTGGGGTCCTTGTTGTTTGGCATAAGAGCTTTATTTCGTATCTCGTCTTCTTTAGCCATCTGCAGCCTGAAAGACCTCGGTTGTAGCTGAGAAAACAATCCGCAGCAGCTGTTGGCTGCGACCCGCTCAAACATGCGAGCGAGGACGTTTTCGAAGCTGCACCGAGGTCTAATAGCTCGAGGCGCCTATACCGTGAGCAGAGCTGTTACTCCTGACGTTTTTTGGAACTAAAGATGCCGGCAGTGAGGGTGGTGATGCCTGTCAGTGCGAAGGCAAAGAGGCTGGAGGTGGCGTCGCCTGTCTGAGGGATAGTGCCCTTGGAGCCCTTGTCCTTCTTGTCAGAGTTCTCGTCAGACTTCTTATCAGCTTGTTTGGTACCAGACTTCAACACGGCAGAAACTTCGGCTTCAAACGTGCTGAGGTTTGCGACCTGCTCGTTCGCATCGTCGCTTGTGGGTGTTGTCATGAGAGTGACGGTCTTGTAGTCACTACCAGCCTTGGCGAGTACAGCTTCAGCCTCGTCAATCTCAGCCTTAAGCTCATCGTATTCGGCCTGCGTCATCCACTGCTTGTCGGTTGGTACATCCTTGCCATCGGCGCTTATCGTGACGCTCTTAAGCAGCGCTTTTGCTTTAGCGATGGCATCTTCGAGCTGGCTTAGCTCATCAATGCTGGCCCAATCCTGAGCCTGTGCATAGGCCTTGATGGGCTGGTTGTCAAAGACCGTGGTCTTGTTCTTTTCGGTAAGTGCAGTGGTGATGAGCGACCAGTCGGTCCAGGAATCGATGCCCGTAGACTTCTCCGCATCGGTTGTCCATACGTCAACCGACGACATGACCCAGCTCTCGCCGGCATTGACCTTGGCAATAAAGCCAGCATCCCATTCGGTGGAAGGAACTAGCTCACCCGTCTTCTCGTCATAGGTATAGTCAACTTTTGTTTCTACGCTTGTGTTGTAGTTGACGGGAACCGTATAGACCCATGAGCCATCATCCATCTGGTGCTTCTGCGTAACCACTACGGAATAGCGCTGACCTTTGCGCAGGGCAATCCAAGAATCATCGTCAATCTTGTAACGGTGATAGCCAGCGTAGGTATAGGTGTCGGTGGCAGAGAAGACCTTGCGGGAGTGCTCGGCATCAGTGGGGTCTGTGGCATCGCTATCCAGCAGGTACACATCAAAGGTGACGGTTGTGTTGGGCGAGGTGGCCTCGCACCAGAGGGCGCGCACTGCCATGTCGGCATCGGCGGTGAAGATATTGGCAGCACTTACCTGGTTGGTGAAGGTGCCGTACGTGGTGCCGGCGACGGGCAGGTAGTCATACTGGTCGATGATGCGGCCGGTGTCGGCGCCAACATTTGAGATGGAAAGATCAAACTCGAAGGTCTCAAAATTGCTAATGGACTTGTCGTAGTACGAAACATAGAAGTAGCCCGTGTGCTTGCCGTCAGCATCTGTGATGCCCCAGTCGGGGGTCAGGCCCTGATTGTTGGGGAAATCCTCCGTCTGAGAGCCAAAACTATTTTTGACAATCCAAGCGCCATCGCCCTCAGGCAGGTTGTTTTCGCCGTCGCTAAAGTTGGTGCGCGAGTAAGTGTCGTCGTAGCCCACAATGGTTACGCCGTGATTGATGGTTTCGGTGTCGTACGTATAGTGGGCCCAATTAGCATTGAGGTAGGTTTTCTTGCCTGGGATTGGAACCTTGGGATCTGCACTGGGTACCGTGTCGTCAGCGTGCAGGGATACCGCTACAGCCCGGCCGGAGTCAAGTTCGCTTTTAATGGTTGCAACAGCGCTCATGTCGGTGCCCGTGCATACGCCATCCTTCATAATGCGCGTTTCGGGCAGGATATTGCCATCAGTAAACTCGTAGAGCGACTTTTGCCAGAGGCTCTCGTCTACACTCCAGTCGGCGTAAGCCTCCTTGGAATCCTCGGTTTCAGAGCCCTTTGTATAGTATGTGCCCGCATAGCCTGCCTTGACGTAGGTGAGGCCGAGATCCTGCCAGGTCTTAAATTCGTCTTCGGTGGGGTTTGTGAATGTCACGGGGCCAGTAGCTCCGGGTACCAGCTCGCCAATATTATCGCCGCTCACAACCCAGGTAATAACATCGTCAGAATTCTTATACTCTGCGTCCGACTCGGCTACCGGGCCGATGCCTGCCGCAAATGCGCTTGAAACATAGGCAAGGGTACCGCCCGTATCAATACCAAGATTGGGATTTTTCGAGGTTGAGTAGTAACCCTCGCCTGCCTGCGCTGAGCCGGCTACGCTCTCGGGCACGCCACTGTAATTGTATGCAAGGGCTGCTACCTGCAGTTCGGAAAGGTCGATGGTAGAGAGGTCAATCCCCTGTGCCTTAGCTTCTGAAAGAATGCTTGTTTCGGCAGCAGAAATAGAAGCAAATGCCCAGCAGGTTTGCCAAGGTGACTGGTTTTTTACCGAGGTCACAACACCTAGGCTGCGCAGATCAAGAACCCTGTTGGTTTGAACACCCGCGGCGAGCGCAAGCGCATCACTTAGAGAAGACGATGCTTGAGAGTTGGTGGTGTCAAGCTGCTGTGCTACCGCGCTATTTTCGCTTGCCGTGTCTTGGTTGTCAGCAAACGCAAAGAGGGGAGTGCTAGTAACAGCCGAAGACGTTAGGACAAGCGAAAGCCCTGCTACTACGGCATAGCGGTGGCATTTGGGAAACACGTTCTTGGTATTCATGGGTAAACCGCCCCTTCGCCCCCCGACCGAGGGGTTAGGCACCTGCTCATCTGGGATGTATCCCAATGGCATGATTTTGCAACTGTGCATAAATATACAGCTCATAGTGCCAAATTGGACGAAGAACCTCGTCTACGGGCAAGAATGTAACTAACTGCCGGCGTCCTCGCCCGCTCGCTAAAAACGCTACGCGTTTTTTATACGCTCGCGCCCTGCATAGAGTTCGACTCTCCGCAGGACTTACTGGTAATAAAAATGCAGGTAGAAATGGTCATCTACCTGCATGTTCTTTGTGGTGGAGGTGCGGAGAATCGAACTCCGGTCCACGAAAGCTCCCTGATTGGCATCTCCAAGCTCAGTCGCTGTTTTAGTCTCGGACGCCTTGCGCGCAGCGACACGCTCGCGGCTTCCCAATCGGTTCGGTCTTAGCCCGCGCCATACCGATTACGTGCGCAGGAGCATTCCCCTAAAATGACGTCGCGCCGATGGCGGGGAAATCATCGGGTTGACGCGCCAGCTTATAAATTAAGCAGCGAGAGCCAACTGGGGCTCATAAGAAGAGTTGTTGTCAATTCAATTTGACGGTACCCCTGTTTAACGAGGTAAGGAGACCTCGGCTTGCTTCCTCTCTCAGAACTATCGTGTCGAAACCAGTCACCCCCTTTGTTAAAGGGCCGCTGATGGCTGCTCGCGCAGCATCGACCTGTCAAGGTACTCTGCATAGACATTGTCCTGCAGCTAGGAAGGTGATTTTACCACGCGTGTAATGCCGTGTGCAATGCAGATTGGGCATTGCCGCTCGCCGAGAAGGGCGGTTGTTGCGTACGGCTCGTGGGAATACCTAACTCGGCTTTGTGAAAGGCGAGGGGCCTTTTGCATTAACTCGTGAGAGGGGACAACATAATGGCGCGAGTTTTTATTAGTCCAAGCAAGTATCTTCAGGGTGCGGGCGAGCTCGACCACCTGGGTGAGTACACCAAAGTCTACGGTTCAAAGGCTCTAACCGTGATTTCCGCTGGTGGCCTTTCCCGCTTTGGTGAGCGCGTTTCGGCAAGCTTTGACGCAGCTGGTGTTGAGTGCGTGTACGACAACTTTAACGGTGAGTGCTCTCAGCCCGAGATTGACCGCTTGGTTGGCATAGTTAAGGACTGCGGCGCCGATGTTGTAGTAGGCCTGGGCGGCGGCAAGATTTTTGATACCGCCAAGGCAGTTGCTGCGGCAGTTGATCTACCTGTGGTAATTGTGCCAACCATTGCTGCTACGGATGCACCGTGCTCGGCGCTCTCGGTAATTTATACCGAGGACGGCCAGTTTAAGGAGTATCAGTTCTTTAAGCAGAACCCCAATCTGGTGCTCATGGACACCGATGTCATTGCCAAGTCTCCGGTACGCCTGACGGTCTCGGGCATGGGCGACGCGCTGGCTACCTACTTTGAGGCTCGTGCTTGCACGCGCTCCGATGCTGGTACGTGCGCCGGTGGTAAGGTGACCGGTGCTGCCATGGCGCTTGCTCGCCTGTGCTATGACACGTTGATGAGCGATGGCGTAAAGGCCAAGCTTGCTCTTGAGGCTGGCGCCTGCACCGAGTCTGTCGAGAAGGTTATTGAGGCAAATACGCTGCTCTCTGGCTTGGGCTTTGAGTCTGCTGGTCTTGCGGGTGCACATGCAATTCATAATGGCATGACTGCTATGGAAGAAACGCACGACTACTACCATGGCGAGAAGGTCGCCTTTGGTACGCTCACGCAGCTTGTGCTTGAGAACGCTGACGAGCTCTATGAGGTGCTCGACTTCTGCGTTGAGGTAGGTCTGCCCGTAACGTTTGCTCAGCTGGGCGTTGAGGATGCGAGCTATGAGCGTGTGCTTGAGGTTGCAAAGCTTGCGTGCTCTGAGGCTGACACGCTGCATAATATGCCGTTTGAGGTAGCGCCTGAGAAGGTTGCCGCGGCTATGCTTGCAGCCGATGCTTATGGTCGAGAGGCACTTGCCGCTGAGTAGTACAATCTAGACAACCAAGGCGTAGACGGGCGTCTGGGAGCTTACGGCTTTCAGACGCCCGCCGCATGTGCAGAAACCTTGATAGCACGCCGAAATATCGTTGACTTCGCAAAAACGCGCGGTATACTCGACAAGTTACTTTGCAGAGCCCCGTGAATCTCTGTTAAGACACGTAATGTACATGGAGGAGTCAAGTGATTCAGAAATCGACTCACTACGCCAAGCAGGGCGAGGTCCAGCGCAACTGGGTACTCGTCGATGCCGAGGGTGCAGTACTCGGCCGTCTTGCTACTCAGGTTGCTATGATCCTGCGTGGTAAGAACAAGCCGCAGTACACCCCCAACTCTGACTGCGGTGACTTCGTGGTTGTCATCAATGCCGACAAGGTCCAGCTTACCGGCAACAAGGCAAGCCAGAAGGTTTACTACCGTCACACCGGCTACAATGGCGGCCTCAAGGCTGAGACGTTTGTTCAGGCCATGGAGAAGCACCCCGAGCAGGTTATCGAGCGCGCCGTTCGCGGCATGCTGCCCAAGACCACGCTTGGCCGTCAGCAGCTCAAGAAGCTGAAGGTCTATGCTGGCCCCGAGCACCCGCATGCTGCTCAGAACCCGACTAAGATTGACCTGGAGGCTTAAAGATGGCTGAGAACACCGTTGTTTATTACGGCACCGGCCGTCGTAAGAACGCCGTTGCCCGCGTCCGCATCGTTCCTGGTACCGGCAAGGTTACCGTTAACAAGCGTGACGCTGCTGAGTACTTTGGTCGCAAGCAGCTCCTCGAGGACGCTCTTGCACCCTTCAAGGTTACCGACACCGCTGGTTCCTTTGATGTTATCGCCCTTCTCGATGGCGGCGGCATCTCTGGTCAGGCTGGTGCCCTTCGTCTGGGCATCGCTCGCGCTCTTCTGAACGCTGGCGACTACCGTGCAGACCTCAAGAAGGCTGGTTACCTGACCCGCGACGCTCGCGTCGTTGAGCGCAAGAAGTACGGCCTGAAGAAGGCTCGTCGCGCTCCGCAGTTCTCCAAGCGCTAAGCTTTATCGCTTCGTATTTGGAATCAAACGGAGCCTGCCGATACCGGTGGGCTCCGTTTTTTCATGCCGCGCACATATGAACACGCGCACGCCGAAAAGCAGTGCCATCGGCGGCTTGACGTGTACATTTGCGCCAACGTTGTGCTAGCGCTACGATTTATCTTGTTTTCGAACGGGAAAACCAAGGAGGATCATGCTCGGTGCTCTTTTCAAGCTCTTTGGTCTGCATGCAAAGCGAAACACGCTGCTCTCTCCATTGGCCGGAAAAGTAATTCCGCTGTCTCAGGTGAACGACCAGACCTTTGCTAACGGTCTGCTCGGTCAGGGTGTGGCTATTGAGCCTACGGGCAATCAGGTTGTTGCGCCTTCTGACTCTAAGATTGAAGCGATTTTTCCCACGGGTCATGCTGTTGCTTTGCATACCAATGAGGGTCTGGATGTTCTGATTCACGTTGGCCTTGATACAGAGCAGCTGCAAGGTAAGTACTTCCATGTTTGTGCAGAGCTTGGTCAGACGGTCAAAAAAGGCGACGTGCTTATTGAGTTTGATCGCAATGCCATTAAAGATGCTGGCTTTGATGTGACAGCTCCCATTTTAATTTGCAATTCGGTTGAGTTTGCAAGCATTAAGGGGAATGTGGGCGCCACCGTTTCTGAGCTTGATGAACTGATTACTGCTCGCGAACGTTAACAGGTTTTCTGCTTTGTGATTTGTTTAAACCCTTTGTAGCGGTATGCTACGAAGGGTTTTTGTTTTGGACTATGAAAGGGGTTGTCCATGATCAAGATCGTGCGCGCGCGCGACTATAACGACATGAGCCGTAAGGCTGCCAACATCATCTCTGCGCAGGTGATTCTTAAGCCCGATTGCGTGCTTGGTCTTGCTACGGGCGATTCTCCCATTGGCACGTATCAGCAGCTAATTGATTGGTACAAGAAGGGTGACATCGATTTTTCGCAGGTGCGCACCTATAACCTCGATGAGTACTATGGCATTGCCGACGAGGACCCGCAGAGCTATCACTACTTTATGAACAAGTACTTCTTTAGCCAGATTAATATCGACCCAGCAAACGTTCATGTTCCGGCTGGTTCGAACACTGATATTGAGGATGCTTGCTCTTCGTTTGACAAGATGGTTGCCGATGCTGGTTTCTGCGATCTGCAGCTCTTGGGCATTGGTCGCAATGGTCATATTGGCTTTAAC
Organism: Roseburia sp. CAG:303; assembly: GCA_963653375.1. GTDB lineage: Bacteria > Actinomycetota > Coriobacteriia > Coriobacteriales > Coriobacteriaceae > Collinsella. Next base: position 11,777 of record CAVJWJ010000013.1, read on the forward strand.
GAGCCGGGTGACGCATTCTCCAAGGGTACGCACTGTGTTGACCTGACTGAGAGCACTATTGAGGCTAATAGCCGTCTGTTTGAGCGTGAGGAGGACGTGCCCCGTCGTGCCTACACCATGGGCGTTCAGACCATCATGAACGCGCGCTCCATTCTGGTTGTTGCTAATGGCGACAAGAAGGCTCAGGCCGTGCATGACATGTGCTTTGGTCCGGTTACGCCTAAGTGCCCGGCTTCTATTCTGCAGCTGCACACCAACGTTACTGTTGTTGCAGACGAAGAGGCGCTGGCTCTGTGCAAGGATGAGCTTGCGTAAGGCTTTGCTTGCTAGACAAACTACTTGTTGCTTGAGAGGCATTGACGTAGGTCAGTGCCTCTTTTTTGTGCGTGGGGTTTTCAACATTCTGGGGCGGTTCTATTGGTTTTCTTACCACGGTCTAACAGATTTCTAACACGTTTTGCGCGTTGCGCTGCAATCGTGCGCTACCAGAATAGGTGGGGGTAGATTAAATAGCTCCGGCAGAAGGTTGAAATAGACTGCTAGACGGTAGATAAAAAATGAGAATCGCCCTAGTCTCATTTTGTGTAAAAGGTTGCCAAAATGGGATAGCACCTAAACAAATCTCCAGATAAAAGCATGCAAAAGAACGTGAGTATGTTTGGGTGGACAGATGTGTTCAAAAAAGATGCCGTATGTTTCAAATTCCTGACAAACGGGATTCCGGTGGGCGAATTAATTAATCACCCCTTGCGTCTGCTCCGTAAGGTGTACTCAACGTCTCGCGAGTGGGGAGTAAGAGATATGTTGGCATCTGAGCAAGTTGCTGTGCCGGAGCTTACATTGGAAGAGGAGGTGATGGGCGAAGTAGATTTTTGCCGCGTGCCTAGTGGGTTTACTGCACGACGAGATCGCATTTTGCTTGATATGGCCAGGCGTTGTCATAAGGAGGGCATCGTACTTGTTCTGGCTCCTGCAGGGTTTGGAAAGACGGCGTTGTTGCTGCAATATGCGGCGTCAATTCAGGAAGATCCAAGTAGGGGTAGCGTTCATGTTATGGATGCCACCAGCATGCTGGGAGCAGAAATTGCCCAGGAAGTCGAAGAGTATCTTGATAGCGTACCGCAGGCACTGCATCCAGTAGTAGTGGTAGACAACGTTCCCCTTATGACCGAGGCGGATCAGGCTGTGCTGCAAGATTCAATCAGTGCAGCGCGGGACGAAGGGGCTGAGTTTGTTCTGTCGTGTCTTCCCACAAACCGATCACTCGTGAAGTTTGCAGGTCATGAGGCATGTATATTTGCTAAAACGCTGATTGTGCAACCCAAAGAGTATGCGCAGTGGGCACGGCTCTATTCAATCTCGGCCTCTTTAGATGTCTATAAGCTTACCCAAGGCATTCCAGCGTTGGTAGCCATGCTACAGAGCGCTACGGTGCAAGAGCACAATGAGGAAACTCTTGAGCAGAGTATTGTGGGGCTCTATCAGGCCATGTTGAATGATCTGAGAGGGGCGCGTGATCCGTTATTTAGGATTGCTGCCTTTATGGTAATGATGGGGCATGGTTCCATTGATGACCTGGAGCGATGTGGCGTGCGCGTGCGGGCTGAAAGTCTGGCCCGTCTTGCTCGAGATTGGCCACTTATAAGCTATGCACCATACACGCGGGAGTTTAGCTGCTTGGGTAGCCCAGAAAGAACGGGACGCGCGCTGCGTGAATCAATAGCTCAGTTTAGCCCACATGTTGCAGCTCATGCAGCACGGATGCTTGTTTGTGCTGGTCGCATTGATGATGCGGTAACGGTGTGTGAGCAGGTGCTCTCGGACGAGGATGCAGCGGCGGTTGTGGCTATGAGTCCTACGGGCTTTGCGCTTGGCGGGCACGGACTGTTTGTGAGCCGTTTGATGGGTAGGTTGGACACATTGCATGGCTCTCCACTTGAGGTGGGAGCTGTGCTTGCAGTGTATCTCTCGGCGCTCACGATGGGTGTATACCGATTAGCGCGTTCGGCAGCGGCTGAGCTGAGACATCGAGCAGACGAAGTGCAACGTGACATTGATGCACGAGAATGGGGCATTGCTGCAGCTTGGGGGAGCCTTTGGGAGACATGCTCGGGTGTATCGCTGCCGCGTATGCCTGATGAGTATGAGCATGCGAGTCAGACGAGCATAGCAGCGCAGATTATGGCCTGTAAAAGCGGTTATGAAGAGCTTATTGGCGGAACGGGTGCGCTGGTTTCGGTACCAAGTTGCGCAGGGCGCCAGGAAGAGGAACGCAAAATCGGGCTTGATCTGCTTGCTGTGGCAGAGTGGAGTATATGTGCTTTGGATCATGCGTTTCATCATCAGGATGCTGACATACGTGTCACGGCAGCAGACATTGAAGCGCTTGAACAGACGTTGAGTGAGCGTCGGCTTCTGCCCATTTTGGCGCGCGTGCGTATGGTTGATGGACTGGTACGCCTGATGAATGGAGAGCCAATTGGTGACGAACGTGCATTTATTGATGCGGGCAACGTAGCTGTTCGTGAGTATGACCAGTCAACCCAACTGCTGTGTTTAGCAGCCGAAGGCTGGCAGGCTCTTAGCATGGGACAGGCGGTTACAGCGCGATTCCGGGCACAACAGGTGCTGCGCCTAGTGCCGGAACAGGCAGCATTTCTGCGTTCGTGGGCAACGTTGCTTGAGCAATGTGCGATGCTGCAGGACACATCGCTTATTGGTGTGCGCGAACAGGCTGATGCGCTTGATCTTTCGGCGCCTGCGCGGGATTCAACACAGGCGTGGTGTACGGCATTGCATCTTGCTGTAGCTCGCTTTGATTCGGAGCTTTCGGCTTGGTACTCATTACATAAGAAGCTGTTACTTGAGCCATCGTTTGCGCCTTTGGCACGCCTTGCTTTATCTGTGCTGGGTGCACGAGTTCATGCTCTGGAAAGGTTGATTCCGCCATCGAGGGCTGCTGTCTATTGCGTGCGCAGCGCAGATGCACAAGAAGATTTAAGTGTTTTGATTCCTCTTAACGAGGTAGGGGATATTGGCCAAGTAACCATCAACCTGTTTGGTGGGTTTAGGGTTATGCGTAACGGACATACGCTTACCGACGATGTTTGGCGTCGTAAACGAGCTAGTGCACTGGCGGCACGATTAGCGCTTTCGATGGATTCGTTTATTGATCGCAAGACTGTGACTGAAGAGATGTGGCCTGATGTTGAATATGCGCGTGCTCGCAAGAATCTCTACGTCACGCTTTCGTCTTTGCGTGGCGCCTTACAACAAAGAAAGAGTGGTCCGCAGTATGTGGTTACCCAAGCAGATGGCATGTGCTTTAACGCCGAGTACGTAGCTTGCGATGTTCGTCGGTTTGACTTTTTGGCGCGTGAAGTGCTGCTGCGCAAGACAGGCAAAAATGCTCAGGACGTTATTGAGGATTGTCTCAAGATAGAGCAGCTCTATACGGGACCACTCTTTGTTCCCGATGTTGGCAATCCGCAGTTCTTTGTGCAGATGCGGCGCATGTATCTCTCAAAGTTTGTCGACTGCATGATTCGTGGCATCGATGTTGCCATTGAGACTGAGAACACGGTTTCGGCTACGTGGTTGGCAGAAGCAGCACTGAGACAGGCATCAACGCGTGAAGATGTTATTAGAAGAGCGATGACTGTTTTTGATATGTGTGGGCGCCGCCGTGAGGTAGTTGAGCTGTACAACAGTCATCTGCACTATTTGGAGCAAGAGTTAAAAGGCGCGCCCGAGGATGAGACGCGCCTCGCTTACGAGCGGATTATCAACCGTTCAAAACGGGTTGCAATGATTTAGCTCTAAAGGGAGGAGTCTGGGCTTAAGCCAGCTTAATTTTTTCGATATCAGTGCGCGAGCTCTCGCGGTAGAGCGAGAAACGATGACCGATAATCTGCACGACCTCGGCGCCTGTGCGCTCGGCAAGTTCGTTTGCAGCTTCGCGAACGGTAAGATTGCTGCCGTCCTGCAGGGCACACTTGATAAGCTCATGCGCCTCGAGAGACTCTTCGGTCTGCTGAACGACACCATCATTAATGTCGCCGCGGCCTACGTAGATGACGGGATTGAGGTGATGAGCAAGAGCGCGCAGCTGGCGCACGTGTTTTCCGGAAAGGGCCATGGAAGGTCTTCGCTTTCTGCTTTGGTTCGTGATGACTGCTATACGATAGCGTAAAGACGTGTCCTGTACCTGCTGAAATGGAGTAAAACCTCCTCGATTGCATCTATGTAGATGTGCAAGAAGGGCGTTATGTTCGTGTGAGTGCCCCTGTGATGCTCTAAGAGTCGCCGTGCCTCGCGTCTTTTGCTTGGCTGTATGTTGGCGGCAGTAAGCGCAGAAGCGGCGCCTTCGTTGTTGCATTGACGATACGGATGGCGCCGCTTTATGTGTTGCAGTGCACTTCAAGGAACTTGCGCTTGGCTTCTATTTAAGGGGCTAAGCTGTGTCAACCTCAGGCCTTGATACTTCCTATGAGTTGGCAAAGTACAAGGTAAGTGCCTGTGCGCTTTCTGGTACAGAGAGCGTGATGTTTTGCCCCATGGTGGTCACAGTTACATAGGAAGGATCTGCATAGGTAGTCACCGTAGCTTCGGCACCGTGATACGTGGTCTCAAAGCTGCCTGTGGCCGAGGCATCATCAGGCAATGTTGTAACGCTCCACGAGGTGATGTTCATCTCGTTGATAATGCCCATAACCTGTGCTTCGCTCATACCAGTTTTTTCGGCAATTTTGGAAGCGTTCTCGCGCAGCGCACTATCAGCTTGAGTTTTGAGTCCCGAGGCATCGAGCGCTGCGTTTGCTGCTGCGGTGGCTGTATTTCCGCCGAGGCTCAGCAGGGCTTGTGCGATGGGAGTGCCCGAAAGCACACCGTTACAGAGAACAGAGAGCACTCCCAAAATCACGACGATACCCATAAGACCGCCTGCTAGCGTACGGCTGAAAACCTTCACAGCAGATACAATCTAGTTCTTAAGTGAGTTGAGTGGCGCTGGGAAGCGTCCACCACGGTGAGCCAGCACTGTGCCTGCATTGGGGTTCACCGGCATGATGGGCGCGCGACCAAACAGGCCGCCGTAGTCTACCGAGTCGCCCACGCTCTTGCCGATGGCAGGAATCACGCGCACGGCGGTAGTCTTGTTGTTGATTACACCAATAGCCATCTCGTCGGCGATGATGCCGGCAATGGTTTCTACAGACGTGTCGCCGGGGATAGCAATCATGTCCAGGCCAACCGAGCACACGCAGGTCATAGCCTCGAGCTTCTCGAGTGAGAGCGCGCCAGCCTCAACAGCTGCGATCATACCGGCGTCCTCGGAGACGGGGATAAAGGCGCCCGAGAGGCCGCCCACACTCGAGCTGGCCATGACGCCGCCCTTCTTAACGGCGTCGTTAAGCATGGCGAGTGCACAGGTTGTGCCCGGGCCACCACACTGACCTACGCCAATGATCTCGAGGATGCGTGCTACAGAGTCGCCCACGGCGGGAGTGGGAGCAAGTGAGAGATCTACGATGCCCTTTTCAACGCCCAAGCGGCGCGCGGCCTCGCGGCTCATGAGCTCGCCGGCACGGGTGATCTTGAACGCCGTCTGCTTAATCTTCTCGGCCACTTCCATCATTGAGGCGGTATCGGGCAGCTGCTCTAGAGCTGCAGCCATAACGCCTGGGCCAGAAACACCCACGTTGATGACAGCATCTGCCTCACCGCCGCCATGCACGGCACCTGCCATGAAGGGGGAATCTTCCACCATATTGGCAAAGCAAACAAACTTAGAAGCGCCTACCGAGTCGGCGTCGGCGGTGAGCTTGGCGGCATCAATGATGGTCTGAGCAACCATCAGTACGGCGTCCATATTGATGCCGGCGCGCAGGCTAGCCACGTTGACGCTTGAGCATACACGGCTTGTCTGGGCAAGCGCCTGCGGAATCGACTGAATAACACGGCGGTCGGCATCGCCAATGCCTTTGTGCACTAGGGCAGAAAATCCGCCTAGGTAGTCGATACCAAGCGTAGCGGCCGCACGGTCGAGTGCGTGAGCGATGGGCGTGAGGTCCTCGTCTTTGCAGCAGGCTGCAATCTGAGCCACCGGAGTTACGGAGATGCGCTTGTTAACGATGGGAATACCGTACTCGTTCTCGAGGTTTTCCGCCGTCTCTACCAGGTGCTCAGCGGTGCTGGTTACGTGGTCGTACACCTTGTCGCACATGCGATCGAGATTCTCGTCGGCGCATCCCATAAGGGAAATGCCCATCGTGATGGTACGAATGTCGAGGTTTTGCTCCTCAACCATTCCACGGGTCTCTGCAATCTCTGCAACGGTAATCGCCATGGGCGCTCCTAACGTGCATCGTGGCTAGCGTGTTGCCCTATTCTACCGTGGTATATCGCTGCCTGTGCCCGCGCTCAAAACCGTTACTTATTTCCCAAAGACTTCCTCGGCAATGCGCGCGCTTTCTGCAGCGTCTTTGGCGTAGTAATCTGCGCCAATCTGACGGGCATACTCGGGCGTGAGTACAGCGCCACCCACAATGATTTTGACGTCAGGAACCTCGGCATGGAGCAGCTTGATGGTCTCTTCCATGTTGGCCACGGTGGTAGTCATGAGCGCTGAGAGTCCCACGAGTTTGATGTTGCGTTCGCGCACGGTGTCGAGGACCACCTGGGGATCCACATCGCGTCCCAGGTCAAAGACGGTGTAGCCGTAGTTATCGAGCAACATCTTGACAATGTTCTTGCCAATGTCGTGAATGTCGCCTTTTACGGTAGCTACGCAGATGGAACCCTTGTCTTCTACGGCGCCTGCAGGCATGAGACGCTTAATGGTGTCAAAGCCCACACGGGCAGCCTCTGCTGCAGCCATGAGCTGTGGCAAGAAGAACTTTCCCTGGTCAAAAAGGACGCCAACTTCGTCCAGAGCTGGGATGAAGTAGTTATTGATGAGGTCCATGGCTTCATGGTCGACAAGCAACTGTTCGGTTACCGCAGCAATTTCGCCTTTTCGACCCGAGATTACCAGATGACGTATAGGGTCATCAGAGGCAGATTCGCTGCTGGTAGAGGAAGCTGTATCGTTGGATGCGCCAGCGGCGCTAGCTGCGCTAGCTGCGGCAGCAGGATTGGCGGCAATCTTGTAGGGGTCGGTCCAGGTGGCGTAGCGTTCGATGTAGGAGACAGAGCCCTCGTCTTCGCCGTTGAGTACACGGTAGCTGTGCACGGCATCCATAAAGCGCGCTGAACCTGGATTCATAATGGGAGCGTCAAGACCTGCGCCAAAGGCAGCAGCAAGGAAGGTCGAGCCCAAAAGCGGACGTGCAGGCAGGCCAAAACTCACGTTAGAAACACCCAGAGCACACTTTACGCCCAGGCGATTTTTGACCATCGAAACGGCGCGCAAAATCTCGACTACCTGCGCCTGATTGGTGGAGGCGGTCATCACAAGGCAGTCTATGAGAATGCGGTCGCGTCCAATGCCATAACGCTCGCATTCAGTAACAATGCGTTCAGCAATTTCAAAGCGCTTCTCTGCAGTGTCGGCAATGCCATCCTCATCGAGCGCGAGGCCAATAACGTTGGTTCCGTAGTGAGCTACCAGCGGCAAAATCTCGTCCATAATCTGGCGCTTACCGTTTACAGAGTTGATGATAGGCTTGCCAGCGTAGCGACGCACAGCTGCTTCTACGGCAGCAGGGTCGGTGGAGTCAATTTGCAAAGGTAGCAGGGTAGATGCCTGAAGCTGCTCGGCAGCCGCCTGAATCATGGCTACTTCGTCAATTTCGGGTAGGCCTACATTGACGTCTAAGATATCTGCGCCCTGCTCTTGCTGTGAGATGCCCTGCGAGACTACGTAGTCCATGTCGCCTTCGCGCAGCGCCTGCTGCAGACGCTTTTTACCGGTAGGGTTGATACGCTCGCCAATTACGGCAATCTTGTGGCCACCTTCCGGTAGGTCTACCAGTGTCTGGGCACTTGTTACGTACATAGAGGGCGTACGGTGGCGCACCTTGGGCACGCGATTTGCAATGAGCTTGTCTAAAAGGCGCATGTGCTCGGGTGTGGTGCCGCAGCATCCGCCAACAACGCCTACGCCGTCCTCAATCATGCCTTCTACAGCTTTGGCGTATTCAGGTGGCTCAACATCAAAGATTGTATTGCCTGCGTCGTCTACGTGGGGGAGACCAGCGTTAGCCTGCACCATAACGGGCTTATCGGTAACGGCGAGCATGCGGGCAGCAAAGGGGCGCAAATCGGCCGGACCTTGACTGCAGTTGATGCCAAGAACGTCTGCTCCTAGCGCATCGAGCGTAACGGAGGCTACCTCGGGGCTGGTGCCTAAGAAAGTGCGGCCGTCCTCTTCAAAGGTCATGGTGGCAAAGATGGGCAAGTTGCAGTTTTCTTTTGCGGCGAGGATTGCAGCTTTTACTTCGGCAAGGTCGGTCATGGTTTCAATGACAAACAGGTCTACGCCGGCCGCTACGCCTGCCTCTACCTCTTCGCGGAAAAGCTGGTAAGCATCGTCAAATGAGAGCGTGCCCAAAGGACGCAGAAGAGCACCAATGGGGCCAATATCGCCTGCTACCCAACGTGCTCCGGCCTTGCGTGCGCACTGTACGGCAGCGGCAAAGACATCGTGCACGCTGGCAGCGCCGTCCAGCTTGTGGGCGTTGGCGCCAAAGGTGTTGGCAGTGATAACTTCGCAGCCCGCCTCTACGTATTGACGCTGAATGTCAACGATAATCTCAGGGGATTCAAAGTTCAAAAGCTCGGGAAGAGCACCTGCCTTCATGCCGGCAGCTTGCAGCATAGTGCCCATACCGCCGTCAAAAAGCAGGTGACGCTTGCCTTGTAATACGGCACGCAAATCATCATCGCAACTAAGCGAGTCAATGGTGCGCGGCTGGTAGGTACCGCCCGCAAGGCGGTGTTCGTTGACAGGCGCTGTAAGAGCGTGGCCATCTGCATTGGTAGTTACAAGAGCTTTGAACATAGCTGGTCCAATCGCAGGCTGAATTTTGGTTTGAATATGCTACTTACCATAGCAGGTTTCGCCGCGCGCGCGGAAAGCGCAAGACGTACGCAGACGACAGATTTTGCAGGTAGGACGGCTGTTACTGCTGCGTACACTGCCGTCAAAAAGGCCGATTAGAGCCGTTACGCTTTTAGTGGGCATAAGCAGTTCGGTATCGGTTACGGTAAGGCCTATAGCGCGCGTTGCGTTAAGCGCGGCTATGATGTTGCGCTGGCAAGTAAGTGGGCAGTCTCCGTAGCCCGGGCTAAAGCGCCAGTTTCCGCGCAGCTCAACACGGCGCGCCACGGCCTTTACCTGTGTATCCATCTGTTCTACGGCTGCCTCTACATAGGCAGAGCAGGCGGCATCGTATACGGCACTTTCGAGCGGCTGCTGGCTGCCTAAGGTACGCAGGCGACGCTCGGCACGCATGCCGAGCGTGCAAGCAAGAACAGCACAGAAGCGAGCATCTTTAAGGTGGCGGTAGATGTCGCGCCCTTGCAACTCTATCTGGGTGCCCGTAAGGCGTATACAGGGGTTGCCCATGTTGTCGAGCTGTGTGGCATCAACGGCAAAGACGCGTCGCACGCCATGGGGTTCTACGGTGAGCTCCAGCTCTTCCACTACAGCTTCGATGCGCTGAGACAAATCCTCATCAATGGCCTGACCAGCATAGCCTAGGTAGCGTAGCATTTCACGTCGGTCAACGCGCGGATGGTTCTCGGGGTCTACCCGATACATATAAGGCGATGCGAGCTCGAGCGGAACTTCGTCCGAGCTCGCATCCAATACGTTATGTGTAAGCGGAGCGCCCATTAGCTGCGCAGTGCCTCGCAAGCAGCGCGTGCCACCGATGGACGGTTCATGGTGTAGACATGTAGACCGTCCACGCCATGGGCCTTCAGATCCTGAAGTTGGCGACAAGCATACTCAATGCCGGCTTGGCGCAGACTCTCTGGATCATCTTCGTACTTAGCAAGAATCTTGATGACGGGGGAGGGCAGCGACGCGCCGCACATAAAGATCATGCGGCTCACCTGTGCCTTGCTCATAAAAGGCATAATGCCGCAGGTAATGGGCACGGTGATGCCAGCTTTCTCAGTCATGTCGAGAAAACGGTAGCAACACTCGTTGTCAAAGAAGAGCTGGGTTACCAAAAAGCTTGCGCCAGCATCTTGCTTTTGCTTGAGATGCTCTACGGAGAGCGCCAAGTCTTCGCAGGTAATATGCCCTTCTGGGTATGCGGCGGCGCCTACGCAAAAGCCGGCTTCTACCAGCTCAGGAATAAGATCTTTTGCAAAGGGGAACTCGGCCGTGGCAGCAGTAGATGCGTCAGCGCCGGCAGGCAAATCGCCACGCAGGGCAAGGACGTTTTCGATTCCGGCCTCATGCATCTGGGCGATTTTTTCAGCTAGAGCTTCGCGTGTAAGCGAGATGCAGGTTAGGTGTGCCACTGAGCTTATGGAGCATTCGCGCGAAAGCATGGAGGTAATTTGCGCCGTGGCTCCCGAGTTGCCCGAGCCGCCGGCAGAGTAGGTAACGCTCACAAAGTCGGGCTGAAGCTTGGCAAAGTCGTGGGCAACCTCGCGCGCATGCTCGAGCGTCATCTCGCCCTTGGGCGGGAACATCTCAAACGAGATAGGCTGCCTTCCTGCGGCTTTTGCTTCGGCAAAGATACCGGCGACCTTCATGAGAACCTCCGTGTATGCGCTGGTGATGCGTTGGGTGAGATTCTACCGCAGTTAGTGTCATAGGCGCGCTAGGGTATTTTGTCCACCTGACATAGAAATTCTTTATGACAGTCTTCTTGTATAGAATTTCGCCCATGGCGGCAATTAATCGCCCCATGCTGTTAATCGTGAGATTCCTTTAAATAAAGACCCACCATGCCTGCTATCGTTCGATGTGCTGCGGTATGCTCGATGCGAATCGTTTCCGGTCGGCAACATCTTGTTAATGGCACGGAAACACGTCGCGATTAACCTACGAATCGTTCGTTGGTAACAAGCGCTGGCGGCTCGTGCCGGCGTGTACACGAAGGGAGTTCCGCATGGCCGAATCTACGCTTTCCGACCGCTTCGGGACCATGGTGTTCTCGGAAGACGTCATGAAAGAGACGCTTCCCAAGGACATCTACAAGCGTCTTGCTGCAACCCTCGAGGACGGCAAGCCGTTGGACCTGGACGTCGCTAACGCGGTTGCTCACGCCATGAAGGTCTGGGCCATCTCTAAGGGCGCGACGCACTATGCGCACTGGTTCCAGCCGCTGTCCGGCATTACGTCCGAGAAGCACGATAGCTTCTTGGAGCCCAACCACGACGGTACCGCTATTACCAAGTTTACCGGCAAGAACCTGATTCAGGGCGAGCCGGACGCCTCGAGCTTCCCCAATGGCGGCCTGCGTGCCACCTTTGAGGCTCGCGGCTACACTGCTTGGGATCCTACGAGCCCGGCCTTTATTAAGGACGAGGTGCTCTGCATTCCTACTGCCTTCTGTTCTTACAATGGCGAGGCGCTCGACAAGAAGACCCCGCTGCTGCGCTCTATGACCGCTCTTGACCGCGAGGCTAAGCGCGTACTTGCTCTCTTTGGCAAGACCCCTAAGAAGGTTGTGCCTTCTGTTGGTGACGAGCAGGAGTACTTCCTGATCAAGAAGGATGCCTACCGCAAGCGCAAGGACCTGGTCATTACCGGCCGCACCCTCTTTGGCGCCAACCCCTGTAAGGGTCAGGAACTCGAGGAGCACTACTTTGGTGCTATTCGTCCTACCGTTTCTGCGTACATGAAGGACCTGGACGACGAGTTGTGGGCACTTGGCATTCCTGCTAAGACCAAGCACAACGAGGTTGCTCCTTGCCAGCACGAGCTTGCTCCGGTTTACGCCGAGCTCAACGAGGCTATCGACAACAACCTCGTTATGATGGAGAAGATGAAGCTCATCGCCTCCCGTCACGACCTGGTCTGCCTGCTGCACGAGAAGCCCTTCGATGGCATCAATGGCTCTGGTAAGCACAACAACTGGTCCATTGGCACTGAGTCTGAGAACCTGCTTGATCCGGGTGAGACTCCGCTCGATAACCTGCAGTTCATCGTCTTCCTGACCGCTGTTATTGAGGCTGTTGACGACTATCAGGGTCTGCTGCGCGCCTCCGTTGCTTCTTGCGGTAACGATCACCGTCTGGGTGCTAACGAGGCGCCTCCCGCGATTGTCTCCATCTTCCTGGGCGACCAGCTCACTGAGGTTGTCGAGAAGATTGCCGATGGCAAGGCTTCTGTCCACGCTAAGCATGGCGTGCTCGACCTTGGCGCCGACGCTCTGCCTAAGCTGCAGCAGGACAACACCGACCGTAACCGTACCAGCCCGTTTGCCTTTACTGGTAACAAGTTTGAGTTCCGTGCTTGCGGCTCTGAACAGAATGTTTCCGACCCCAACCTGGTGCTCGACACTGCGGTTGCCAAGTCGCTCAAGGCCTTTGCCGATGAGCTCGAGGGTACTCCTGCCGACGAGTTCCAGGATGCCGCGCTCGAGTACTGCAAGAAGGTTCTCTCCGCTCACAAGCGCATCCTCTTCTCCGGCGACGGTTACTCCAACGAGTGGCCTGTTGAGGCTGAGAAGCGTGGTCTGCTGAACAACAAGACCACTGCTGACGCTCTGCCCTTCTTTGCAGACGACAAGGCCGTTGCGCTCTTCGAGGAGATGGGTGTTCTTTCCAAGGTTGAGGTCCAGTGCCGCTACGACTGCAAGCTCGAGAAGTACAACAAGCTCATGAACATCGAGGCTACTACGATGATTCGCGAGGCACGTCGTACCTATCGTCCGGCTATCACGGCTTACGCCACCAAGGTTGCTAAGGGCCTCGAGGCCATTCGCGCCGCTGGTGCTGAGGCTGCTATGCAGTGCGAGCAGAACACGCTCAACAAGCTCTGCAATGGCATCACCGAGATCAATGACTCCATCAAGGCGCTTGACGCGGTGCACCAGGAGGCTGAGACCCTTGAGGGTCAGGCTCAGGCTGACAAGTATGCGCACGAGGTAATCCCTGCTATGGACAAGCTGCGCTCTGCTGTTGACGCCATGGAAGAGATTGTTGCTGCCGACTACTGGCCGGTGCCGACCTACGATGACATCCTCTTCTATGTCTAAGTAGGAATTTCGAGTTTGGGCTGCAATAAGTCCAGCTTGAGACATTGCTTACAAATAAGGACCCGGGCCTTACGCTCGGGTCCTTTGCTTTAGAGACTTATTGTTTCTGGCTTTGCTACAGAATTTTGATGCAATGCCCGTACAGCGGAGAGTATAGGAGGATTTGACCGCTTGCTGATGCCTTGTTTACCAGATTTGTTGCGTGTCAGTTCCCAACAAGGTCTTGAGATAGTCGCTGCCCCCATAGAGAACCCTATCGACATACACCTTGTCTTTATATCGATAAAATGCGAGGTAATTGCCTGAGGTTACAAACCTATAAGAACTTGGAATCGAGCAAATTGATTGAAGTGGTGTTCCCGATTCGGGAAAATTAGAAAGAAGCTCTATGCGTTCCAATAGCTTAGTTACTACCTTGTTTGCTGCATTAGGGCTGTTTAGGTCATTGGCGATGTAGTCAAAGATATGATCTAAGTCTTCTACTGCACAAGGTGAGTAGACAATCTCGCTAGACATGCGAACTCATTCGATTCGCAAAATGAGTCCTAACATCATCTGCGGTAATCCAACCTTCGTGCTCGCCAGAAATCTTGCCAGCTTCAAGCTCTGAGAGAAGCATTGCTACCGAAGAGAGTCTATCGTAATCGCGCATATCGAGAATGGCATAGCGGCCATGCCCATTTTTGGTAAGAAAGACAGGCGAACCTTCGTGCACATTTGAAAGCACATCGTTGTAGCTACGTAAGTCTGATACTGGCTGAATTGCAGGCATAGTAACCTCCTTCGAAAAAGCTTACGAAGAATTTTACATCGTAAGGGTTGCAGTGGTTGATCATGCATCAAAAAAGCGCCCTGGCGGTAAAGCCAGAGCGCTTGACGCAACAGGTATGAAGCAAGATTAGAACGTGACCGGAGTGTCGTTGTAGACGCACTCGAGCAGCTGCTCCATCTCTTCCTGAGTTGGCTGGCGCGGGTTGGAGCCAGTGCAGGCGTCGAGGATGGCGTTCTTGGCAACCTCGGCCTTCTTCTCCTCAAACTCGGCGTAGTCGATGATGGACTCGTCGGCCTTTACGCCGCCCTTGCCGTAGTTCTTGATGCCCTGGGGAATGTCGAGAGCATCGTTGAGGTCGCGAATCTTCTGTACGAGTGCGGCAACGAGCTCGTCCTCGGTCTCGCCCTCGAGGTGCAGGATCTCCTTGGCGATGAAGGCATAGCGGGTCTTAGCAGCGGCATCCTTGGCATTGAACTGAATGACCTTGCCCAGATACATAGCATTGGCGCAACCATGGATGATGTGATCGCCAGAGAAGGCAGCGCCGGTCTTGTGAGCCATGGAGTGTACGATGCCCAGCAGGCCCGAGGAGAAAGCGATACCAGCGATGCACTGAGCGTCGTGCATGTGCTGACGAGCCTCCTGGTCGCCCTTGTAGGACTTGGGCAGCCACTCAACAATCTCGCGGATAGCATGCAGTGCATTAGCGTCGGTGTACATGGAGTGCACGGTGGAGACGTAAGCCTCGATGGCGTGGGTCAGTGCGTCCATGCCGGTGTGAGCGCAAAGCTTGGCGGGCATGGTGTAGGTGAGCTCGGGGTCGACAATAGCAACGTCAGGCGTGATGTTGAAGTCGGCCAGCGGGTACTTAATGCCCAGCTGATAGTCGGTAATGACGGAGAAAGCAGTTACCTCGGTAGCAGTGCCAGAGGTCGAGGAAATGGCGCAGAAGTGAGCCTTGGTGCGGAGCTCGGGGAAGGAGAAAGGTACAACGGCCTCCTCGAAGGTCTCCTCGGGATACTCGTAGAACAGCCACATAGCCTTAGCAGCATCGATCGGGGAGCCGCCGCCAATAGCGACAACCCAGTCCGGGCCAAACTCCTTCATGGCCTCGGCGCCCTTCATGACCGTCTCGACAGAAGGATCGGACTCGACGCCCTCAAACAGCTTTACCTCGAAACCAGCCTCTTTGAGGTCAGCCTCAACGTCCTGCAAAAAACCGCCGCGGCGCATGGAGCCGCCGCCGGTTACGATGATGGCCTTCTTGCCCTTGAGGTTCTTCACCTCATGGCGAGCGCCCTCACCAAAATACAGATCACGCGGGTTGGTAAAACGTCCCATACTTGCCTCCAAATCAACAAGCCCCTCTTGGCTCGTATCGAACGGGGCACCTAATTGGCCCCGCAAGGACCGTTTTGCACACGCCAGGCGATGGCGTGCAATACTATGTTGCCACTCAGGCGCACGCCCATAACGTAACGTGCCGGTAAGCTTTCGGATAGAACTCTCAAAGGCAAATTCGAAAGCCCTTTTCGCACCGAACTGTATAAAGTTTAGGTTTCGGTGCTGTGTTTGACTTTCGTTCTTCCGTAAACGTAAGTTATTTCTCGGCGTGCAGTAAGTCTCCACGTTGTGCAGAAAGCTTTTGTCTAAACGTCTATGAGTGCTCTATACTTTTGACCATTAAACGAAAGGAAGGCTTTATGGCGTTTGACCCCATTCAAGAAGACTGCCTGCGCCTTATCCTACAAACCATGCGCCGTCAAAACATCTATCCGCTCGAGAACGCTGAGGTTATCGAGCAACTGATGAATGAGTATGCGCAAAACCCCGACAAGCTGGTCGTTTCTGATCAAGATCGTTCGTTTCATTTGCTGGCGAGAGCTGTAGAGCTGTCTGACTACCGCGCTGCCATGCTTCCTGACGGCGATGATGAGGTAGACCGCCTGGAAGATCAGGCCGAAGCGTACCTACGCGAGGCAGTGGAGCTTGACCCTAAGAACTGGGATGCCCAGCGCATGCTTGTGGGCATTTGTGCTGATTCCAACGATGAATACGTGTCGTACCTACTCGACAACCGTGAGGCTGTAGAAGCAGATCTTTCCGCGCTGATTCGTTCAGCTCAGAACCCATATGAGAAGGAATACGCTTCAGACCTTGCTGTTCGCCCGTATTTGCGCTGGCTAGCTGCAATTACTTCTCATGCCTTTATTGGTGGCCAGTACCGGTTGGTGCTTGCGGTGGCGCAGGAGTCACTTGAAATCGAGCCTCTTGATCCTGCTGGGGTCCGTTATACGGCGCTACTTGCCATGTCAAAGCTTGAGTACAGTGTGGCTGACATTAAGAAGTTTCGTACCAAGCACGCGCGCGCCTTTGGGCAGCAGCAGACACGTCAGCGCCGAGGAGAGCGCGAGCAGATGCGCCAAGACGCCTGGTCGCTTTTGGCTCAGCTGAATGTGCTGTATCGACAATTTGATTATGAGGGTGCAAGCCATGTGTTGCGTTTGCTCTTGCGGACTTACCCTAGCTCGGCTCAGGCACTTTTTTACCAGCCAGAATTTCCGGAGGGGCTCTATGGCCGCGTTAATGTTGAGCCTGGTAGCCCAGATGAGCTGATTTTGGCGCTCAGTGAGGCCACGCCCATTTTGCAGGAAGGGCTTGGTGCGCCTGATTGTGCGTGCCTTGCTACGTGGATTTCTAATCACAGCCTCGTGCAAGAAGCGCTCGAGCGAGAAGATAGTCAGATGCGCGCTAGTATGCTGAAGCGCTCCTCGAAAGGCGGTAACTAATGGAGCCGCGTGAGTACATTTCTGCCTTTTTGGAGCATGAATATCAGCAAGAACACCCTGGTCTGACGCCTGCTGCATGCGAGCTTTTACACGAGAAGGTGCTTGAGAATCCCGACGCGTATGCCACGTCTCCGCGTGCACAGGCGTTGGTCTCGTATGCGCGTGTGCGCGAGCATTTGCTGCAGGGGTTGCAAGAGCTGGATGACTTGCCCGACGAGACCTTTGAGCAAAAGCGCCAGGAGCTCTTTCGCGAAACAACTGCTTCTCTCTACAAGATTGTGCAGACGGACGAGTACTGCATTGATGCGCAGTTGCTTGCCATTATGCTGGCGGACGTGCCGTTAGACGCATGTTTGAGTGACCTTATGAAGGCTGCGGAGAAAGCGTGTGAGTATCTTGTTAATACAGTTCCGGGGTTTGATCCTGAGGCACCGCATTATTGGAATCCGGAGCTTTCGGAAGAAGAGATTGCACAGCGCACGCGCACTAATCCTGTGATGGTTGGGTGGTTGCATGCGTTGGAGGTGCTCAGTAACGGCTGCATTTCGAGCGCGCGTTATCGGGCTGCTATTTCGTATGCCGAGCGCGTTGTACGTGCGCGCGGCTATACCAACCGGGCTTATGGAACCATTTTGCTTGCGCAGGCACGCTTGGAGGACGAGGATGGCTTTTTTGCCACCGTTCACGAAGGCGGAGCTGAGCTGGAGAACTCTCCTTGGTACCTGCTCGGGCGCACAATTTTGCTGTACAAGCTTGGGCGTCGCAAGAACGCTCAACGTGCCTTGCGTGATTTTGCGATGCGTTGTGAGGGCGGCGCATTCTTTTTGCTCAACCCTACGTATCTGACACCCTATCTTCCGGTGCGTCCCGTTCCTGTTGAGAGCTGGGATCTCACGCATCAGGCGGTCTGGGAGGCAGACGGCATTATTATGGACACGCCTGATTTTCCGGGATGGGCGCTGCGTGTTGATGGGATTAAAGAACTCTCGGATGAGTTTGCGCAGCGTTACGGGTTTTGGGGCAATGAGTGAGATTGTGGCTTACTGAGCGCTGGTCGCGGTTGTAGGTAGTGCTCGGGCCACGGCTGCGCCAATGCTTGCGCCCACGGCGAGCTTTACGGCATCGGGGATAATAAACGGCAACACTGCTGCGGCAAGTGCGGGTGCAATGTCCATCGAGGCAACAATCATAAGCTGTGCGGTTCCGCACACGTAGGAGATGAACAGTAAGGCAATGTCTCCTACCAGCACGCGCGTAACGAGCGACCACGAGCTGGGGAGCACTTTAACCAAGCTCGTGGCCACAAAGATGCCAATCAAAAAGCCCCAGAGAAAGCCTCCGGTGGGTCCTACAATGCGAACGATGCCGCCTGAAAAGCCGGAGAACACGGGTAGGCCTACGGCACCAAGCAGCAGATATACAGCAACTGTTGCAAGGGCTGCTGGCCGATCGAGCACAGCGGGGAGTAGTGCTAAGGCAAGCGTTTGAAGGGTGAAGGGAACAGGACCTAAAGGAATGCTAATCCAGGCAGATACAGCAAGCAGGGCAACACAAAGTCCTGCGCGGGCGATTTGCTGGGTTTTCATAGGCTCTCCTTTGGGCGTTAAAGTTCGTGCTGTTTGAGCATAGCGAGATGTGTGGGTGCCTGCTGAGGACAATCCTCATAATTAACCGCAAATACGTAGGGAGTGTTCGAAGATTTTTCTGGTATACTCGTCTGCGCTGTCCCCATCGTCTAGCGGCCAAGGACGCCACCCTTTCAAGGTGGATATCGCGGGTTCGAATCCCGCTGGGGGCACCATTTGAATTTGCGAGCCCAGTTCCTTCGTGGAATTGGGCTTTTTGCTATCTTGCGCCGGGATTCGAACCCGACAGGGTGCGGAGCTGAGGAAACGCGTAAGCGTTTGCCAGCGTAGCCCACAAGGCGCGAAGTTGTAACGCTCGTTGCCAATTTGGTAGCGGGCTTTTTGTTATTGATGTACAATGAACTCGAAAACAGCGGAACCCGTAAGTCTGTTAACTTTGGTGCGGGCAATGCATGTTTTTAGTGCTTAGGGACCGGCGGCCACCGGTCCCTTTTCAGTTCTCGCGCTCTTTCGAGGCAGGAACCTCACCTCTTTCATACATAGTCCGCGTACGCCGTCGAATTTCGTATCGATCGAAAAATTCCAGAAGGAATGTTCCGAGCGCGGCAAAAGTCGCAATGAACGAAAGAACAATAGCCATGGGCAATACCTCCTTTTAGGATATGCATCGCCCGCACAGCGGATTCCGCTTCTGGCATTATAACAAACATGTGTTCGCTGGGAAGGATTACCTGAACTGCAGCATGCAAAGTGGCGGAATCAGACAATCTTCGACCAGCGCGACACTTGCAAGGTGGCGTGCGAACCCTACAGCTCTACAACGCGCTCACTACCGTCAATTTCGCAGAAACGAGCC
>CAVJWJ010000014.1:0-18023 GCA_963653375.1 Roseburia sp. CAG:303
AAGATCTTCTCGCAGAACAGGCCGTCCTTCTCGGGCTTGAGGGTACGGTAATTGATGGTCTCGGGCTTCTTGACCTCGCCGTGGGACCAAGAGCGAATCTGGTCGGCGGAGGCAAGCGAGATCTTTACCGAATCAAAATCAGTAGCTTCGAAATCTGCCACAGTCAACTACTCCTTATCGGTCGTGGTAGCGGCGAGCTCGTCAAGCAGAGCGTCGGTCGCGTCGAGGGCGGCGTCGGTGTCGAGGTCGGCCAAGTCGGTCAGGTCGGCAAGCGGCTCAGCCTGCTCAGCCTCAACGGCAGCAGCGGGAGCGTCCTCAACGTCCTGAATCGGCTCGATGTCGAGCGCGAGCGAACGAATCTCCTTGACCAGAACCTTGAAGGACTCAGGGATACCAGCCATGGGGACGTTCTCGCCCTTGACGATGGACTCATAGGTCTTAACGCGGCCCACGGTATCGTCGGACTTAACGGTGAGGATCTCCTGCAGCACGTTGGAAGCGCCGTACGCATAAAGCGCCCAAACTTCCATCTCGCCGAAGCGCTGGCCGCCGAACTGTGCCTTGCCGCCCAGCGGCTGCTGGGTCACGAGGCTGTACGGGCCCGTCGAACGAGCGTGAATCTTGTCGTCAACCATGTGGCCGAGCTTAAGCATGTAGGAGGTACCCACGGTAATAGGCTCGCGGAACTGCTCGCCAGAGCGGCCGTCATACAGCACGGTCTTGCCGCGCTCGTCGAGCTGCGTCACAAACTCAGTGCGCATGTGCTCGCCATAGCGCTCGCGGGCAAGGTTGACCATGTTCTTGTTGGCGCGGCGGATTACCTCGGCAATCTCGTCCTCCTTGGCACCGTCAAAGACAGGGGTAGCCGTAAAGAACGGGCCGGGTACGTACTTCTCGGAATCGTCGGACTCCTCGTCCCAACCGCAGGCAGCAGCCCAGCCAAGGTGGCACTCGAGCAGCTGGCCCACGTTCATACGAGAAGGAACGCCCAGCGGGTTCAGAATAACGTCAACCGGCGTACCGTCGGCCATATAGGGCATGTCCTCAACAGGCAGAACCTCGCAGATAACACCCTTGTTGCCGTGGCGACCGGCGATCTTGTCGCCCTGCTGAATCTTACGACGCTGAGCAACGTAGACGCGCACCTGCTCGTTTACGCCAGGAGCCAGGTCGTCGCCGTTCTCGCGGCTAAAGCGCACAACGTCAATAACACGACCATAGGAGCCGTGAGGCATCTTCAGAGAAGTATCGCGAACGTCGTGAGCCTTGGCACCAAAGATGGCGCGCAGCAGGCGCTCCTCGGCGGTCAGAGCGCTCTCGCCCTTAGGCGTGACCTTACCAACCAAGATGTCGCCCGGGCCAACCTCGGCACCGATGCGAATGATGCCATCCTCGTCGAGGTTAGCAAGCATGTCCTCGGAGAGGTTGGGGATCTCGCGGGTGATTTCCTCGGGACCAAGCTTGGTGTCGCGAGCATCAATCTCGTGGCGGGAGATGTTGATGGAGGTCAGCAGGTCCTCAGAGACCAGACGCTCGGAAACAACGATACCGTCCTCGTAGTTAAAGCCTTCCCACGGCATGTAAGCCACGGTGAGGTTCTGACCCAAGGCGAGTTCAGCGTGATCGGTGGAAGGACCGTCAGCGATGGGCTGGTTCTCTACAACCTGGTCACCCACGCGTACGAGCGGACGGTGATTGATGCAGGTGGACTGGTTGGAACGCTGGTACTTCGGCAGGTGGTACTCGTCCATGCCTGCCTCAGACTTCACGATAATCTTGGCAGCGTCGGCAAAGATAACCTCGCCGGCATTACGAGCAAGCGTAACCTCGCCAGAGTCGATAGCAGCGCGGCGCTCCATGCCCGTACCAACGTAGGGAGCAGCGGGGTGCACCAGAGGCACAGCCTGACGCTGCATGTTTGCACCCATGAGGGTACGCTTAGCGTCATCGTGCTCAAGGAACGGAATCAGCGTAGCTGCAACAGAGATCATCTGGCGCGGGCTTACATCCATGTAGTCCACGTCGTCAGTAGGCACGTCAGCAGGAGCACCGAAGGAGCCGTCGAAGTCGCGCGTACGAGCGATGATGGTGTGCGGGCGGCAGGTGTTGCCATCGGCGTCCACAGTTACAAACTCGTTAGTAACGGGGTCGATAGGCGTGTTAGCCGGGGCAATGATGTGGTTCTCTTCCTCATCGGCCGTCATCCAGTCGATGATGTCGGTAACCTTGCCGTTGTGCACCTGGCGATACGGAGCCTCGATGAAGCCGTACTCGTTTACGCGAGCGTACAGAGCCAGCGAGCCAATCAGGCCGATGTTGGGGCCTTCGGGGGTCTCGATGGGGCACATACGAGAGTAGTGCGAGTTATGAACGTCGCGGACGGCTGTAGGCACGTTGGTACGACGGCTGGAGCCAGACTTGTGACCAGCAAGACCGCCAGGGCCCAGAGCAGACAGACGACGCTTGTGAGTAAGGCCGGTCAGAGGGTTGGCCTGGTCCATGAACTGCGAAAGCTGCGAAGAACCGAAGAACTCCTTAATGGCGGCAACAATCGGGCGAATGTTGATGAGCGACTGCGGGGTAATCTCGTCGATGTCCTGAGAGCTCATGCGCTCGCGCACAACGCGCTCCATACGGCTCATGCCAATACGGAACTGATTGGCCACCAGCTCGCCCACCGTACGGATGCGGCGATTGCCAAAGTGGTCGATGTCGTCAATCTTGTAGCCAGGCTCGCCAGCAGCGAGAGACAGCAGGTAGCGCAGGGTGGCTACGATGTCCTCGTCGGTAAGCACGGTAACGTCCTCAGAGGTGTCGAGACCGAGCTTCTTATCTACCTTGTAGCGACCAACGCGTGCCAGGTCGTAGCGCTGCGGGTTGAAGAGCAGGCCCTCGAGCAGGCTGCGAGAAGCATCCACGGTAGGAGGCTCGCCCGGACGCAGACGACGATAGATCTCGATAAGAGCATCCTCACGCGTCAGAGCAGTGTCGCGCTCAATAGTGCGCTTGATAACGTCGGAGTCACCCAGCAGCTCATAAATGTCGTCGTTGGTAACGGCGATGCCCAGAGCACGCAGGAACATGGTGGCAGACTGTTTGCGCTTGCGGTCGATGGAGACCACGAGCTGGTCGCGCTTATCGACCTCAAACTCAAGCCAGGCGCCACGGGCGGGGATAATCTGCGCCTTGTAAACCTGCTTGCCGCCGTCCATCTCGGAGCTGTAGTACACACCCGGAGAGCGGACCAGCTGGGAGACGACAATACGCTCGGTACCGTTGATGATGAAGGTGCCCTGCTCGGTCATCATGGGGAAGTCACCCATAAATACGAGCTGCTCCTTGATCTCGCCCGTCTCCTTATTGGTAAGACGAACGTCGGTCAAAAGCGGCGCCTGGTAAGTCATGTCCTTCTCGCGGCACTCCTCAACATCGTGGGAAGGGTCGCCGAACTGATGCTCGCCAAACGTGACCTCAAGGACATGGTTAGAGCTCTGGATAGGGCTCGACTCCTTGAAAGCCTCGCGCAGGCCCTCGTCCATAAAACGCTGGAAGGACTGCTTCTGAACGGAAATGAGGTTGGGCAGTTCCATAGCCTCGGGAATCTTCCCGAAGTTTACGCGGGTGCGCTCGGTTGCCGTGACGGCTTCTGTAGTCTTCTGCACCAGGTGTTTCCTCCTTCGCGGGAAAGCGGTTGGTCGGCACAGAACTGTGCCAGTTATCGCAACGTATTAGTCTAGCAGGTAAAAGCCGCTGAGCAAGAAAAGTCTTGACGCTATGCAATTTTTAGAGTAGCAAAATTCTTTGCTTGTATTTCCACAGGTAGATGCACTAATACCGAACAAACGTTCATGGGTTTATGGTGAATCTACCCTTTTATCTGCGCGGGTACTCCCCTAGTCTTCCAGATAACGAGAAAGAAACTCGCGCGTACGAGGCAGTTTGGGAGCGCGGAAAATCTCGTCGGGGCGCCCGGCCTCAGCGATTACGCCCTTGTCCATGAAGATTACCTTGTCCGAGACATTCTTGGCAAAGGCCATCTCGTGAGTTACCACCACCATGGTCATACCATTTGCAGCAAGGTCACGCATGACGTTTAAGACCTCGCCTACAATCTCGGGATCAAGCGCGCTCGTCGGCTCGTCAAAGAGCATAATCTCAGGCTCCATACACAGGGCGCGCGCAATGGCTACGCGCTGCTTTTGACCACCTGAGAGCCTGGTTACCGAGGCACGTGCAAAGTCCGCGAGACCCACTTCGCTCAAGTGCTTAAGGGCTCGCTTTTCGGCCTCGGCACGCGAACACTTCTTAAGTGTCACCGGCGCGAGTGTGCAGTTATCCAGCACGTTCATATTGTTAAACAGGTTGAAGCCCTGAAAGACCATGCCGATGCTCTCACGCAGACGATTTACGTTTACGTGCTCAGCCGCAAGGTCTTCTCCATGGAACCACACGTGTCCCGCATCGGGTGTCTCAAGCAGATTAATGCAGCGCAGAAGGGTGGACTTACCAGAGCCTGAGGCACCAATGATGGTAACCACCTCGCCCGGCATGACCTCAAAGTCAACGCCACGCAAAACCTTATTTGCACCAAATGACTTCTCAATACCCTCAACGCGAATGAGCGGCTTTGTCTGCTCTGCCACAGAGCTTGTCTCCACAGTGTTTTCCATGGTCTACACCTCGGCCTTCGGGGTTGTAATGGTGGCATCGGACGTGCTACCCACCGGCTCACTCTTCACGTTCATATGCTTAGCAAAGCGCCCCAGCAACCACGAGGCGACCGCGGTCATAACAAGGTAGAACGCTGCCGCCACCAGATAGGCATTGAGCTGCTTGTAGTAAATACCAGCAACCGTAGATGCAGCAAAGGCCAGGTCAAATACGCCAATAACCGAGAGCACCGAGGAGTCTTTGATGTTGATAACCAGCTCGTTGGAAAGACCCGGGATGGCGTATTTAATGCCCTGAGGGAACACAACCTTGCGCATAGCCTGCCACTGCGAAAGGCCCAGCGAGCGCGCAGCTTCCATCTGACCCATGTCCACCGACTCAACGCCGCCGCGCAGTACTTCCATCATGTAGGCCGTGGAGTTAAGCGAAACGACCACGAGACCCGCCACAAAGCGCGACCAAATGGCGTTGGCCTCGCCAACACTTAGACCAAAGCTCCGCACTACCGCAAAGCCCAAGTAGTAGATGATGACGCCCTGTACGAGCATCGGCGTGCCGCGTACCACCGTGGAATACACCTTGGCGGCACCCACGCCTACCTTTTTAAGTAAACGAATAAAGTCGTTATCAGAGCGATCAATACGCATGAGGCGCACGGCAACTAGCAGCAACGCCAAAAAGAAGGCCACAAGCGTGCCAAACACCGCAAGCTCAATGGTGGTCACAACACCCGTGATATAGGTCTGCTTGCCCTGCTGGAACATGTAGAGCACCTGTTCGAGCATGCTATCGGGAATAGACGTAGCACGAGCCGCAGAAGCCCAAGCAGACGCGAACCCCATAACAGCACGGTCAACAAACAGAATGGCCGTAATGGCGCAAATTACGTATGAAAGATACCGAAGGATGGTTCGCTGGGGATCTTTAGTAAAGGGAGCCATCTGTGCATAGTCGTGCCAGCGGAAAAGCTTGCACACCAAGCCTGCTGCCGCAATGACCAGCCACGCCATAAGCACGTAATAGAGCGCAAGCTCCACCGTAAAGACAGAAGCCAAAAAGCTCATGTCGCTGCGCGGCTGAGCCGAGAGCCACATGCCTACCCCAGCCACGCACGAGGTGCCCAGCAATACATAGCGGTGATCTGCTTTAACAAAAGCTGCCATGCGCTTGAATGCAGAAGCCATACAACCCCAACTTCCTGAAAAGCGGGGCGCAGTTGCCTACGCCCCGATAACAAACACTCAGTCTTGAGACTCTTACGCGCTCTACTTACGCGGGCTGACGGTCCATGCAGTCCTGCCATAGAGCAAGACGCTCTTTCTCGGAAAGGCCATCGATAATCTCATTCAGCTTCTCCAAAATCTCATCTTGCCCCTTAGCAATAGCAGCATTGTCGGGGTTAGCCGGATCGGAGAAGCCCTCACCATCGGCAAGCTCAACCTTTACCAGGTCAGGATAATTCTCCAAAAGGTTGGGCAGCGACATGGACGAGAAGGTAATAGCATCGCAGGTGCCGTTCTCAATGGCGTCCACAACAAGCGGCACGGTAACAACCGGCGTCAGGTGATTCACGTCAGGAATCTCGTCAATCAGATCATCGTAGAAGGTGTCCTTCTGACCCAGCACCGAGGCGCCCGAGAAGTCGGAAAGCTTGGTGGCAGAGGCGTAGGAGGAGTCCTTCTTAGTGACAATAACAACCTCGTCGTCGATGTAGGAATCGGTGAAGTCAACCGTCTCTGCGCGCTCGGGCGTAACCGACATACCAGCGCAGATGATGTCGATAGTGCCGTTGTTAAGGGCGTCCACCAAGCTGCCAAACTCCATCTTTACGGCAACAGGCTCCATGCCCAGACCCTCGGCGATAACCTTAGCCACCTGCACGTCGTAGCCATCAGCGTATGCGCCCGAGACATTCTCGATAGGAATCGTGGTGTCAGACTCAGACTCAACCTGCCAGTTGTACGGTGCGTACGCTGCCTCCATACCAACGCGCAGGGTCTTACCATCGCCAAGCACGCCCTTGGCGGATTCTTTACTCCCGGATTTGGAATCAGAAGCAGAGCCAGAGCTCTGAGCAGCAGGGCCGCAGCCGGTGAGGAACGTGGCGCCCGCGACGGTAAACGTCGAGAGGCCAGCCAATTTGATAAACGAACGGCGAGAAAGGTCAGTCATGGTTGTTCCTTCCGGTTTGTTGTAAGACCCCTTCCGTGCCACGCAACCGGAGAGGACCCATTCCTCTCCCCCTTGCAACTTAATGCGAGAAAGTTACGTGCACGGGTTCAGCCTATACCGCACAGACCTGAGCTGCACCCCTCAGAGGCAGCCGGAAACACCGCTGTAACCATACGCGCAGAACTATGCAGCGCGTAGAAGGTGTACGAATACGCAAAAACGGGACCGCAAATGCAGTCCCGTTTTTAAAGCTTGAAAGCTAATTTATTGCAGCGGCCCTAGCGCTTTAAGCCACCGCGCTCGTCAATGGCCTCCCAGAAGGCACTCGCAAAGCGTGGGTCCTCAGCAGCCATCAAAGCGTTGGTAGCCATCCAACCAGAGGGAGTACCCGTGTCATAGCCAGAGAGCGGATCGATAACCACAGCGTACATGGCCTCGCGCTCAAGGCTGCGCGCCATGGCGTCAGTGAGCTGAATCTCGCCACCCTTGCCCGGCTCCTGATCGCCCAGAAGGTCCATAACCAGCGGAGACAGCAGGTAGCGGCCCACGATGTAGAGGTTCGAGGGAGCCTCGTCAGCAGCAGGCTTCTCTACCAGGCCAGAAACACGCCACACCGAACCAGGAGCAGTCTCGTCCTCGGGCTCAGTACCCTCAAGAGCGCCAACGCACTCGCCAGCAATAACGCCATAGCGCGAAACCTCTTCGGGAGCGCAAGCAGCAACAGCAATAACGCTTGCACCAGCATGGGCAGCAGAAACCTCAAGCATCTTATTGCAGATGTCGTGAGCAGGCACAATGTAGTCGCCCAGAAGCACCAGAAAGCTCTCGCCAGAAGTAGCATCTGCTGCAGAGCGAATGGC
Organism: Roseburia sp. CAG:303; assembly: GCA_963653375.1. GTDB lineage: Bacteria > Actinomycetota > Coriobacteriia > Coriobacteriales > Coriobacteriaceae > Collinsella. The sequence continues at coordinate 7,704 of CAVJWJ010000014.1, forward strand.
GTGGCCTAGGCCGCGCGGCTCGTACTGATAGCGGAAGTCGACCGGCATGCCGCCAGCCTCTGCCACGGCGTCGGCATAAGCGTTCTTGCCGCGCTCGCGCAACAGGTTCTCAAGAGAACGATCGGGCTGGAAGTACGAGAGAAGCTCGGGCTTGCCGGGGCTCGTCACGATAATGGCGTCGTCAACCTCTTCGGGGTCAAGCGCCTCCTCTACCACGTACTGAATAACGGGCTTGTCGAGTACCGGGAGCATCTCTTTGGGAGTGCACTTGGTGCCAGGCAGAAAACGGGTGCCGAGACCGGCTGCGGGAATAATTGCCTTCATGGCTTATGTAATCCTTTCGGTGCCCACACGCTGGGCAACTTCTCGTCGCGCACCTCACGGTCACGCGGAATATCCGCATAAGGCTAGCGCAAGGACGCATGCGATAACGAAAGATAACGAAAAACGCAGGGAATATGCGCAAAAAAGCGGGGTCCGGTTTCCCGAACCCCGCGCAAGTGCAACCTCGGTTGCAAGACTTGCAGGCATTAAGCCCGCAGGAACTTACTTGAGGGAGACAGCAGCGCCAGCAGCCTCGAGCTTCTCCTTGGCAGCCTCGGCGTCCTCCTTCTTGGCACCCTCGAGAACAGCCTTAGGAGCGGACTCGACGACCTCCTTGGCCTCCTTCAGGCCAAGGCTGGTGAGCTCGCGGACAACCTTGATGACAGCGATCTTGTTGTCGCCGAAGCCCTCGAGCACGACGTCAAACTCGGTCTTCTCCTCCTCGGCAGCAGCGCCAGCAGCAGGAGCAGCCACAACGGCAGCAGGAGCAGCAGCGGAGACGCCGAAGGTGTCCTCGATAGCCTTAACGAGCTCGGAAGCCTCGAGAAGGGTCATTTCCTTAAGAGCATCGATGATCTCATCGGTGGTAAGCTTAGCCATTTCTAAGTCCTTTCGGTTTCCGCACGGTATGTGCAGAGATCTGTAAGTATCGCGATGCGCGGGGGCGCATCAGGGGTGCGGCGCACGCGGCGCCGCAGGTGAAGGCTGCTACTAGGCTGCCTTCTGCTCGGAAACCTGCTGGATCGAACGAGCGAGACCAGAGGAAACGCCGTTGACGCAGACAGCGATGTCGCGAGCGAAACCGTTGATGAGACCGGCGATCTGGCCGAGGAGCTGATCCTTGGTAGGAAGCTCGGCGATAGCCTTGACGTCGTCAGCGGAAACGGCCTTGCCCTCGGAGATACCGCCCTTGATCTCGAGAACACCCTTGGACTTCTCAGCGAACTCCTTAAGTGCCTTAGCGGCCTCCACAGGCTCAGTCTCGTAGAACACATAAGCGTTAGGACCGGCGAGAAGCTCGTCAATCTCAGGCTGCTCCTGGTTCTTAAGAGCAATCTTGGCCAGGTTGTTCTTGTAGACCTTCATCTCGGCGCCGCACTCGCGAAGCGTGTGGCGGAGCTCCTGAGCCTGCTTAACGGTCAGTCCGTTGTAAGAAACAACGAATACACCAGCGTTGGCCTGAATCTGAGACTCGATCTCTGCAACCTTGTCGATTTTGTACTGCTGTGGCATGAAATACACCTCCTTGTTTTTCTTCCGGGCACGGACCCGCCAGATAAGACGTGACGGGGGCATGTCCAAAAAGAAAAAGCCCCCGCGCTGCATAGAGCGACGGGGGCGAGAAGACATATCTGCTCGACCACCTCGGCTGGCGGGTTTCCCCATTAAGCCAAGAACACTTCTTCTTGGCACCGGCTGTCTCTGGCAGCGGATTCGTGCGTGAACCTTGGATAGTATGGCGATGCGTGCCATACGCGTCAACTCGTCCACGAGTTGCGCACAAACTACCTACAAGCCAGCAACAAAGCGGTCGAGACGTGCGAGACCCTCATCCAGATCCTCGTCAGAAACGCAGTAAGACAAGCGCACAAACCCCTCGGTACCAAAGCACGTACCAGGCACCAAGCCCACACCAGCCTCTTCAATGGCGCGCTGACAAAACTCCTCAGAGGTAAGGCCCGTACCCGCAATAGAAGGGAATACGTAAAACGCGCCAGCAGGATCTACCACCGAAAGCCCCATGCGATGCAAAGCCGCAAGCACACGCGCGCGGCGCTCGCGATAAACCGTAAGCATGGGAGCCGGATCCACAGCCAAAGCACGAGCAGCAGCGGGCATCTCAAAGGCAGCAGAAGAAGACACCATATATTGGTGTGCCTTAGCAATCTGCACAGCCAGTGAGGCATCGGCCGCAAGCCAACCAATACGCCAGCCCGTCATGGCCCATGGCTTGGAGAAGCTGTCTACAATCACCGTTTGCTCACGCAACTCAGGATGGCGCTGGGCAAAACGTACGTAGTCATCGGTATAGACCAGGCGGTTATACACGTCGTCGCAAATCACGTAGATGCCCGTCTCGGCTGCAACAGCTGCCACAGCATCAAGCGAAGCCTCATTGAGAATGCAGCCCGTAGGATTGTTGGGCGAGCAGATAACCACGGCCTTGGTGGCAGGCGTCACTGATTCGCGCAGCGCTTCCTCGCTAATCTGAAAACCGTTGCGCGAGGTATCCATAAAGACGGGGAAGGCGTGATTCACGCGCACGATGGACTCGTAGAGACCAAACGCAGGCGTAGGGATAATAACCTCGTCGTTAGGCTCAAGCATCGTCATTAAGGTTGCGTGCAACGCCTCGGTAGCACCATCGGTAACAATGACGTCGTTGGGTGCATAGGCAAGACCTTGCTCTCCCATATATGCACTAATGTCCGTGCGCAGGGCAAGCGTGCCATTGTTGGGTGGGTAATGCGTCTCACCACGCATGAGGGCACGTGCTACCTCGTCGCGAATGGCGGCAGGCGTATCGAACTCCGGCTCACCCAGAGCCAGCGCAATGCAGCCCGGGTGTTGGGCAGCAAGGGCGTTGATACGGCGAATACCCGAGGGCTTAAGCCTCACCAGCGATGTATTTAAAGAACGCGGCATGGCGCTCCAATCCGATGTAAGTTTGAGCCGTTACAGGATAGTTCACCCGCCAGACTTTGTGCAGTGGGCATTTTCCTGCGGAAACGCCACGTATAATGGCTTGTAAACCACTGCTATTTATACAAAGGGGAGGCAAAACGCATATGGAAGCACAGCAAGGCGAACAAGCAGATGGTCGGCACGTTGTGCTTGTTAACGCTGCAAACAGCTCCTCTCGCACAGCAACCCTGCTGTTCGAAGACTTTGCCGATGCACTCCTGGCGTATGCTCGCGTAGCCAGCTCCTGCGAGCCGCAGCTACAGCGAGTAGTTATAAATGATACTGAAGACGGCTTGGACCGTACACTGCCTTTGGATGGCTTCTCCCCTGATGCCCCCACCTGCCTTGTTGTGGCAATTCCCCTTTGTACAGAGGTCTCGGCTAGGACTATGCAGGATTGTCTGAGCCACACGCTCAATGCACTTGGCTGCTCAGATACGTGCACCAACCGCTCAGACACCCCCACACGCAAGCCACTTGTCTACGTCATCGCTTATGCAGATAGTCGCGCCACGACCGAAGCACCTCAAAAGCTCAACGCACTCGAGGCGATATGTCACAAGCAAGGCTGTTCCTGGTGCGGAGGAATTCTTCTGGGCGAGGCCTCCCTCTACCCCAAACTCTTTTGCTCCCCACGCCTCGGTGCATACCGGCGGCCCCTCTCGCAGACCATCGACCGCCTGGTCGCCGCCGTACGTATGGGCGCAAGCATGGAAGAAACGGCGCGTGTTACTGGGCGCTCTACCTGCGAAAACATCGTCGTCGCAAACCCCGGACTCGAGCCACTGGCTCGCCTGCTTTTCTCTAACCGCTCGCGCTAATTATGTTTGTATTAAGTTCTTCCCCGATTGTGGCACAATGTCAGCCGTCGAAATTTCAACGGCAGGACGCAGTGCCTCGTGCGTGTCCGCACGAGCAGCTATATTCAGCTCCACGCGCCCTTTATCTGGAGGAGGCCATCCTTGGCACGAAACAGCGCCGCTGCTCCCACCGTGAGCACGGCAGATAAGACAGGTTCGCTCTCTGCGAGCACGACCTCTAAGGCAATCCCCTTTTCTATGGGTATGGTGCTTGTTACGCTCGGTGTTGTTTATGGCGACATCGGAACGAGCCCCATGTACACGCTCAAGTCAATTGTTAGCAACAACGGCGGTCTGGCGAGCATCTCCGAAGAAATGATTCTGGGCGCGCTCTCTCTTGTTATCTGGACCATGACGCTTGTGACTACGGTTAAGTACGTGCTTATTGCCATGAAGGCCGATAACCACAACGAAGGTGGCATCTTTGCCCTGTTTAGCTTGGTACGCAAGTGTGCTCCGTGGCTGATTCTGCCCGCCATGATTGGCGGCGCTGCCCTGCTGGCAGACGGCATCCTAACGCCCGCCGTTACCGTTACCACCGCTATTGAGGGCCTGCGCACCATCGAAATGGGCCATGCCCTTTTGGGAGACGGCCAGGGCACGGTCATTCTTATCACCATTGTGATTATCTGCGGCCTGTTTGCCATGCAGCGCGCTGGTACCTCGCGTATTGGCAAGCTTTTTGGACCCATCATGACGCTGTGGTTCTTGTTCTTGGGCGGCGCGGGCGTTGCCAATATGCTGGGCAACCCCGGTATTCTGCGCGCACTCAACCCCGTGCGCGGCCTGATGTTTTTGGTTTCGCCCGTTAACCACTCCGGCATTATGGTGCTTGGCTTTGTCTTTCTTGCCACCACCGGCGCCGAGGCGCTCTACTCCGACATGGGTCACGTGGGCAAGATCAACATCTATGTGAGCTGGCCTTTCGTAAAGCTCTGTCTAATCTTGAACTACCTGGGCCAAGGCGCATGGCTGCTTGCTAACCAGTCGAACCCCGAGGCACTCGCCATCGAGTCGCTCAACCCGTTTTTCCAGATGCTGCCTGAGATGCTAAGGCCGTTTTCCATCGTGCTCTCAGCGGTAGCAGCCATCATTGCCTCACAGGCACTCATCACCGGTTCTTACACGCTGGTCTCTGAGGCCACGCGCTTGAATCTGATGCCACACCTGCAGATTCACTACCCCTCCGACACCAAGGGTCAGCTCTACATTCCGCTGGTCAACCAGGTCATGTGGGTAGGCTGTATCTTTGTGGTGCTCTTGTTCCAGACCTCCGAGCGCATGGAGAGTGCTTACGGTCTGGCCATTACGGTCACCATGCTTATGACTACCACCCTGCTTACCAGCTACATTGCTGGCATCCTTAAGAAAAAAGCAGGTGCGGTAATCTTTGCCGTGGTCTTTGGCGCTATTGAGCTGTGCTTCTTTGCCTCGTGCCTCACCATGTTCTTCCAGGGCGGCTACGTGATGATTATTCTCGCAGCTCTGCTCTTTGGTGTTATGTATGTCTGGCGCCGCGGCACCGCCATCGAGCGCACGCAAACCGTCTTTTTGCCTGTCACCAAGTACATTGGCCAACTGCGCCGTCTGCGCTCAGACGCAAACTATCCCGAGCTTGCTGACAACCTGGTCTTCCTCGTATCGAGCGCAGATCCCAACACGCTCGACCGCGACGTGCTCTATTCCATTCTGAACAAGCGCCCCAAACGCGCAAAGGCTTACTGGTTTATTAACGTTCGCGTGACCGACGAGCCGTACACGCACACCTATACCGTCAACAGCTTTGGTACCGATTTTCTGTTCCGCGTAACGCTTAATCTGGGCTTTAAGGTCAATCAGCGCGTTAACTCCTACCTGCGCCAGGTGGTTGGCGACCTTCTGGAGTCTGGCGAGCTGCCTGCCCAGAAGCATGCCTACTCCATCTACGAAAAGACCAGCTCCGTAGGCGACTTCCGCTTCTGCATGCTGCGCAAGACCCTCTCGCCCGACACGCAGATTAGCCGCAACGACCACCGCGTTATGTCGGTCAAGTACACCATTCGCCGTCTGTGCGGCTCCCCTGCCCAGTGGTATGGCCTTGAGGGCTCCTCGATTATCTTTGAGCACGTGCCCCTGTTTGCCCGCATGCGTCCCGCCACCAAGCTCACCCGTGTGGCTTACGACGCGTCTGATGCCACGCAAACCGAGGACGCCGAAGTTGATATCTTCTCGGACGACTTGGCAGGCAGCAACGAGGCTGGCCGCTCCATGGTCTTTAACGTGACTGAGCTTCTTGAGTCTGTTGACGACTGCCCCTCCGATACTTCGAATGAACCTGAGGAGACCGAGGTTTCCGAAGATCCCGAGACGGACGAATACAAGGACGAGTACAAGCCCGACGAGAACTAACGGCATTTTTGCTCCCTTAGGGACGTTATCGCCCTCCTTTGCTATACTAGAACCTATGTTCGGTAGTCTGGTCTAGCAAAGGAGGGCTTTTTCATGACAGCATTTGACCGCTTTGCCCCCTTTGTGCAGGACTTTATCTATGCGAACGGGTGGGAGAGCCTGCGCTCGATTCAGGTTGCCGCAGCCGATGCGATTTTTAATACCGACGAGAACGTCTTGCTTACCGCCTCGACTGCTTCTGGCAAAACAGAAGCCGCATTCTTTCCCATCCTCACTCTGTTTTCTGAAGACCCACCTGCAAGCGTGGGCGCACTCTACATTGGCCCTCTTAAGGCCCTTATTAACGACCAGTTCTATCGCTTAAACGACCTCTGCGAAGAGGCAGACATCCCTGTCTGGCATTGGCACGGCGACGTTGCAGCCTCGCATAAACGCAAGCTCCTTAAGCAACCCTCGGGCATCTTGCAGATCACACCAGAGTCGCTCGAGGCCCTGTTATTACATAAACATTCAGCCGTCTCTCGCCTCTTTGGCGACCTGCGCTTTGTGGTTATTGACGAAGTGCATTCGCTTTTACGCGGAGACCGCGGCGGACAAACACTCTGCTTGATTGAGCGCCTCTCTGCAATGGCAGGCGTGAATCCCCGCCGTATTGGTCTTTCCGCCACCATGGGAGACCCAGAGCGTACGGGCGCCTTTCTGGCAGCCGGCACTGGACGCGGCACTATCATCCCTCGCTTCGAAGAACCGCGCCGCACCTGGCGCCTCTCTATGGAACACTTCTATATCACGGGTCCGCAAGCCACCGAGCGGGCGGGTAGCTCAAACACTCCCATACCCACTGAAGTGCTCTCCATTGAGCGTGTGACGCGCGAAACGCAGCAGCTAGAAGACGCCCTTGAGCGAGCCTATGAGGCACCAAGAAGCCCTCTTGCCCTATCGAATGGACATACAGGTGCAGCTGAATCGGACGATGACACACAAACAGGCGCAACTGCAGATACCGCAGAAAGCGATGTTCAGATTCCACCTGTCACCGAGCAGGAGTTGCTCCACCCTACCGACACAGCGCCTGTCGATGCAGACCCAGGTATCGGCTACATCTTTGAGCACACGCGGGGGCGCAAGTGCCTTGTGTTTGTAAACTCGCGCGAGGAGGCTGAGGGCGTTTGCACCATGCTTCGCCAGTACTGCGAAGCGCAAAACGAGCCCGACCGCTTTCTCATCCATCATGGCAACCTCTCCGCCTCGTATAGAGAGTCAGCCGAAGAAGCCATGCGCGATGAGGAAGTAGCACTTACCACTGTAACGACTGCCACCTTGGAACTCGGTATAGACATCGGGCGTCTGGAGCGAGCATTCCAAATTGACGCACCCTTTACCGTGAGCTCGTTTTTGCAGCGCATGGGTCGCACCGGTCGTCGTGACCTGCCGCCCGAGATGCACTTTGTCATGCGCGAAGAACAACCCGAGCCTCGCTCCATGTTGCCCGAAACCGTGCCCTGGAAGCTCCTGCAGGGCATCGCGCTCGTACAGCTTTATCGAGAAGAACGCTGGGTGGAGCCACCACAACTTGACCGCCTACCCTACAGCCTGCTCTATCACCAGGTCATGGCCACGCTTGCTTCTTGCGGCGAGCTCATGCCTGCAGAGCTTGCTGGACGCGTTCTTACCCTTTCATACTTCCATCGCGTAAGCACCGATGACCTCCGATGCCTATTGCACCACCTGTTGGCTACCGACCAGATTGAGCAGACTGAGCGCGGCGGACTCATTGTGGGCATCACAGGCGAACGCACCACCAACTCATTTAAGTTCTATGCCGTGTTTCAGGAGAACGAGGAGTACACCGTACGATGCGAGTCCTCAGAGCTGGGTACCATTGTGAACCCGCCTCCCGCAGGTGAGCGCATCGCGATTGCGGGGCATTGCTGGATAGTTGAAGAAGTGGATCATAAGCGCCGCCTGGTGTACTGCACGCAGGTCAAAGGCCGCGTGCCGGCATACTTTGGTGATTGCCCGGGGGATATTAATACGCATGTACTTGAGCGCATGCGCCGCGTTCTTATAGAACAAGAAAGTTATCCGTACCTGATGACCAATGCCCGCGCACGGCTGCTTCAAGCGCGCCATGTTGCACAAAATGGAGGCATCACCGAGCGCCCCCTCATCAATCTTGGCGGAGACACCTGGGCTCTCTTCCCTTGGTTGGGCAGCTATGCTTTCCTAGCGCTGGAACGACTCCTCAAAATCAAGTGCGCCAAAGAACTTGGCCTCAAAGGACTCGACCCCTCGCGTCCCTACTTCTTGCAATTCCGCATGAGTGCAGACGAAGAGACCTTCTATCAGGTATGTGCCGAAGCAGCAGAAAGCGACTTTGCGCCCATCGAGCTTGTCTATCCCGGCGAGGTTCCCTACTTTAACAAGTACGATGAGTTCCTGCCCGAGGAGCTCGTGCGCAAGGGCTTTGCTGAAGGCGTACTTGATATTGAAGGCATGCGCAAACGTGTTATCTCTTGGCGCGAGGAGTACTGCTAGTACCACCAAGACCAATGAGTCGTGCCCGTGAACTATAAAGCTCCTCGTCGAAGAGCCACTGATCCTGCCACGCGCTAGAGCGACTCAGAAAGCACGCAGGTCTCACTGTTAAACTTGTCGCCCAAGATTTGTGCCGCAAGGTCTCGGCAATACTGGACCGAAAAATCACTGCAGCCCGAGGCATTGCGGATGGCATTTTTAGCAGCCAAGTCGTCCGTGTAATCGGAGAGCTTATAGACACCCATCGACGTATCCCAAGCGCGATGCGTCACGGTGGGCGTCATGGAATACTCAGTAATCTTGCAGGTAGAACCCGTTTTTTGAAGCGTCAGTTTTGCCATGCCGCCCAGCATGCGTGGCTTTTCAATCTGACCCGAAACATAGTTGCCCAGCGACCAAAATATAGGCACACGCTTACCGTCTGCACCGTCCCACACCTCAACGTTTTCAATCACATGTGGATGCGTACCGATGATGGCATCCACCCCTGCATCCACAAACGTGTGAGCATAGGAAATCTGGTCGCTATCGGGCGTGTAAACGTACTCCGTACCCCAATGCGGAAAGGCAATGACAAAGTCTGCGCCTGCCTCGCGCGCACGTTGAACGTCGCCCGCAAGGTCACATAGGTGAAGCTTCTTTACACAATAGGTAGCGTTTTCTGGCAGCGGAATGCTGTTGGTGTGCTGTGTGTAGTTCAGCAGGGCTACTTTGATGCCCGAACGCTCGATAATCTGAATGGTATCGGCAAGCTCCTGGCTATCTGCAATACCCGGAACAATCATCTCCGGGTGTTTTTCGCGCCAGTACGATAAATCCCACTGAATGCCCTCAAATCCCTGATCAAGCGCATGATTGGTGGCTGAAAGCGCTACGTCAACGCCAGCAGCTACCTCGGCATCACCAAGCTCTTGGGGACTATTAAAACAAGGAAAGTCTTCGAGCCCGTGCTGAGTGCCGCCCAGGATAGTCTCCTGATTAACAATCGAGATGTCAGCACCAGAAAACTCGTCGGCCATATGCGTGAAAAAGTGGTCGAAGTTATACGTGCCGTCCGAGCGCTCGCCGCTACTCCAAACGCTTTGATGGATAAGCATGTCGCCCACCATCATGAGCGTGATGGACTTGGTTGTTTCTTCTTCGCCATAAACCGTTGCAAAGTTGACGCCTTGAGCGGCAGAAGTAGACGCGCTACCAGAAAGCGCACTCTCCGCGCCGGAGCATGCAGCAAGACCAAACGTGGACAGCGCAGCCATTGCCGAGGAAACAAATGCACGACGCGAAATCAGCGAGGCAGAAGACACGCCCTCCGCGGCCCGATTATGCATATCCACCATGCTCCTCCTCGGATAACAGGTCTTATACCAGCACAAATCTTGTGCGTTCTAGTCTACCAGCGGCATGCCCAAAAAGTCATCGTCAAAAGAAATTGCACCTGCGGGAGAGACTGGCGTATCACTTGCAATCAATAGGTAGTTATCTTCGCCACCTAGCGCTGTGTCCGTTGCTTCGACAACCCAGACAT
>CAVJWJ010000014.1:18299-25114 GCA_963653375.1 Roseburia sp. CAG:303
CCTGCGCGCGCAGCCGATCAAGGTAAAACCAGCGCTCTGCCATGCTCACCACAGCGGAATCAAGTTCCACCACATCCATGGCAAGCTGCGGATGCTCCATCAGCGCATGCTTAGGATATGCAAAACCTCCCCCGCCAAGCATAAGTACGCGAGAGGCGGTTGGCGCCACTTTAAACAGCGCATCAAAGGCTCGGTAGTATGCAAAAGCAGGCTCAGCCCAGCGTTCACCCAGGTAGGTAGCCGATTGATACACACCACCGCGCTCCATCACACGCACCTCAGAGCCATCGTCCAGGCGCAATGTGCGAACATGCGCAGCACCCAAGCGCGTACGAGCCATCCGCACACACCGCACACCCACAACCAGCAAACCGCCCAGAACAAGTGCGGTTGCCGCAGCAGCCACAGGCTTATGAACAGTCCTACCAAGCCGCGCCATATTAAAGCTCCTTTTGCTGGTAGAGACCATGCGTTGCAAATCCCAAACCCCGGTAGTACGCACGCGTGCCCACCGCACTAATCACATTGATGCGCTCATAGCCCGCCTCGCGCGCAAGCTCGCACGCACGCTCAACCAACGCACGACCCAGACCATGGTGCTGCGCGGCGTCTCCCGCCTTACCCACGTGAGCCACCATGCCATATACATGCACCTCGCGAATCATGGCTTCACCACAAGTAATAGGCAGCTCATCTGCATGTTCACGCACGTAATCCTGGTTAGGTAGAGAAAGTCGCAAAAAGCCTGCAATCTTGCCCTCGGGCGTTACCCATTGCAAGAAATACTCGTGCGTAGCCGAGGTCTTATAGGGAATCTCCTCAAGCGAAAGCTGCGACAAATCCGCACCAGCTGTACCAATCTCTCGATAGCGAATCTCCCGAACAGAAGCACCGCCACCCCGTTCATGCAGACGATTCTCAACCAGCTGACGCAGATTGGGCTTCTTGTTACCCACCATAATGTCGTCGGAGCTAAAGTCGCGAATCATGCGGCTAATGCGGCAAAACGCAGGCGTGGCCACAATGTCTGTGGCGAGCACATCAAGCAACTCATCTTCTGTGTAAGGACGCCACGAGCCATCGTGAAAATGTGCACAAAGGCGCGTACCCTCAATGAGGGCACAGGGGTACAGCTTGATCTCATCGGGCCGAAAAGCCTGGCCGTGCACACATGCCTCGTAATCCAGCTTGTCGGCCGCAGGCGTTGCGCCCAACAGATTGAGCATCATGTGCGCGTGAATCTTAAAGCCAAAAAGGCGCACCAGCGTAAAAGCACGCTCAATTTGCTCAACCGTAATGTGGCGCTCGTTAGCATCGAGAATGTGCTGGTCTAGGCTCTGAATTCCCATCTGAATCTTTGTTGCACCAAGGCGCCTAATGGTCGTGAGCGCCTCGAGCGTAATAGCATCGGGGCGTGTTTCAATCACCAGACCAACCACCCGGTGCTCAGCCGTCTCATTTAGATGCTGTTGTCGTTCAAGTTCTGCATAATCTGTGTTCTGATAGCACGAAGCCTCCGCCCAAGCCGGAGAGTTTTGGTAGAGCGCACGCACACACCGATTGTACGCGCCTCGCGTAGCCCCGTCCGCCGCATCAATGAGCTCCTGATAGGACGCCACGCGCTGAGCATGCTCCTCAGAAGTAGCAGCAATGTGCAGCTCGCGATACATGCGGCGGCGCTCGCGCACGGCAGGAGGCCACGCAGCATCACTATCTTTATCGAGAAACTGTACTGCCTCTCCCCGCGTTGAAACACCGTTGGCCAGCATGGGGTTTGCCATCACGCCGGCACGTGCATCGTCGTTGAGCGCACGAAAAAGCTCGCTGATAAACCACACCTGATAGCCTTCTGGATAGTCGCTCCAGGTGCCGCCCAGCACGATAAGCTCAATCTTGTCGGTCGCATGTCCCATCTGCGAAAGCGCGGTCAAACGGGCGCTGACCTGCAAATATGGGTCAAAGCAGTTTTGCTCCGCGCGCGCACAGGCAGGCTCTGCATGCAAGTAGCTCTTAGGCATGCGCAGATCGTTGGGGCAAAACAGGCAGTCTCCCGAACAAGGCCACGGCTTTGTAATGACCGTAATGGTTGCCACGCCCGAAGCCGTTCGCCGCGGCTTCATGCGCAGCGTCTGCAGCAAGTCGCGCTCAAGCTCGGGTGTTACATTCCACGACTCCCAAAGATCAGGATTCTCGCGCTTAATGCGCTGGTAGAACGGCAGCAAGCGACGCTTTGCCAGCGAGCGTTTATCAACCCCTTCGCGGCGCGCCTCGGCATGCACAAGCCTCACCAACGTGCGGTCATCCACAGGCTTACCAGCACGCAAAAGATCAAGTATCTGCAAAATAATCTGTTCCATGGCACCAGTGTAGCCCACCACAGCAGTGCGGCGCGCGCAATGCACATGGGTACAAACTCGCCAAAAGCCGCGGGAGGCACCGTCTGTCTTCGTTACCATATGAATGTTTGACCGCAAGCCTCAACCAAGGAGAACCGTGAACGATACAACAGCCGCACAACTGATTGCACTCGATAACGAGTTCTACTGCGTGCATGCCGCGTCGTTCTCACAGACACGCCAAGCCCCTTGGGAAGGCTGGAAGCGAGCCTGGGAAATAGCCTATGAGACACTTGCTCTTGAGCCCGGGCGCGCTGTCACGAACGAATCGCACGCAACCAATTCCGGACATAAAGCAATCGCGGCACGCCCTACCTGCTCTGTACTAGATCTTGCCTGCGGAAATCTACGCTTTGAACGTGCACTTACAGAGACAGCTCCTGAGGTTAAGTTTTTCTTTGATGCACTTGATTACTGCGATGAGCTTGCCATGGGTGAAGCCGCGGCAACTATAGACAACCTGACCTATCGCTCTACCGATATCCTGGCTGAACTTCTTGCCTACCATACGCTCCCCACAAACGCACTCGGACACCCAACGCACGACCTCACCGTCTGCTTTGGCTTTATGCACCATGTGCCTGGCTTTGAGCTGCGCGCCCGCGTGCTTGAAACCCTTATTCAAGCCACGCGTGCCGGAGGTGTAGTCGTTATCAGCTTCTGGCAGTTTATGAACAACGCAAGCATCGCGGCCAAGGCTCGCACGCTTACACAAGCCGTGCGCGAGGGTGAACTTTGCTGCCAACTTAACCCGACGCAACTTGAAGAGGGCGACTATTTCTTGGACTGGCAGTCAGACACCAGCGTACTTCGCTACTGCCATCACACATCTGATACCGAGATTGACCGCCTACTTGCAACTGTGAGCAACAACGCTACAGAGTTAGAGCGTTATTCCGCCGACGGACGCGGCGGCAACCTTAACCGCTACGTGATTCTTAAAAGGAACTAAATGGGAAGCTTGCACATCCGCACGCCAAAGAACTTTGTTTTGGAGGAGCGCCTGGAGCGCTATGCCAATGCCATAGAAACGCACCCCGAGGTTCTACGCAGCCACTGGGTAGAAGCCTGTGCGCCAGCGGGCGGCGTGCCCTTTACCCGCGTGCATCTGGACCTTGGCTGCGGCAAGGGCAGCTACCTTGTTGCGCGCGCCCAAGCAGAGCTCGAAACGCTCTTTATTGGATGTGACCAAGAACCTATCTGCATTGCCTATGCCGCACAGCGCATCTGCGAAGAGGGTCTGAAAAACGCCCTTGTTACACCGCGCAGAGCAGACTCGCTTGCAGGCATGTTTGCACCCGGTGAGCTCTCGGCCATCACGCTTAACTTCCCTACACCCTGTCCTAAAGCGCGCCATGCCAAGCAGCGTCTCGTACACGTAGACCGCCTGCTATCTTATCGCCCACTCCTTGCAGCAGACGGTACCCTCACCCTTCGAACCGACAGTAAGCCTCTGCGTGACTACGCGCTTACGCAGTTTGCTGCCGCAGGATTCCGCGCGCTTTGGATCTCTGATGACGTGCGCCAGGACCACCCAGAACATCCGCTCACTGAGTACGAAGAGCGCACCCGTGCCATGGGCGCCTACGTCTATGGCATCTGCGCTACGCCGGCAGAAGCTCCTAGCACAGAACAAATTGAGCGGGGCCGTACGTGTGAGCAAAGTCTTGCCTGCTACCTGCCACAAGATCTGGAGTCGCTCGACTACGTACCCCTCGGTATGGAAGAAGCTGTTGAGAACTTCCGCAACCGCCTTGCCAAGGGCAAGACACTCCGTCCACAAGATAGATAACGGTAAGCCAAAAGTGTTGCCCAGAAACAAAAGTCAGCACTACCCAGCACTGACGCTCAGCTAAAGCGAAGTACGGATTACTTCTGAGGTCAAACCTCTATTGATTCATCTTCTTCAGATTGGCAAGCTTCCATTTCGCCTCTGGACTCGCAATGGCAGCTCGGACAGCATCACATTCACCAAAGAGGAGCTCGGGGCGGTATTCTCCTCGAGCAAATAATTCCAAATAAAGCCTCTCATCATCATCTCTCGGCAGGATATATTCCAATGTAAACTCCTCCGCGTTGGACATCAAACCTTCCAACGTTGGATTCTCGTCTCTCGAATGCAACATAGGCAGTAATTGATCCTCAAGATCCTTCTGTCGACCTTCAAACCGCTTACTCCGTCCTTCAAACTCGTTCGGAAAGCATGCTGATATGGATGCGTAGTAGAGAAGTGTCTTATGAACAATCTCGTCAGGATCACCAGTGACATCAAAATGTGCCTTAAGGTTCGATATGTCGTAGAGATCTCTTATCTTCACCCTGTCAAAAAACGCTTTAACTTTGCCACCCGCAAGCTCGGCGTCCTCGAACATGCAGACACCGACATCAGGACGAAGAGGACAATTTCTAGCATGAACAGGAAACAGCGGAGACCTGTTCATGTATATGCAGTCAATCTTAACGTGATCGATTCCCCAGTCACCACAATAGCGGAGTACGAAGGTCCTACCCGCATGACCTCCCTCGCCAGCAGACACGCTATAGCCTTGTCCTCTGCCCACCTCCTCGATAGCGCGCTCAATTAAGGGGCGCTCTCTTAGCATCTCTTCTCTTAACAGCGCCCCGATGTAGGAGATGTCAATGTCAACCGAAAGGCGCGGTACATTCAACATGAAAAGGTTTATCGCAGTGCCACCGTGCATAGCAAGCTTGCCCTTTAAATCAGGATGTCGCTGAATTACATCGAGCAAATCAAGAAGTCGCTCAACTTTATCGAGCGTCCTTGGCTGGAATCCACTTGTGTCTATAGCAGCCATTTCTCAAGTTCCTCCTCTTCTTCGGGAAGGCACAGTTTCCATCGCCGCGACCAACCTCTCGACTCGGTTGAATCTTTATCGAGCCTGAAGGGACCGCCCTTAGCCATCTCCTCAAACTCGCCAAGCACATCACGAGAGATACGCCATTCATCTGCCTTCTGTTCAAGCAGCCAACCTGTCCTCGCAGCAAGCGAAGCGGATTGGACGAAAACAAGCTCTTTAAGTACCTCTACATCTATGTAAGGAAATAACGAGATCGACATCAAAGCCTCTTCAATGCCGCCACATCGGTCTGGGTGGTTGAGGCAATCGACGATAGTCTGCTCGTGTGTTGTTACGACTGTTCGTAGGCCATCCCTGCCGCGCACTGATTGGGTTGGAAGGTCGTTTACAGGAGGAAATGGGACATATAAGATATCAGAATACTCAAATGCGCTTTTTATAGATGCCGACCTGAACTGACAAGTACTTCCCACGTTATGAGCAACGCCGTGGATCTCAAGCGCCGAATGGAACGAAACAACAGCCTGGGAATCAATCGCAGAAACCAGTTCGAACGAATCGACTTCTACTGCAGCAAATCGCCCAGATTTAGAAACATAGACCCCGCGCCTCACTCTCTCAATCTGACCAACAGTGATGGCACGTCTAAGCGTTGTCTTCATCGATGATTCAGATATCTCGCAACTTTCAATAAGCTGTGAGGTCGTGAACACATGAGTTCGATCTATGTACTCTTTGAACTTCATACTGAGCGATTTTAATGGAAAGCAGTACATTTTGTCCACCTTTCTATTGTTTTTCGTCAGTACTTTATTCGGCTGAAGTAGTGTCAGAAAGACACATCTATATCCAAGGAAGACCTTTGTGCCCCAAACCCGCACCCTTTCAGACCACAAAACTAGTCACGATTGCGCATAATAAACTGCGGTACACACGAGAGAAAGCACTGCATGAACGCAACCGAAACATCCACCGCATCTCAGCCCGCAGCCACTACAAGCGCAAGCTCGTTTGCTGGCGGCACCGACACCACAGGCGAGTTTGGCTCACTAGGTAAGCTCTCCCCCTGCTGGTGGGAGCCCGAAGATGGCTCGGAACCAGAACCCTGGCTCACACCAGACGCTGCCTTTGAGCGCTTTTTAGAGTGGACCGGTGAGCGCGGCATCGAGCTATGGGAGCACCAGGAAGAGGCCCTTATGGACCTTGCCGCAGGCAATCATGTGATTCTGGGCACGCCTACTGGCTCGGGTAAATCACTCGTGGCACTGGGCATGCTCTTTATGGGCATGGCACAGGGCAAGCGCAGCTACTACACCGCTCCCATCAAAGCGCTTGTCTCTGAGAAGTTCTTTGACCTGGTAGAGGTGCTTGGCCGAGACAACGTAGGCATGATTACGGGTGACACGCATATCAACACGCAGGCGCCCGTCATCTGTTGCACGGCAGAAATTCTGGCCAACCAAGCTCTGCGCGAAGGTGCCGAGTCTGATGTAGGCTGCGTGGCTATGGACGAGTTCCACTACTTTGCTGACCCCGATCGCGGTTGGGCATGGCAGGTACCACTACTCACGCTGCCGCACGCGCAGTTCATGCTGATGAG
>CAVJWJ010000014.1:25811-30362 GCA_963653375.1 Roseburia sp. CAG:303
TTTGTTACCTGGAACAAGCAGACCTTTGAGCGCCTGATAGAAACGCAGCCCGAGACGTTGCGCCCTCGTTTGCGCATCACGCACTCCATGGTGCTCTCCATGGTTGAGCAGGGCGGAGACGCGCGCGCTCATGTCAGCGAGCTCATTGCAGACAGTTTGCAGACCGACGAAGAGAAGCTCGCGCTCAACGAGCGCGCGGACCAGATTTTTGCCACGCTCATTGACTCTGGTGTTGTGGTGCGCACCGAGGTTCCGCCCGCAGACGATGCTCCCGAGAGCGCCGAGCCCGAGTTTGACTACGCGCTCACCATCGATCTGCCTGAGGACTTTGCTCTCGACCAGCCGCTCTCCCCCTTCTTGTTGGCCGCGCTTGAGCTGCTAGACCCCGAAAGCGAGACCTACACGCTAGACCTCATTAGCATGGTGGAGGCAACGCTCGAAGATCCCAAGCAGGTGCTACGCGCCCAAGAGCGTGCAGAGCGCGACCGTGCTATGGCATCCATGAAGGCAGAAGGTGTTGACTACGAAGAGCGCCTTGAACGTCTGCAAGAAGTCACCTACCCCAAACCACTCGAAGACCTGCTTGCCACGGCCTTTGCGCAGTACTGCGAAGAGGTGCCTTGGGCAAACGACTACGAGCTTTCACCTAAAAGCGTACTGCGTGACATGCTCGAAAGCGCAAGTGACTTTAAGGGCTACGTGCAAAAGCTCAAGATTGCCCGCTCTGAAGGCATTCTCCTGCGCTACCTGGCCGAAGCCTACCGCTCGCTCGACCGCACGGTACCCACCTCTAAACGTAACGAGCGCTTGGACGACATCATCTCGTGGCTGGGCTTTATGGTGCGCTCTGTGGACTCCAGCTTGGTTGACGCCTGGGAGGCAGCCGGCGACCCAGCAGCGCTTGATCTGCGCCCGCCCACCGCAGCCGACCAGGTGGTTATCGACCGCCGCGGCGTTACCTTGCTGGTGCGCAACGCACTCTTCCGCCGCGTAACGCTTGCTGCTCGCGATCACACCGACCAGCTAGGCGACCTGGACGCAGACTTTGGCATGACCGAGGTTCGCTGGCAGCGTGTACTCAACGCCTACCACGAGGTACACCGCGAGATCTACACCGATGGCGACGCACGCTCTGCAGCCATGTTCTCAATTGACGAAAGCGACGAGCACACCGCCCACGTTTGGCATGTGCACCAGATTTTTGCCGACGAAAACAGCGACCACGACTTTGGCATCATGGCAGACCTCGACCTCGATGCCACACAAGAAGAAGGCGAGGCCGTCTTTAGGAACTACCGCGTAGGCTTTATCGAGGACCTGCTGGAGCAGTAATCCAGCGTAACTCTCGCACACATCCCGTATTACGCAAGAGCGCAACCAAGGCTCACATGCCCTGACCGCGCTCTTTTATCAGTAAAAGCTTTTTAGCAGGTCTCCCGCGCGAACTCACAACAGCAGACACAACAGCGGCTCAACCCTGCTCGCAGCTTCACTCGCGCAAAACGCAACGCACAGTCGCTCAGCACCTACGTCTCAGGCTGCTACGCCTCCGCGTCTTCTCCAGACACACGACGCGCTTCCTCAAAAGCAACCTTCATCGTAGGGTTCCCACGCGTTAAGCGTTTGATGGTAAGACCCTCAGCCTTGTCGTTTGCCAAGCGCAGATTGTTCTCAGAAGAGAGCAGTGCTTCCTTTGTTTTTTGCAGGTGCGTGATGGTCTTATCAATCTCTTCAATCGCCGTTTGGAACTTGCGGCTTGCAAGGTCATAGTTGCGCCCAAAGCCCGCCTTGAACTCTTCCATCTTGGTCTCAAAGTTCGTGACGTCAATGTTTTGCTGACGTACTACAGCAAGCTCCTGCTTATAGGTAAGCGAGTTCATGGCCGCGTTGCGCAAGAGCGTAATCATCGGAATAAAGAACTGCGGACGAATCACGTACATCTTCTCGTAGCGATAGCTCACGTCCACAATACCCGCGTTGTAGAGCTCACTTTCTGGCTCAAGCAGGGTAACTAGCACGGCGTACTCACACTTCTTCTGCTCGCGGTCGTGGTCGAGCTTCTTAAAGAAGTCCTCATTCTTATGCTTAACCGCCGTGTTGTCGTTCTCGTTTTTCATCTCAAACATAATGGAGATGATCTCGTTACCGTCCTCGTCGCACTCACGGAAAATGAAGTCACCCTTTGTGCCACCACTTGCGTCGTTGTCCTTCTCAAAGTAGGCATTGGGAAACGCCGTCATACGCAAACGATTGAACTCAATCTCGCAGTGCTGCTCGAGCGTCTCGCCCACCATCTTGGTGGAGAGACGCGCCTTCATGTCGCGCAGACGCTCAATCTCTTGCTCCTTGTAGCGCAAAATTGCCTCGTTATTCTGCCTTGTCTGCTCCATTTCAAGCTTGTGAGCAGCAATAAGCGTCTGCTTCTCACTCTCACGCACTGAGAGTTCCTGCGCCAACTGCGAGCGAGCCTCGTCGCGCTCACGCTCAACCTGCTGAACCGCCTGAGCCTGCTCAAGCTTGGCGTTGCTCGCCTGCTCGGTAAGCTGCGCCCGCAGACGATCAGCCACCGAACGCGCCGCAGCTTGTGTCTCTTCCAGTTTACGGTCTGCCTCAGACTGCGCCTGAGCCACTGCCATCTTCTGCATCTCCTGCGCGCTCTCCAGTTTGGCACGCAGCTGTGCTAGCTCGCCCTCCTGCGCGGTCACCGTCTCGCGCAGTTTGGCTGCAATAGCCTCCTGCTTGTCGCGAGCCTGCAGCGCAGCGCGATGTTCTGCAGCTTCAACCTCCACTTTCAGCGTGGACTGCATTGCCTCAGCCTCAGCTTTGAGTTGTTCAATCTGAGTATCACGCTCGTTAAGTGCCTCCTGCAGCTTCACTTGAGCGTTGGCGCGCTCGGTTTCAAGCGCCAAGTCCTGTGCAGATTGCATTGCTGCCGCTTCGGCTTTTAGCTGCTCAATCTGTGCGTTACGCTCTCCAAGCTCCTTTTGCAGCTCTGCCTGAGCACGAGCGCGCTCCACCTCCAGCGCCTGCGCTCCCTCACGACGAGCAGCCTCCTCACGCTCTTTAAGATCGTGAGCAAACTCGGCATCGCGCACCTGCTTAACGATATCGGCGTAGCCAGACTCGTCTATCGTAAAAAACTGTCCACAATGGGGGCATTGAATCTGATTCATGGCAACCTCTCATTCCTGAGCACGAGCAACCTCGCGCGTATCGTCCTACTTCAATCCGTCTTACTCAAACCGCGCAGGCTGAGGCTCCACGCCGTCAAAAAACGCGAGGATATCATCCCTGCTCACCGGGCAATAATTATTTGCATCTACCCCTACGTCGTAGCGCAAAATGCCGTTTTCGCGATTGCGTTCGTTATACGAAGGGCCCTCACTGTGAATGTGCCCATGCAGCATGATGCTTGCTTGCCACTTACCTCGCCACGACAACATGGGATAGTGCGAAAGTACCAGCCGATGCCCCTGCGCAAAGCCTGGCTTAATCTCTAAGTAATCCTGCTCCGATTCAAAGGTGTTGGGATACTCCCCGCGCGACCAATGCCTATCGTGGTTCCCGCGAATAAGATGGACGTGTTTACAGCGAATTTCACAACGTAAGGCATGAGCTTGCGCAGCTGTTGCACGGAACGAAAAATCTCCCAGCACATAGAGCGTATCCTGCTCAGCCACGCGCTCATTGATGTTCTCAACTAGGCAGCGGTCCATCTCTTCAATCGTGTCATACGGCCTATCGGCCAGCTGGATGATGTTTGAATGTCCAAAGTGCGTATCCGCTGTAAACCACATCATGAGGCACTCCCCTGCTCTAACAGTTAGGAGTCCAGTTTAGCGTGCATCCACCACATAGAGCGCCACGCGCACCTGATGCCAAGGCTCCTGGTCGGGCGCTACCTGCAGTACACGCAACTCAAAAGCAGAGCCATGGCCGTAGTGAAGCATGAGCGACAGCTCCTCGTTGTGCTCTGCCGGAACAAACCCCAGCTTGGTCTGGCCATGGTAGATGGCTACCGCGTTAGGGTCGTGCGGATTGTCCGGCTCGGGCACAAGCTGCAGGTTATCGCCTGTGCGAAGGTCGTTAAGCGCAAGAGCGCCGTCCCAAAACTGGAACCCGGCAATATGGAACGAGCAAAGTTGACGTGATGGCTCGTACATGGCGTACCCCTTTCTAGCCTCCCAGTTGCACTACCTTATGCAGTACAACCAGGCCTTTTGCTACTACCGACAGGGTACGCCCTCGTCCGGACACAAGTTTTAAGTGCAATGCCTTTACGAGTGTTCAAACACACCAAACCTGGCCCGCCGCGCTCCTTAAAGACCTAACGTTGCCATAAGTGCAGAATTCATCTTTGCAACATCCGTCCAAATATCACCTCGCATCGTCGATTGTCTCCATTGCTATTGCATCGACGAAGTCGCAGGCCTCGCGCTCGTTTACAAACGGTTCGGGTGCTAGTCGGACATCAAAGG
Organism: Roseburia sp. CAG:303; assembly: GCA_963653375.1. Classification (GTDB taxonomy): domain Bacteria; phylum Actinomycetota; class Coriobacteriia; order Coriobacteriales; family Coriobacteriaceae; genus Collinsella. The sequence goes on from CAVJWJ010000014.1 coordinate 30,290, forward strand.
GAAATCCGCCTGTCTCATTGAACCTCTTTACAAAAATATTGATTGCAGCAGATGGGGTTACTCCAAGCGCATT
>CAVJWJ010000015.1:0-29466 GCA_963653375.1 Roseburia sp. CAG:303
GCCGTTCCAACTCCAACGCAGGAATCAATCAGTGGCACAACTCAACCATCACACTGCCCATCTTCCGCAAGTTTATGAACACTGTGCTGGAAGGCGTTACACGCGAGGAGTTCCCCACCGGTGAGGAGCCAACGTACAAAGACAACTCCAGCTGGACCTTTATCGGTGGCAACTATTCTTCCCAGAGCACGTACGACAGCGACGACACCGAAGAGGAGCCCACCGAGGAAGCCGCTGAGGGCGGCGATGGTACGAGTGGCGGTACCGACGGCGGCAACAGCGATAGCGGCACCTCAGATGGTGGTACCACTGATGGCGGCACCACACCAACCCCTACTCCCACGCCGACACCGACTCCTACGCCAACACCAGACTCTGGCACAGATAGCGGCGGCACTGACCAAGGCTAGTAAAGCAAGTTAAGCAAGAAGACCTCAGGTTATTCTTCTGAACGATTCCGCAGCCCGAAGGGCGAGGACCAGTGAAGAAGAAAACCTGAGGTCTTATACTGCGCACATCAGCTGAACTATTAACGCTTGGTCTTGCCCAACTTCTTGATGAGCGACTCAAGCCTACCGCAGTCCTCTTCGGTCTGAGAGATAACCAGGATTGTGTCGTTGCCAGCCAAAGATCCTAAAACGTCAGGAAGAGCCGCCGCGTCTATAGCTGCTGCGATGCCATTTGCCGTGCCAGGCTGTGCATTGATAATCAAAAGGTTGCCAGCACGCTTAACGTCCACCACAAGCTCAGAAACCATACGCTGCAGATGCAGCTCTTCGGCCAGAACATAGATGCCATCAGGCAGCTTACGCAAGCCCATATCAGCTATATCACGCGAGACCGTAGCTTGGGTGCAATCAAAGCCCGCAGCTTTCAATTCATCGACAAGCATGCGTTGCGTACGCACATCTTTATTGCGAACAATGTCACGAATTGCATCTTGTCGTCCGTTGCGTTTTCTAGCCATAGTCGGCGCTGCACCTTTCATAGCACCCGTCATACCGTGCATGATTATAGATGCATATTTTATGGCTTATATAGCAAATTTTCGAATATTTCAATCATGTATCGCCATGCAAACGCATGGAGACGAAAGTCACTATAAAACAGGAGTAAGCGGAATGTGCGACACACGTGCAATCTCTCGCAGGCGCGATCCAATACAGCATCCAACAGCATTCTTGCGCGCCATAGGCTTATACATGCAGCCAAAGTCGCGTGCTGCATGGCTCATAGCCTGAAGCGCCTGCTGAGTCGTCTCATCGTCAATCATGTCCTGCACGCGCTGAGTGCGTTCCGTAGACGAGACATCACTGCGCCCAATGCTTGCATTATCAATGCAACGAATAACATCAAGCAGATACCGACGATACAGCGGCTCCATCTCAGCATCGTCCGCAGCAAAACCCCAGCTACCAAAGAGATCCATCAGGTCGACGTGCTCCTGCTCGCAGGTCGCATAGCGCTCTGGGTCAAATGCGGGCAAAACATCTGTACGAGTTACATGGTAGCTTGCACCTGCAAGAACTCCTGCACGCTCCACGCGCTCCAGGCATGCAATAACTGCATCCATAGGCTTCTTACCTGCAATAAGCGGCAACACGGCTCGCACGAGTAAAGACTCAACAACAAGGCCATTTGGGTCATCCAGAACACCAAGCATCAACAGCTCACCCACAGCCTTGTGAAACTCCGCAGCGCTATCCCAAACGCACGTATCGAACGAGGTAACGCTCGAGGTGCGTTCGTGATTTTTCCCAGTATAGGTATCACGTGATTGAGCAGGGATAGCCAGCTGCAAGTCATGCTCCTGCATAAATGGAGCCAGCTGCTCCAAAAGACCAGCACCAAGCCAGTCGCAAGAGCGCATGGGCAGCATATAGCGCCCGCGCGCCGCACACACCGTTGTATGCATACCAACGGAGAGATTGTCTGATTCGAGCGAAATAAGCTCTACGCGAATATCGCGCTCCCGAAAGCGTTCGCAGATAGACCTCGTACGATCAGCCGAAGCGCAATCAACAATAACGAGTTCTAGGTCTTCAAATGACTGTCCCAAAACACTCTCAACAGCACGGACAACCGTGTCCTCATTGTTGTGAACAGTCAGAAGAACAGAGACAAGCGGGCGTTTTGTTGGACAGTGAGCCAAGAGCTGAGCCTCCGATTAATAACGTGGTCTGAGCCGATGGTAGCACCGAGAACTATCCGCTTTATGCACGCTTGATGGCGATGCAGCGCATGCAAAATAACAACATCGCAAGCGGCATTAATGACGCCCCGTGCGGTTACTCCGCGCGAATAAGCGCACCCTCGTCGTACTCAACATCCATAAAGCATAGCCCTCGCGCTGGAGCGGTTGGCCCAGCAGCCTGACGCGAACAAGCAGCAAGCACATCGTCCACCCATTCCGGCTCGCGCCTATGTGTTCCAACCTCCACAAGTGTGCCCACAATGGTTCGCACCATAGAATGTAAAAATGCATTGCCCTGGATGGTAAAGGTAAGGCATTCCTCCCCCATGTTTACCTCGCGGCCAAACTCTGCGCGCATAACACAGCGATGCGTAGGCTTACCCTCAGCAGAGGATGCCTTGCAGAAGCTCTTAAAGTCGCGCTCGCCTAGCATCCGCTGCGCAGCGTCTTCCATGGCACTTACGTCAAGCGCGGGACGATGCCACCATACGTACTCACGCGTTAGCAGTGGAGGAGCATCGCCAGTAGCAATTCGGTAGGTATAGGTGCGTGAACGTGCATCAAAACGAGCCGAAAAGCCAGGAGCGGCATGATAAATATCGCGCGCCGCAATATCACGTGGGAGCAAAGCTGCAAGAGCTCGCATCCAGCGTGTACGCGGAATCTCAAGCTCGTGAGCGTAAGCCGGAAAACTCACATATTGACCAATCGCATGAACACCAGCATCGGTTCTACCAGCGCAGGTAAGGTCAATGGGGCGGCGCAAAAAAGTTTCAACTGCGCGCCGAATCTCACCTGCAACAGTTGTCTGCCCCGGTTGCTCAGCAAAGCCAGCATATGGAGCACCATCGTATCCAAGCCTTAATACGATAGTTGCGTCAAGCTCATCAAGCTCAAGACACATCTCATCCGCCATCTCTTTGCCTTTCCTTATCTACACCAGTACGTAAGCGATTATGCCTAATGCGAGCGCAAGACCAAACCCTATTACAAGAATCACGCGGTCTAAATTTGACAGCGGACGAGACTCTACACGTATCGACGATCCATCTGCGTAGCAGCGCGCTGCCATTGATTCTGCTAACCGATCCGCACGACGAAACAAACTCACAACCAGCGGAGTTAATACCGATGACCATACACGCACGCGCTTTACAAGTGGCCCTTCATTAAAACGAACCCCACGCGAGCGCTGCGCAAGCTGAATACGCTGATACTCCTCGGCCACAATTGGAATAAAGCGCAAAGCGAGTGAAAGTACCAGACCAACGTCTGCTACGGGCACTCCAACACGACCAAGCGGACGCAAGAGTCTTACACAGGCGTCTGAAAGTTCTGGCGGCGTTGTTGAAGCAGAAACCACGCAGGCAAAACCAGCCAGCAGCACAATACGCGCCACAGCAGAAAAGCCACGAAGCCCACCAGCCAAATTCAAGCCCACAGGACCAACAAGCTCTACATCTCCCCCGCCATCCAAGATGAGGAGATTGGCTGCAAGGGTAAAGATCAGCACAAAGAGCACCGGGCGAACCGAATGTGCAACATCAGTCGCGCTCATCTGTGCTAAGCGCATGCATATGCCCAGTAATACATACCAGGCTAGAAGAATTATCAGATTGGTTGAGGAGAACACGGAGATTGTAATTGCAAGCAGCAAGACAAGCTTTACGCGAGCATCGACGCGCGCCATGCGCGTGTCACGGGCCACAAAAGAGCCGAGAGGATTAGCGCGCATGAGCATCCTCCCTCAGCTCACACAGCCTATGGGAAATTCTGCAGTTGAGCGGCGCTGTCATACCCGCACGCTCAAAGACCTCAACTGACGATACAGCTTCTTGTGCACTCCCTGACCAAACAACGCGCCCGTCAGCCATCAGAGCCACCGAGTCAACAACACTCAACCATTCCTCTAGGTCATGGCTTACCACTACCACAGGCAGCCCGCGAGCAGCCAGTGTTCGCACAAGTCGATGCATATCCTTACGGCCCCGCGAGTCGAGTCCAGCGGTAGGCTCATCAAACAGATAAGCTTGAGCCTCCAATGCCAAAATAGAGGCTAGCGCCACACGACGCGCCTGACCACCCGAAAGCTCAAAAGGAAAACGCTGGTAGAGCGATTCATCCAGCCCAATCAATTCTGATGCCTTGCGCACGCGGCGCTCAGCCTCTTGCTCAGTACAACCCTCACAACGAGGCCCTAAAGCAATCTCATCATAGACAGAATTTAGGAACAGCTGATTTTCTGGGCGCTGGAACGCCATGCCACACGCACCCGGCGCAGGAGGTTGACCAACAACTGCAATACGCCCCGTATCAGGTGCGGAAAGCCCTGCAAGAAGAGTGAGCAGGGTAGATTTGCCACACCCAGAGCAACCAGCCAGAAGCGTCACTGAAGACGTGGGTGCTGCAAAATCAAGAGCTTTAAGTACCTGAGCCCCATCGCGATACGAGTACGATACGCTTTGCGCCTCCATGCCAGGCAGACAGGCCTCATTAGTTAAGGGCGCGTTTGCATGCACGCTAAAAGCATCAATAAGTGTTTGCAGCTCCTGCTCGAGAAGCTCTCCGCGCGTATAAGCGTTCTCAAACCACGAAAGAACGGCTTGAGGCGTAAGCACCGCATCCTCGGGATATCCAAGGCGTATTGCAGCTTTCAGGCCCTCACAAAGCGCGCTACCTTGCATGGGGTTTCCAGAAATCGGAGTCTTACTAAGCAAAAGCCCACGGGGAGTACCTTCCCATGCAATACGGCCAGATTCAAGGGAAATTATACGGTCGCTTTGTAGCAGCTCAATTGCCTCGTGCGTAATCTGAATCACGCCGATATGCTTCTCTCGCGCCAGCTTCATAAGCAGCTGTCGAAGCGTATCTCGAGATGTTGAATCAAGCATCGACGTAACTTCGTCGAGCACAAGATATGCAGGCTCCATTGCAAGAACGCCAGCAAGTGCTAAGCGTTGCTGCTCACCACCTGAAAGAGCATTGGTGTCGCGTGCTTCAAAACCAGAAAGACCTACGGCTTCAAGAGCATGTGCAACGCGTGCTTTAACCTCAGGTGCTTCGAAGCCAAGGTTACGAGGCCCAAAAGCAACCTCGTCAGCCACGGTAGAAGAAACAATCTGATCTTGAGGATTCTGCCGAACCAGTCCAACTAGGCGGCGCACTTCAAGACGAGTCGCCTCACTGACAGCAGGATCTATACCATTAACCACAACACGTCCCGCTGAGCACAACCTTCCTGCACATAAAAGCGAAGCTAACGATGACTTTCCGCAGCCGTTCTCTCCAATAATCGAGACAATCTCTCCAGGAACTACAGATACATCAACCCCGCTTAGCACTTCATGAGCAGCACTGCCCGACCCAAGCGTCAGATGCGCTCCTTGTACTTGTAGCAACGCATCCTCCTTTCTTGGATACGGGCTTAAAAAGAAAAAGGGGCACGCACAGCGTACCCCTTTACACGATCTTTCGATCAGACACGACGCTACTCGGCGTCAGTGGTCTCCTCAGCAGGAGCCTCCGTGGCCTCCTCGACGGGAGCCTCCTCAACCTTAGCCTCAACCTTCTTGGGGGCAGCAGGCTTAGCGGCAGCCTTCTTAGGGGCCTTCTTAACAACAGGCTCAGAGACAATCTCGATGATGACCATCTCGGCGTTGTCGCCCTTACGACGGCCAAGCTTCATGATGCGGGTGTAACCACCGTTGCGGTCGGCCCACATGCCCTGAGCTGCCTTCTCAAAAATCTCGGCAACGAGCTGCTTATCGCCAAGCTTGGCAATAGCAAGACGACGAGAGTGAAGATCGCCCTTCTTAGCCCACGTGATGATCGGCTCAGCATAGGAACGCAGAGCCTTAGCACGGGTCTCAGTGGTCTTGATGCGATCGTTGGCAAAGAGAGCCTGAGCAAGGCTCTTCTTCATGGCCGTGGTGTGGCTGGCATCAGTGCCGAGCTTCAGGCCTTTCTTAACGTTGTGACGCATTGTCTGGTTTCTCCTCTAACAAAGGGGCGCTATGCCTTGAGGCTCAGGCCCATAGACTCAAGCTTGTCCTTGACTTCCTCAATCGACTTAACACCAAAGTTGCGGATGTTAAGCAGGTCGTTCTCGGAGAACTCCACAAGCTGACGCACGGAGTGAATGCTCGCACGCTTCAGGCAGTTGTAGGAGCGAACCGAAAGGTCAAGATCCTCAATCTGCTTATCGAGCTCAGCGTTGTCGCTGGTCTGCTCGGGAGCAAAAATCGAAATCTCTTCCTCTTCCTCGGGAGCCTCGGCAAGGTTCATGAAAGCCGTCATATGCTGATTGATGATATTGGCGGCCTGCACGACAGCATCGCGGGGAGTAAGCGCACCATTGGTCTCAATCTCAAGAACGAGACGATCATAGTCGGTGTGCTGACCCACGCGGCACGCCTCAACGAGCTTGGCGCAACGACGAACGGGAGAATAGAGCGAGTCTACGTGGATGATGCCAATAGGATCGCTCTCGCGCTTGTTAGCCTCGTAAGAGACATAACCGCGACCGTAGCCAATGCGCATGCTCATAGTGAGGTGGCCACCCTCGTTGAGGGTGGCAATGTGCTGCTCGGGGTTGACGAGCTCGAACTCCGAAGGAATGAAGAAGTCTGCGCCGGTAACCTCACAAGGACCGTCAACCGAGATGGTTGCAGTAGCCTCATCGGTGGTACCGAGCGAACGGAACACCAGGCCCTTGACGTTCAGAACGATATCGGTAACGTCCTCGACCATGTTAGGAATGGTCATGAACTCGTGCTGAGCGCCATCAATCTGGATGGCCTCAACCGCAGCACCTTCGAGCGAAGAAAGCAGGACGCGACGCAGGGAGTTACCCAGCGTATCGCCATAGCCACGCTCGAGGGGCTCAACGGAGACACGAGCGGACGTCTCGTTGATTTCCTCGACCTGAACCTGGGGCCTAATGAATTCTGACATGTATTACCTCCAGCTTCAGCAGCCCAAATGGACTACTTAGAGTAGAGCTCGACGATGAGCTGCTCGTTGATATCACCGCTGATCTGCTCACGCGTCGGCAGAGCCAGCACGTTGCCAGACAGTTTCTCGATATCAACCTCGAGCCAGCCGGGGACCTCAAAGCGCTCAGAGGAGATCAAAGCCTCCTTGATGGGGAGAAGATCGCGATACTTCTCGCCCACGGCGATAACATCGCCGGGCTTAACGAGGTAAGAGGGGATGTCAACACGCTTGCCGTTAACGGTGAAGTGACCGTGACGGACAGTCTGACGAGCCTCTTTACGAGTGCGGGCAAAGCCCAGACGGAAGACGACATTGTCGAGACGGGTCTCGAGAATGATCATCAGGTTCTCGCCGGTAACACCCTTCATCTTACGAGCGCGAACGAAGTAGCTGTGGAACTGCTTCTCCAGTACGCCGTAAATGAACTTAACCTTCTGCTTCTCGCGCAGCTGCATGCCGTACTCGGATTCCTTGCGACGGCGCTTGGGCTGGCGGATAGATTCCTTTTTGCTGCTGTAACCGAGCTCAGCGGGATCGATCCCGAGCTGACGGCAGCGCTTGAGAACCGGAGTCCTATCGATTGCCATAGTTTATCGATCCTTTCAGTTACACGCGGCGACGCTTCTTGGGGCGGCAGCCGTTGTGCGGGATGGGGGTCTTGTCCTGGATGCTCGAGACCTCGAGACCAGCGGCCTGGAGGGAGCGGATTGCAGTCTCGCGACCAGAGCCGGGGCCCTTTACGAAAACAGCAACCTTGTGCATGCCGTGCTCCATAGCGATCTTGGCGCAAGCCTCAGCAGCCATCTGAGCAGCAAACGGCGTGGACTTACGAGAACCCTTGAAGCCAACAGTACCAGCAGACTTCCAGGCAATGACATTACCCTGGGCATCGGTGATGGACACGATGGTGTTGTTGAACGTGGAACGAATGTGTGCCTGTCCAACAGAGATGTTCTTACGATCAGAGCGCTTGATGCGGGCGCTGCGAACGTTCTTCTTAGCAGTAGCCATGTTGCGTCAGTCTCCCTTATTTCTTCTTCTTGGCACCGATCTGACGCTTCGGACCCTTGCGGGTGCGAGCGTTAGTGTGGGTGCGCTGTCCGCGGACAGGGAGGCCCTTGCGGTGACGGAGGCCACGGTTGCAGCCAATATCCATCAGACGCTTAATGTTCTGATTGCGCTCACGGCGCAAATCGCCCTCAACCATGAGGTGCTCAGTATCGATGTACTTACGGATTGCATCGATTTCATCTTCCGTAAGATCCTTAACACGGGTGTCAACATTAATGTTGCACTCGTTGCAGATCTTGGTGGCGGTAGTGCGGCCGATGCCGTAGATGTAGGTCAGACCGATCTCAACACGCTTCTCGCGCGGAAGGTCGACACCATTAATACGGGCCAACGTTGGTCTCCTCTCTTAGCCCTGACGCTGCTTGTGGCGCGGGTTCTCGCAGATAACAAGAACCTTGCCGTGGCGTCGGATGATCTTGCACTTATCGCACATCTTCTTGACCGAAGGACGTACCTTCATCGTTCTTCCTCTCGGTAGTGCTCAAACTACAACGTACATATATCTACTCGCCCAGCCGCAGGCGTTAAAAACGATAGGCTGGTTACACATGCAAACGCGATCGCGGGCTGAGCATTCCTGCGATCGTGGGGCTTGCACTATGCGCACTGTCCTACTTATAGCGATAGGTGATGCGACCGCGCGTAAGGTCATACGGAGAAAGCTCCACAACAACCTTATCGCCCGGGAGAATGCGGATGTAGTTCATACGAATCTTGCCCGAAATAGAGCAGAGAACCGAATGACCGTTCTCGAGTTCAACGCGAAACATTGCGTTGGGAAGCGGCTCAGTAACCGTACCCTCGAGTTCGATAGCATCTTCCTTCTTCACAAGCAATCATCTTTCTCTAGAAAACGACAGCAACTGAGAATTCTATAACACGATGTGTGTAATTCCCAAATATTCGTAATCGCTCCACAAGTGAGCGCTTACATGACACCACCCTGCATGCTGCACCACTCGCCACGCTCATCGGCAGTAAGAATTACGGGGCCATCTTCGGTAATAGCAACCGTATTCTCATAGTGAGCAGCGGCACGATGATCGTTGGTGGAAACAACCCAACCATCTGCGCCTGTGGTTACATGATTGGTACCAAGCGTAATCATGGGCTCAATAGCAATAACCATACCGGCACGCAGAAGCACGCCACGACCAGGACGCCCGTAGTTGGGAACGTTGGGTTCCTCGTGCATAGCACGCCCAACACCATGGCCTACATAATCGCGCAGCACACCATAGCCGTGTGACTCAGCAAGGGTTTGAATCGCGTATCCCACGTCTCCAATGTGGTTACCAGGAACCGCAGCCTCGATACCTGCCTTTAGGCAGTCGCGCGTAATGGAGCATAGCTCCACCACCTCAGGCTTAGGCGTTCCACAGAAAAACGTCCAGGCATTATCCCCCACCCAGCCATCAACAATGGCACCGGTATCTACAGAGATAATGTCACCTTCCTGCAGGATAACATCGGGATTTGGAATGCCGTGAACCACCTGATCATTCAAAGACGCGCAGATTGTTCCCGGAAAACCGCAGTAACCCTTAAATGCAGGAATGCCACCGTGCATACGAATAATTTGCTCGGCAAGCTGATCAAGCTCAAAGGTGGAGACGCCGGGACGCACCATGGCTCCAACGTGGCGGAGCGCCATCTTAGATAGCGCTCCAGCCTTTTTCATCTCTTCAATTTGCGTCGAAGATTTGATCTTGATCATAGACCGAGAACTTCTTTGACCTCGGCATAGACAACCTCGGGATCACGGTTACCATCAACAGCTTTCAGGATATCCTGGCCGCGATAGTACTCCACCAAGGGACTCGTGCTCTTCTCATACACATCGAGACGATTCTTGATGGTCTCAGGCTTGTCGTCATCGCGCTGATACATCTCGCCATTGCAGCTCGGGCAAGTCTCATCGGCAGCAGTGCCGGTATAACCACACTCACGGCAGGTACGACGAGAAGACAGGCGACCAATGATGACGTCAGCCGGAACGTCAACAAGAAGTGCACAGTCAAGCGAACGACCCATGGCAGCAAGCTCGGAATCAAGCGTTACTGCCTGCGCAGTGTTACGCGGGAAGCCGTCGAGGATGAAACCCTTCTGGGCATCATCGGCAGCAAGACGCTCTTTGACCAAATCGATCACAAGCTGATCAGGAACAAGCTCGCCAGCATCCATGAACTTTTTGGCCTGGACGCCCAGCTCAGTGCCGCCCTTAACAGCAGCGCGGAGGAGGTCGCCCGTGGAGATGTGTGCCACACCAAACTCGGCAACAAGACGCTGAGCCTGCGTGCCCTTACCGGCACCAGGTGCTCCCAAAAGTACGAGGTTCATAAGGTGACTCCTTCTTCGCTCTATTTGAAGAATCCGTCGTAATCGTACATCTTCATCTGACTCTCAACCTTGGCAATGGTGTCAAGAACAACACCGACCATGATGAGAATGGACGTACCACCAAACGCGCGAATGAGCGTGTTGCCCGTGAAGCTAAACACAATCGAAGGCACGATGGCGATGACAGCCAAAAAGACTGCGGAGGGCAGCGTAATCTTAGACAAAGCGTTCTTGATATACGCAGCCGTGGCACGACCAGGACGCACGCCCGGGATAAAGCCGCCCTGCTTTTGCAGGTTATCGGCGGTATCGTCGGGGTTAAACACCATAGAAGTGTAGAAGTACGCAAAGAACACGATGAGAACTACGTTGAGTACCCAGCTAATCCAGCCCGAAGACAACGCATTGGCTACAACCTGGATCCACTCGATGTTCGGGAAGAACACAGCAATCTGAGCCGGGAAGTACAGCAGTGCGCTCGCAAAGATAATGGGGATAACACCAGCGGTATTAACCTTGATGGGTAGGTAGGTAGACTGACCACCCATGATGCGACGGCCAACAACACGCTTGGCATACTGCACCGGAATACGACGCTGTCCACGCTCGATGTAAACAATCAGCGGGATAACAATCAAGATTACAAGGCACACGACAAGCGTAGTGATAACGCCACTGTCGCCACTCTCAACACTGGAGTAAATGGACTGCGGCAGACCAGCCATGATGTTCGCAAAGATGATCAGGCTCATGCCGTTGCCAATACCGCGCTGGGTAATGAGCTCGCCAATCCACATGATGAGCATGGCACCTGCGGTAAGCGTACCAACAATCATGATGTCAAAGATAATCTCAGGAGCATCGGCGCCCGCAAAGCTAATACCAAAGCTCTTGAACAGGAAGAGGTAACCAATCGAGTTCAGGATGCCCAGGGCCAGCGTAAGGTAGCGCGAGTACTGAGTAATCTTGGTCTGACCAACTTCGCCCTCGCGAGCAAGCTCGTGAAGAGAAGGAACCACAGCCTGCAGCATCTGAAGAATGATGGAGGACGTGATGTAGGGCATGATGCCCAGCGAAAACACGGAGACGTACGCAAGGGCGCCGCCAGAGAACAGGTTCAGCAGGGCCATGGCTCCGGACGCTACCGAATTGGAAGCGGTATTCGCGAAAAGGCCCGTTATCCCCTGGAAGGGGATACCGGGCACGGGAATGTGTGCACCAATGCGGTACAGCACAAGCATGGCGATGGTGAAAATGATCTTGCCGCGCAGCTCCTTGATACGGAATGCGTTTTTAAGACCAGTTAGCACGGCAGCTCGACCGACCCTCCGGCAGCCTCGATCTTGGCCTTAGCAGAAGCCGAGACCTTATCGACCTGAACCGTAAGCTTCTTGGCGAGCTCGCCGTTGCCGAGCACCTTAACGGGCTCGAACTCGCTCTTGGTGATACCAGCAGCCTTAAGAGCAGCACCGTCAATCACAGCGCCGTCCTCGAACTTAGCAGCAAGCGTAGAAACGTTTACAGCGGTGTACTCGATACGACGAGGATTGCGGAAGCCAGGGAGCTTAGGCAGACGCATAGCGAGCGTGGTCTGGCCACCCTCGAAACCAGCACCCTTGGTGCCGCCAGCGCGAGAGCCCTGGCCGTTCTGACCGCGACCAGCAGTGGTGCCGTGACCAGAAGAATTACCGCGACCGATACGCTTACGCTTGTGCGTAGAACCCGGTGCGGGCGTAAGATCGTGAAGCTGCATGCTTACTCCTCTACAATCTCGACAAGATGCTTGACCTTGAAGAGCATACCGCGAACGCTATCGTTATCGACGATCTCGCGCTCATCACGGATGCGATGCAGGCCAAGGGCACGAACAGTCTTAACCTGGTCGGCCTTGCAGCTGTTGGTGCTGCGGACCTGACGAATCTTAATGGTGTTAGCCATTCTTACTTCACCTTCCCGGTAAACATCTCGGAGACGGTGATGCCACGACGAGCGGCAACATCCTCGGGAGCAGAAAGCTCCTTGAGGCCTTCGCAAGCGGCCTTGATGATGTTCAGACCGTTGTCGGTGCCGAGAGACTTGGACAGGACGTTCTTGATGCCGGCGAGCTCGAACAGAGGACGCACAGCACCACCGGCGATAACACCGGTACCAGCAACTGCCGGCTTGATGATGATGCGACCAGCGCCGAAGTGACCCTCAACCTCGTGAGGAATGGTGCCATCCTCGGTCACGGGCACGTGGAACATGTTCTTCTTAGCGTCGAGCGAAGCCTTAGAGATAGCCAGGGGCACCTCTGCAGACTTACCCATGCCAAGGCCAACGTTGCCCTTGCCGTCGCCAACAACAACGAGAGCGACGAGGGACATGCGGCGACCGCCCTTGACGGTCTTGGAAACACGGTTGATGAAAACGACGCGCTCCTCGAACTCGGAGGCCTCGCGCTGCTTTTGATTACGAGCCATGTGCTACAAACCTCCTAGAACTTGAGACCGGCGGCGCGGGCACCGTCGGCGAGGGCCTTGACGCGACCGTGATACACGCGGCCACCACGGTCGAAGGTGACAGTGTCGATACCAGCCTCGAGCGCGCGCTTAGCAACGAGCTCGCCAACCTTCTCGGCAGCAGTCTTGTTCGAGGTGGTCATGCCCTCGAACTCAGCCTCGAGCGTCGATGCGGACACGAGAGTCTTAGCGCCCTCAGTGTCGTCGACAATCTGGGCATACATGTTGGCGTTGGTGCGGGTAACGCGCAGACGCGGACGCTCGGCAGTGCCGGTAATCTTGCCGCGAACACGACGCTGACGACGCTTGAGGCCTTCCCTCTTCGCCTTATGCTTATCCATGCTACATACTCCTTAGAGATACTTGCCGACACCTAACGGGGTGCCGGACTTTGCGCAGTGTAGACGATCTACTACTTAGCAGCCTTACCGAGCTTACGACGGATGTGCTCGCCAACGTAGTGGATACCCTTGCCCTTGTAAGGCTCGGGAGCACGCTTGCTGCGGATCTCGGCAGCAACCTGGCCGACCTGCTGCTTGCTGATGCCCTTAACGTTGATGTGCGTGTTATCGGGCACCTCGAAGGTGATGCCTTCGGGAGCTGCATAGTTGACGGGGTGAGAATAACCGAGGGACAGCTCGAGGTCCTTGCCCTTAAGCTGAACACGGTAACCGACGCCAGCGAGCTCGAGGGACTTGGTGAAGCCCTCAGAAACGCCCTCTACCATGTTGGCAATAAGAGCGCGGGTGAGGCCGTGACGGGCACGAGTCTCACGCTCGTCGTCGGGACGAGAAACGGTCAGAACGCCGTCCTCAACCGCGATGGTCAGCTTCTCATAGAAATCATTCTCAAGGGTGCCCTTGGGGCCCTTGACGGCAACGTGGGTGCCGTTGACTGTCACTTCGACTCCGGCGGGAATCTGGACAGGCTTATTACCGATACGAGACACGGTGATCTCCTTTCCTTCTACGCGCCGAATCTATTACCAAACGAAAGCGATAACCTCGCCGCCGACACCGTTAGCACGGCAGTCGCGGTCGGTCATAACGCCCTTGCTGGTAGAAACGATCGCAGTACCAAGACCGCCGCGGACGCGGGGAAGATCCTTGACGCCGGCATACTTACGCAGACCGGGCTTGGAGACACGGCGAATGCCGTTGATGACCTTAGCCTTCTTGGGACCGTACTTGAGGGTGATGTGGAGGGTCTTCTGGGGCTCGGTATCCTCAACCGTGTAGCTCTCGATGTAACCCTCTTCGTAGATGACACGAGCAATCTCCACGAGCTTCTTGCTGCTCGGCATGGAGACGGTGGCCTTGTTCGCAGAGTTAGCATTACGAATGCGCGTAAGCATGTCTGCGATCGGGTCTGTGACGTTCATGCAGATTCTCCTTCGTTCTTGATGAACACGTGCAGTGGTTCTTTTGCGCCCTTAGCGAAAAAGCCTGCCCAGCACGTTCTTCCTTGCAATGCGGCTGCACACCGCATGCACTGGTAGTGACTTACCAGCTGGCCTTCTTGATGCCGGGAAGCTCGCCCTTCAGTGCAAGCTCGCGGAAGCAGACACGGCACAGGCCGAACTTGCGGTAAACCGAATGCGGACGGCCGCAACGCTGGCAGCGGGTGTACTTGCGGGTCGAGAACTTCGGCTCACGGTTGCACTTGACGATCATCGATGTCTTAGCCACTTATTTCCTCCTCACATTGAGTATTGTTCGCTCCGCGCCGCGCACGGGACTTTTGCCCGCACACGGCGTTATCGGAGCAGATGAACCTATTTCTTGAACGGGAACCCGAAGGCGTCGAGAAGGGCCTTAGCCTCTTCGTCGGTCTTCGCGGTCGTCACGATGGTGATATCCATACCGCGCTGGTGATCGACGGAATCAAAGTCGATCTCAGGGAAGATGAGCTGCTCAGTTACGCCCATGGAGAAGTTGCCACGGCCGTCGAAGCTCTTAGCGGAGATACCGCGGAAGTCGCGGATACGAGGGATTGCAATAGAGGTGAGACGATCGAAGAACTCCCACATGCGGTCACCACGCAGGGTAACCTTGGCGCCAATAGGCATACCAGCGCGCAGGTGGAACGTAGCGATGGACTTGCGAGCGCGAGTCACCATCGGCTGCTGACCAGTGATGGCGCGAAGGTCGCGAACAGCACCCTCAATTGCCTTAGAATCGGTAGCAGCCTCGCCAACACCCATGTTCACAACGATCTTCTCGAACTTCGGGATCATCATGACATTGGGGTAGTTGAACTGGTCGTGCAGAGACTTCTTGACCTCGTTCTCATACTTGGTCTTGAGACGCGGAACGTACTTCTCTTCAGCCATTTTCACTCCTTCATGGGGTTTTAAGCACGGGGCTTGGCCACTTGCTCACCCTCTGTGAGCTGCGGGTTGTCCTCGTGCCTCCTGTCGTTGTCGCACCCAACATGGCTTAATCTAGGCACAACAAATCCTCGGCAGGAGCCGACAAAACAGTCGTTACTATACGCGCCTTATACGATTTGCGCCACAAAAAGCTTTGTTATCTGCCGAAATCCACATATACGCCCGCACTCAGTGTGAGCATTAGCCCACAGAATCAGCGGCTGCGAGTCCGCACACATTCTCACGCTACTCCGCAAAAGGAATATCACCCGCCGCAAGGGCAATAATTGCGTCTGCAACGGCGCACTCCCCCACAGGTCCAATATGCCAGCGAGCCGCAGCTTTTGCGCGCGGCGTTGCGTTGGCAACCGCAACAGAGTTTGGAACGTGCTCGAGCATCTCCAGATCGTTATCTGCGTCTCCAAAGACCACAACGTCGTCCAAAGACAGTCCAAGGTGTTTGCAAATAATGTCAATCCCCGTTGCTTTGCTATAGCCTACGGGAACCACATTCATAAAACCTGGCATAGGAGTGTTGAAGCCAAGCGAAGGAATTGCGGTGTCCAGCATCTCAAGCGCGCGTTGCGTACCCTCGATATCTGCTTCGATAAAAACATTGGCCTTTACGATGGAAAAATCCGGCACGCTCGTACACGCAATGGGGCTTTGCGCATATGCCGGAAAAATAGGCGCCAGTACTTCGCGCTCACCACAAACCAAGTAAACCTCTGCACCTTTAAAGCAAATCATGCCTGCACGCGGAATCTCGCGCACTACGTCAGCAAGCTTTATTAGGCCTTCACGGTCAAGATATTCCTCGTGAATAAGCTCACCTGAGGCATATACCTGCATGCCATTGGTGGCAAGCGCTGTTTTTACACAATCCGTATCCTCGTGGAAGGCAGGCAAAATAGCTGGTAAGGCACGTCCACTTGCAGGACCTATTGCAAGCCCTGCATCAAGTGCCGCGTGAAATGCCTTAAGTACGCGCTCATCAAGCTGCTTTTGGCCTCGCGGCAGCAGCGTTCCGTCAATATCGCTGAGTATGAGCTTGATAGCCATTGCGTCCCCTCTAGCAGAGCAATTTGTCTTTACTGGATATGCGTGCTCCATTTTCTCTCAAGCAGGCGGTGCAGGAAGAAGGGGCTGAAAAAATGCCAAAAAAGTCTTGCGTCTGCCGAATGTATCCCGTATAGTTCTCTTCTGTTGCTTGGGGGCGTAGCTCAGCTGGGAGAGCGCTTGACTGGCAGTCAAGAGGTCAGGGGTTCGATCCCCCTCGTCTCCACCATTTGTAACGAACAAGGTCTCAACTGCGGTTGAGGCCTTTTTTCATATCTCGACACCGCGTCAAGTACGGCAATCTTAAGCTTCGAGCTTTCCATCACCAGAACACCACGTTAACTAAGAAGACCTTAGATTTTCCCCTTCGCTGTCCTCGACGCTTCGCGTCTGCGGAATCGCTCAGGAAAATAATCTAAGGCCTTCTTACTCAGAACATAGACAGAGCTAGAAATTTGCCGCCTCTTACAGCTCGGCAATGACCTCGATCTCGACCAGACCGCCAGCTGGAATTGCTGCAACCTGAACAGCGCTACGAGCAGGGTAAGGCGCCTCAAAATGCTTGGCGTACACCTCGTTCACACGTGTAAAGTCAGCAATGTCATTCAAAAACACCGTAGTCTTTACAACGTTTGCCATCGTGGCACCCGCCTCGGCAAGAAAAGCCTCGATATTCTTCAACGACTGCTCGGCCTGAGCCTCAACACCCTCAGGTAGCTTGCCCGTTGCCGGATCAAGACCCAGCTGGCCGGAGAGGAACAGCATGTTGCCAACCTTAACGCCCGGAGAATACGGACCAATGGCAGAAGGTGCATTGGTGGAGAAAATAGCTTCCTTGCTCATGGAGAAACTCCTATCAATTTGATTCGGTACGTGTTCGCCATGATAACGCAAGGTACTCCATAAGAAGATACGGGTATTGGAATGAACTTGGCGTATCTCCCCCTCAGACAGCAGCTCAGTTTCTCATTCTGCTCGGCTACCCCCACTGCAATTACCGTGCAGACCATAAGTGCGCAGCTAAACCGCACCATAGAACGCTATACTCAACCGGAACAAATCGTCGAAAGAGAACCAACCTTATGACGCATAGCGCGCACTATCACCTAGCCCAACCCATACATCCCGAGCTGCTTGCTCCAGCCGGTGGTCCAGAACCATTCTTTGCTGCTGTAGCAGCTGGTGCCGATGCTATCTACTGCGGTATGGGCGAATTTAATGCGCGCCGCAAGGCTCACAATTTTACTGACGAGACCTTTGAACAAGCTTGCCGCGCAGCCCATCTTGCCGGCACGCGCGTTTATGTCACCGTAAATATTGTTATCAAAGATTCCGAAATGCCCGATGTCTTGGAGCTTGTACGCCGCTGCGCCTGTTTAGGTGCAGATGCCTTCATTATTCAGGACTGGGGACTTTTCTTTGAGATTCGTCGCTTAATGCCACAGCTTGAGACTCATATCTCTACCCAGGCAAATATTCACGACAAGCGCGGCGTCGCATGGTGTGCAGCTCAGGGAGCCGATCGTGTCACGCTTTCACGCGAGCTCTCAATCGCCGAGATTAAAGAAATCTCCGCTGTTGACATTGACCTTGAGGTCTTTAGCCATGGCGCCATCTGCTTTTGCTACTCCGGTTTGTGTGAGCTCTCAAGCTTTGCCTGTGCAGGCCGTTCAGCAAACCGCGGTATGTGTGCACAGCCTTGCCGCCTCCCCTATCAGCTGCTTGACGGCGATGGCCACGTTGTTCCAACCACCGGACGCGAGCGCGCTCTATGCCCAAAAGATAACTGCACGATTGATTTTTTACCCGAGCTCCTTGAAGCCGGAACTGGTGCCTTTAAGCTCGAAGGTCGCATGAAGGCACCTGATTATGTTCACTCCGTCTGTCGCGCCTACCGTGCTCAACTCGACGATGTATTGGCTGGTATACAGCCCTCCCCCAAAGAACTTAAGCTGCGCCACCGTTTGCTCAAACGATGCTTTAATCGCGACTTTACCGATGCGTATCAGCGAGGCTATTCAGACAACCGCATGATGAGCTACGAGCGCTCCAATAATCGTGGCCAAATTGTAGGCACCACCATAGGAAGCACGCGCGTTAAAACACGGGGCTTGCATCCCGACGACCGTCGAGCGCGAGCAGGTCTAACACGCATCCGTCTTAGCGAGCCCATTGGAGCAGGAGACCTGCTGGAGCTGCGCCATGAGCAGGAACCTGAGAAGTTCTTAACTGTCATTGCGCAAGCAGATGCTCAAGCAGGAGATATCATCGAAGCAAAAACTGCACGTGTAATGCCCGATGGATGTACCGTCCGTCTTATTCGAAGCCAGGCAGCTCTTGACGCAGCAACAGCTTCGCTTAAACAGAAAGTTCCACGTAAGCGCCCTATTGACGTGCATATCGCAGCGCGCATTGGTGAGCCATTCACCGTTACACTTACCTGCACAGATGATCAAGTCTTCACTGCTTCAGTATCAGGCTTTGTAGTTGAAGCCGCACGCACGCGTGCCGTCTCACGTGAGGATTTGATTGAACACGTAGGGCGCATGGGTTCCTCACCCTTTGACCCCGAAACATTTACCGTAGAAATGGACGAGAATTGCGGCATGAGCTTTTCTGCTGTGCATCGCGTGCGCACAGAAGCTTACCAGGCACTTGAGGCTGCCATGAATGCCGGATACGTTACCCGCGCCTCTGAACTCAAGACACTTCCTCCCTTTACTGCAACAGCAACCAATGCAGAGACTTGCCAGCCTGCAGCCAAAAGCTCATCTGAAACGGAGGTTTGTGCACTCGCTCCTACACTCGAAGCAGCACATGCCGCCCGTGAAGCCGGAGCGGTCCGCATTTACATGACCGTCGATGATCTGCTTGAAGCACACATGACCCCACACGATGCCGCGCGGGAGGGCATTATCCCCATCCTTGACGAGGTGTGTCGCGCCACAGACCATGCGCGCCTTGATCCTTGGATTAATGCAGGCGCACCCGCCGCCATTGGCAATATCACTGAGCTTGCACGCGCTGAGGAGCTTGGTGCTGCTGCAGAGATTCGCAGTTGTTTACCCGTTCACAATGTGGCCTGCATCCAGGCTATGGAAGCACATGGAGCTACTGGCATTTGGTTCTCGTCAGAACTCACTCTCGCGGAGATTGAGCGCATTGCGCCCTTTGCAACCAGCACACTTGGTATTACGGTTTCAGGGCGCCCGCGTGTTATGACCAGCGAGCACTGCATCCTCCAGGTAGCCAATGCTTGTATTAACAATTGCAAGCGTTGCGAGCTACGCCGTCAAAACTTTGCACTTAAGAATATTGACGGCAAGGTTTTGCCGGTTCGCACCACAGTCCACGGACGCTCACATCTCTATGATGCCTATCCGCTTGACCTCACGCCACAAATTCCGGCTTTCCTTGCCTGTGGCGTTACACGCTTTTTGGTAGATGGAACCCTTTGCAGTACCGATGAGCTCGCTCGTCTGGTGGCCCACAGCTGCCGAGCCGTTGCTGCCGCCAAGGCCGGACGTAAGCCAGCTCCACGCATGCAGGGCGCAACCTCTGGCTGCTTATTCGTAGGCGTCTCCTAACATGAAGTCTAATCTGGCTGAGTCCACGATCCTCTATCACGATGCATGGCTTTTGGCGGTAAACAAGCCCACCGGCGTTATTGTTCACAGTGATGGAACGAGTGCGGCAACGCTCACGGATCTAGTGCACCAGGAGCTTATCGCACAGGAGATTGAGTACAGCACTTGTGAGCTTCAAGCTATTAATCGACTTGACCGTGACACAACAGGCATTGTTCTCTTCTCGCTTAACAAAGAGACGCAACCCGCCTTTGATGCCCTTGTCTCAGCACACGAGACACACAAGAACTATCTAGCAATCGCATGCAGCATTCCAACGTGGAAAACAAAGCTCATCGATGCGCCTCTTGCTCGTGACAGACATGACGCGCGACGCATGCGCATCGACCAGTCTGGCAAACCCGCACAGACGCGCGTTACTGTCATAGAAAGCCGCGCTCGAACATCCGCTGCTCCAGATCTTTCTCTACTTAGCATCGAATTATTAAGCGGTCGCAAACATCAGATTCGCGTACATCTTGCCTCCCTTGGCTTTCCCCTGCTGGGAGACACTTTATACGGAAGACCTGTACGCGCCGGCCTAAACGGCAGGCCCTACCCTCTCATGCTTCACGCACAGCGTATGGAGTTTGTACACCCCATAACACATGAGACAGTAGTTATTGAGACACCTGTACCTAAGCGCTTCGGCAAACTCTTTAAGCTCTAATTCTTCGAAAAAGCGTTAGGCACCCTAACGATTTGCAAGTCGAAAGCGCGAAAGTGCAAGAACAAGCTACTAGCACCACAGTGCTTACCTCCAAGAAGGCAACTTGCGCCAATAACCAAAAGCAACGCCTTGCAAAAAGAAAGGACCCCGAGAAACCTCGGAGCCCTTGACATTGCTCTATAAGCAATAACGGTTTAGAACTCAGCGTTGCACTTCTTGCAGACGCGCAGCTTGTTCTTGCCGTCCTTCTTGTGACCAACGCGGGTAGCCTGGCCACACTTGGGGCAGACCAACTGAACGTTGGAAGCATCGATGGCAGCCTCAACGCTGACGATGCCGCCCTGCTGATTCTGCTGGTTGGGCTTAACGGCCTTCTTGGCGATGGCCACGCCCTCGACAACAACCTTGCCCTCAGAGGGAAGCGCGCGCAGGACGGTACCCGTCTTGCCGCGATCCTTGCCGGAGAGCACCTTGACGTTATCGCCCTTCTTAATGGACATAGACATAACGGTCTCCCCTTACTACAGGGTCTCGGGTGCAAGCGAGACGATCTTCATGTACTTGCGGTCACGAAGCTCGCGAGCGACAGGCCCGAAGATACGGGTGCCGACAGGCGAACCATCGTTGTTGATGACGACAGCAGCATTGTCGTCAAAGCGAATGTAGGAACCGTCCTTACGACGGATCTCCTTCACGGTGCGAACGACGACGCAACGAACGACGTCCTTCTTCTTGACATTAGCGCCCGGGGTGGCCTCCTGCACGGCGGCGATGATGACATCGCCAACACCGGCGTAACGGCGCTTAGAGCCACCGAGCACCTTGATGCAGCGAACCTTGCGCGCACCGGAGTTGTCGGCAACCGTGAGCATGGTTTGCATTTGAATCATGGTAGTTCCTCCGAAAAAGAGTTCGATGAGAGGTGCAGGCACCCAATGCGGGCGGCGGTGTGCCGCCCAGGTGGATGCACGTCATCGAGGAAGCGTTACACGTCGAATACGCTTACTTGGCGCGCTCGATGATCTCGACCAGGCGCCAGCGCTTCATCTTGGACATGGGACGGCACTCCATAACGCGGACGGTATCGCCCACACCAGCCGTGCACTCCTCGTCATGAGCGTGAAGCTTCTTGGTGCTAGTCATCATCTTGCCATACTTAGGATGACGCTTGCGCTCCGTGATCTGGACAACGATGGTCTTGTTGCCCGAGATGGAGACGACGACACCCGTACGGACCTTACGCGAATTACGCGCGACAGTCTCAGTCATGCTCTACTCCTGCCTTACTCTGCGGCAGCGGACTTCTCCGCTGCGATCTGACGGGCGCGCTGCTCCGTGAGGACACGAGCAATGTCCTTCTTCACGGTATTAACGCGAGCGGTGTTGTCCAGCTGGCTGGTGGCCATCTGGAAACGAAGGTTAAAGAGCTCGGCACGGCCCTCTTTCAGCTTCTCAGCAAGCTGGTCGTCCGAAAGCTCACGAATCTCTGCGGGCTTCATTAGTTCTCCTCCTTGGCGGCAGCAGCATCATCGGCAGCCTCGGCCTCGTTATCGCGGACAACGATCTTGGTCTTGATGGGCAGCTTGTGCTGGGCAAGGCGAAGAGCCTCGCGAGCGATCTCGTCGGACACGCCAGAGATCTCGAACATGATGCGGCCGGGCTTAACAACGGCCACCCACTCCTCGGGGTTACCCTTACCAGAACCCATGCGGGTCTCCGCAGGCTTCTTCGTGATGGGCTTATCCGGGAAGATGGTGATGTAGACGCGGCCACCACGCTTCATGTAACGGGTCATAGCGACACGAGCGGCCTCGATCTGGCGATTGGTGATCCAGTGAGCCTCGAGAGCCTTAAGACCATACTCGCCAAAATGCAGCTGGGTGTTACCCTTGGCCTGGCCCTTCATGGAGCCACGCTGCACCTTACGGTGAAGAACACGCTTAGGGGCAAGCACTACTGACCCCTCCTCTCGTTATTACGACGACGGGGGCGCGAGGTGCCCTCGAGAGCCATGTTAGGAACAGGCTGGCCAGGGAGCTTCTCGCCCTGGTAAATCCAGACCTTCACGCCGCAAGAACCCATGGTGGTGCTAGCGACAGCCGTGCCGTAATCGATCTTGGCACGCAGGGTGTGCAGAGGCACGCGACCCTCACGGTACCACTCACGACGGCTCATCTCGGCACCGCCAAGACGACCAGAGCACTGGATACGAATACCCTTAGCGCCGGCCTTACGTGCAGACTGAACAGCCTTGCGCATAGCACGACGGAAAGCAACGCGGCCCTCAAGCTGCTCAGCAATGGACTGAGCAACAAGGGAAGCGTCGAGCTCGGGGCGCTTAACCTCGATAACGTCAACGGAGAGCTGGCCCTTCTGGACACCAGCAACCTTCTCGAGGTCGGTACGCAGAGTGTCGATCTCGGCACCCTTCTTACCAATAACAACGCCCGGACGAGCGGTGAGGATGATGACCTTCACCTTGTCGCCAGCGCGCTCAATCTCTACGCGGGAGACGGCGGCGCGGGCAAGACGCTTCTCGAGGAAGGTGCGAATAGCAAGGTCGTTACCAAGGTTGGTAGCGTAATCCTTATCGGCGAACCAGCGGGAGCGCCAGTTCTCGGTGATGCCGAGACGGAAACCAGTAGGATAGACTTTCTGACCCATTGCGCTTATGCCTCCTTTCGAGGAGCGACGATGACGGTGATGTGGCAGGAACGCTTGAGGATGCGGGATGCGGAACCCTTAGCGCGAGGACGAATACGCTTAAGCGTCGGACCCTCGTCAACATAGGTTGCAGCGACAACCAGGTCGTCAGCGCGCATGCCGTTGTTGTTCTCGGCATTTGCCACAGCGGAACGAAGAACCTTCTCGACGTCGACAGCCACGTGGCGGTCGCAGAACTGAAGGATGTCGAAGGCCTGAGCAACAGACTTGTTGCGGATCAGGTCGACCACAAGGCGAGCCTTGGTGGGGGAAACACGCACGTGCTTAGCAGTAGCGCGAACCTCGCGGGTCTCGGTATTAGTTGCCATTTACGATGAACCCCCCTATTTGGCCTTGTGGCCACGGAACGTACGGGTCGGTGCGAACTCGCCGAGTTTGTGACCAACCATGGACTCGGTAACATACACGGGCACGTGCTTGCGACCGTCGTGGACGGCGATGGTGTGACCAACCATCTCGGGGAAGATGGTAGACGCGCGAGACCAAGTCTTCACAACGTCCTTCTTGCCGGCCTCGTTCATCGCGGTGATACGCGAGAGGAGGCGAGTCTCCACAAACGGGCCCTTTTTGAGACTTCTGCTCATAAGTGCTAACTCCTAAAAACTCGGTATCGACTACTTCTTGCGACGACGGATGATGAGGGTGTTCGAAACCTTCTTCTTCTTACGCGTGCGCAGGCCCTTGGAAGGCTTGCCCCACGGAGAAACAGAAGGACGACCAGAGGTGTGGTTCTTGCCCTCGCCGCCGCCGTGCGGGTGGTCAACCGGGTTCATGACCGTACCACGGACGGTAGGACGAACGTTCATCTTGCGCTGACGGCCAGCCTTGCCGATAACAATGTTGGAGTGATCGGCGTTGCCAACCTCACCAACAGTGGCGCGGCAGGTGATGAGGATGCGGCGCATCTCAGAAGACGGCATACGCACGATAGCGTACTTGCCCTCCTTACCCATCAGCTGGCAGGAGTTACCGGCAGAGCGAGCAATAGCAGCGCCCTTGCCAGGCTGGAACTCCACAGCGTGGATAAGCGTACCGACAGGGATGTCAGCCAGGGGCAGAGCGTTGCCCGGCTTGATGTCGGAGTCGGAACCGGAGGTGACGGTGTCGCCAACCTTCAGACCCTTAGGAGCGAGAATGTAACGCTTCTCGCCATCAGCGTAGTGAAGCAGAGCGATGCGAGCAGAACGATTGGGGTCGTACTCGATCGTAGCAACCTTGGCGGGCACGCCGTCCTTGTTGCGCTTAAAGTCAATGCGACGATACTGACGCTTAACGCCGCCACCCTGGTGACGGACAGAGATGTGACCGCTGTTGTTGCGGCCAGCCTTCTTGGGGAGCGGCTCGAGAAGCGACTTCTCGGGCTTGCTCGCAGTGATCTCGGCAAAGTCCGAAATCGTCTGCCAACGCCTACCGGCGCTGGTCGGTTTAAGGTGCTTTACAGCCATTACCTATCCCTTTCGAATCAATCCGCTAGCCATCGCAAGCGGGGATCGCGGATGCGATGACACCGGATTTACCACGGTACCGGGCGACTCCATTTTGAATGCCCAGTAAAGTACTCCCGCCTCCCCTGGTTTGGGGAGGCGCGAACAAACAAGACTTAGGCCTGAGCGGCGAAGATCTCGATGGACTCACCCTCGGCGACGGTCACAATGGCCTTCTTCCAAGAGCGGGTCTTGCCAGCGACGTAGCGCACGCGCTTAGTCTTAGGCTTGACGTTCAGCGTGTTAACGCTCGTCACGTGCACGTTGAAAATCTCTTCGATGGCGTCGCGAACCTGCAGCTTGGTGGCAGACTTGGCAACCTCAAACGTGTACTTGTTCTGCTCCATCATGTCGTAGGACTGCTCAGAAACGATGGGGCGGACGATGATCTCGTGTGCGGTCATTTAAGCAAGCACCTCCCCGAAGTGAGCGGCAACATCAGCGGTCATCAGCAGAGCACCGTTGTTCAGGAAGTCATAGGTGTTGGCTTCAGACGGAGTGATGATGAACGTCTTAGGAATGTTGCGGAAGGACAGGTAGGCGTTGATGTCCTCGTCGCGAACGACGATGGTCAGACGCTTGCCCTCAAGACCAAGAGCCTTGAGCATGGCAACAGCAGCCTTGGTGGACGGCTTCTCAAAACCGTAGCCCTCAACGAGAACGAGCTCGTTGTCGCGAACCTTGGAAGAGAGGGCAGAACGCATAGCGAGCTTGACCTCTTTGTTGTTGGTGCGCTTGACATAGGTACGAGGCTTAGGTCCGAAGACGACGCCACCGTGACGCCACTGAGCAGCACGGATGGAACCCTGACGGGCACGGCCAGTACCCTTCTGACGCCAAGGCTTCTTGCCGCCACCGGAGACCTCAGAACGGCCCTTGGTGGACTGGGTACCCTGACGCCAAGAGGCCTGCTGGCACTTGACGATGTGGTGCATAACATGGATGTTCGGCTCGATGCCGTACACCTCGGGCGCGAGCTCGGTCTCGGCGACCGCCTTGCCCTCGCTATTCTTTACTTCAAACTTAGACATGTAAGTGTTCTCCTTGGTATGACTCTGGACCTGATGGGTCTGGGCCCTTAGGCCATACGGATGGCGACCAGGCCATTCTTGCCGCCCGGGACAGCGCCCTTGACAAGAATGAGGTTCTGCTCGGCATCGATGCGGACAACGGTGAGGTTCTTCACGGTCACGCGCTCATTGCCCATGTGGCCAGCCATCTTGACGCCCTTAAGGACGCGAGCAGGATAGGCGCACTGGCCGATGGAGCCGGGGTGACGCTGGAAGTGGGAACCGTGGGTCATAGGACCGCGACGCTGACCCCAGCGCTTAATACGACCCTGGAAACCCTTACCCTTGGAAGTACCGATGACGTCGACCTTAGCGACATCAGCGAAATCTGCGACGGTAACAACGTCGCCAACCTTGTGCTCGTCAGCAGAGGCAACACGGACCTCACGCAGATAACGAACAGGCTCGACGCCAGCCTTGGCGAAGTGACCAGCCATGGGCTTGTTCACGTTCTTGGGCTTGATATCGCCGAAACCAATCTGGACGGCATTGTAGCCGTCGGTTGCCTCAGTTTTAACCTGCGAGACGGTGCAGGGGCCAGCCTGGATGACCGTGACGGGAACGATGTTATCGTCCTCGTCCCAAACCTGGGTCATGCCGATCTTGCGGCCGAGAATCATGCTGATCAAAATTGATCCTAACTCCCGGTGGTCTTGGGACATCGTGAACACCCCTTGTGTTCAACCCCTAGAGGACCACTACGTACATGTTTGCGCCGCCAGCTTTGCATTCCGTGCGGGTTCGTTTTTCCCACGACAACCCATTTACGCAGGCAAAATGTCCAGACAGAATCCTCCCCTGGGCAGGCACAGCTTGTTCAGTATACACGCGGGCGGGCGTATCCATATTTCTCTCACAATGTTTTCGCTGCTCCCACAGGGTGCGAATGTTTCCAGCTCAAACTGCAGGCATGAAACAGCAGCGCTGCCAGATTCAGGGATACGGAAGGAACAATACGCCCATTTCAAACAGTCCTGCTCGCGCAAAGGCGCCACTGGCGCCTTTGGCTCGTGCGGAAACTCATGGGCGTTATTGTTCCTTCCATCCCTTCAATCCAAAAAGAAGGCTCGTTTCAGTTCTTTTAGACAGAAACATTCGCACCCTACGCAGCGATAACTTGCTCGTTGCTAGGAAAATATGGCTGAAAGGAATATGGCTTTGCAGCCTTATTTATCACAAGTAGGATCGATGATGCCGTTGAAGGTAAACTTGGCCGTTGCAGGGTCAAAGTCAAACAGCATGATGGCGCAGTTAGGAAGGCGCCGCGGAAGCTTGTCAAAATCGGGGGCGGCTGCACGGATAAACTGACGACAGGCACTGCCGTGAGACACTGCAAGAAGTGTCTGCACTTCCGACTTCTCAAGATGAGCCGTCAGTGCTTTGAGCATACGTGCCTCAAGCGCGATGTTCCCCTCTCCCCCATACGGCACAAGCTCCTCACCGGGGTTCCATACATCGGTGGGCAACGCCGAATGTGGGCCAGCTTCAAAGGATCCATATGCGCGCTCGATAATGCCAAGCTCGGACTCCACCTCACCCTTAAAGCCTATAGAGTCGGCCACAATATGCGCCGTTGCCATAGCGCGACCCAAAGGCGAAGAAATGAACTCATCGGGATGCACATCATGCTCGCGAAGCCATCCGCCAGCAGCTGCAGCCTGGCGCTCCCCCATTTCTGTTAAGGGAGAATCGCACTGACCCTGTACCAGCTTTGCCACGTTGTACTCCGTTTGACCATGGCGCATCAAATAGAGTTGCTTCATTGGTCTGCCTCTTCTCCAATAGCAAAAAGCCCTCGCAACAGTATGAACCACCTCCCGTTCCCTGTAGCTCAGAAATGACAGACGGTCCATGGAGCGGTGTTTTTAGTAACGACACTCCGTTGCAAACTCCTTAGCAGCCAGATTCGTCGGCTGTCGAACGACGCGAACGTAGCCGGAGCCAGTGGAGCTTTGTTTTAGGTAGCAGCTCTCCGCAAGCTCGCATTCAACAATCACCTTAGCCGCCGAATCCGATGGTTACTGGACGGCTTGGACGCGGTCGGCTCCTATGGAGCGATATTTTTGGTAGCGGCTCTCTACAAGCTCGCGCCCGTCAAGTGGCTCAAGCTCGCCTATAGCGCGCATCGCCGTCTGCACCACATTCTCGGCGATCTGCACGTGCGTGAGACCAGCGTCCTTAATAATGTCGTCGATGATCCCCAGTTCAAGCAGATCGGGCGCAGTGAGCTTGAGCGCTTCCGCTGCCTCGGACGCGTATTCAGTGTCCTTCCAGAGAATTGACGCACATGCCTCAGGACTCACGACCGAGAAGGCTGAGCTCTCGAGCATGAACAGACGGTCAGCCATGGCCAGAGCAAGCGCACCACCCGAGCCACCCTCACCAGTAACGACAGACACCACGGGTACTGTAAGCCCACTCATCTCCAAGAGATTCTGCGCAATGGCCTCGCCCTGCCCGCGCTCCTCAGCACCAATGCCGCAAAACGCACCCGATGTGTCGACCAGGCAGAGCACGGGCCGTGCGAACTTCTGCGCCTGGCGCATGAGACGACGCGCCTTGCGGTAGCCCTCGGGATGGGCCATGCCAAAGTTGCGGCGCACGCGCTCCTTGGTGGAGACGCCGCGCTCGATCGCAATAACCGTAACAGGTTTGTCGTCCTTCCAGCCAATGCCCGCGATGACTGCACCGTCATCGCCGTAGTAACGGTCGCCATGCAACTCAACAAACCCGTCGAGGCCGTGTCTGATGATCTCGGACGCGCAGGCGCGGTCGGGCGAGCGCGTCATCTTAACTACGTCAAGCACCTTGGTAGCCCGAGGCGCATGCTTTTTGCCGGCGCGGCCGAGCTTGTTGAGGATGCCACCCGGCACAAACTCGTGTGGGGCGCCGGGGCGCGGAGCGCGTCCCTCGTGGAGTGCCAGCAATTCGCCCACAGCAAGCGCAACCTCAGCGCGCGGAACCACCGCGTCACAGAAACCGTGCTCAAGCAGAAACTCGGAACGCTGAAAACCCTTGGGCAGACGTTTATGCATGTTCTGCTCGATCACGCGCGGGCCGGCGAATGCCGCGAGCGCATCGGGCTCAGCCAAAATGATGTCACCCTCCATAGCAAAACTCGCCGTAACGCCGCCCGTAGTGGGATCGGTAAGCACAGTTATATAGAGACCTCCTGCCTCCCCATGGCGTCGCACGGCAGCGGAAATCTTCGCCATCTGCATGAGCGAGGTTACGCCCTCCTGCATGCGCGCGCCGCCCGAGACAGTAAAACCCACCACAGGAAGACCGAGCTCATGAGCACGCTCGAAAACACGACAGATTTTCTCGCCCACCACTGAGCCCATCGAGCCCATCATGAACG
>CAVJWJ010000016.1:0-22404 GCA_963653375.1 Roseburia sp. CAG:303
GTTGGCAGCTTCTTGCGCCCCGAGGCGCTCAAGCAGGCTCGCGCCGCCTTTGCTGCGGGCACCATTACCCGCGACGAGCTCACTGCCGCCGAGGACACAGCCATTGCCGAGCTTGTTGAGCAGGAGAAACAGGCTGGCCTTAAGGCTGTCACCGATGGCGAGTTCCGCCGCACTATGTGGCACCTTGACTTCCTTGAGGGCCTCGAGAATGTAGAGCATGTTGACGCCGAGACCTGGTCGGTAGAGTTTAAGGGCCCCAAGCCCAAGGGTGCCCAGCTGGTCTTCCGCGGCAAGATTGGCTTTGGCAACCACCCCTTCCTTGCCCACTTTGACAAGCTCAAGGAGATTGCCGGCGACTATCCCACTAAGATGACCATCCCCGCGCCTTCGATGCTGCACCTTATTCCTTGCGTGCGCGGTGCAGCCGTCTACCAGCCCATCGAGCGCTACACAGACGAGAGCGTCCTGTTTGACGACATTGTTGAGGCCTATCGCGACGCCGTCCTTGCCTTCTACAATCACGGCTGCCGTTACCTGCAGTTTGACGACACCAGCTGGGGCGAGTTCTGCGACCCAACAAAGCGCGCCGCTTACGCTGAGGCTGGCATTGACGTGGACGAGGTGGGCCGCAAGTACGTGAATGCCATCAACCGCATCCTTGAGGTTAAGCCAGCAGATATGACCATTACCACCCACATCTGCCGCGGCAACTTCCGCTCCACCTGGTTCTCCTCGGGCGGCTACGAGCCCGTTGCCGAGATTCTGTTTGGTGGCGCCAACTACGACGGCTTCTTCTTGGAGTACGACTCCGACCGTTCGGGCGACTTTGCCCCGCTGGCCCACATCAAAGACCAGGTTGTGGTTCTGGGCCTTGTGACCTCCAAGTTCCCGGAGCTTGAGGACGAGGACGAAGTTGTTGCTCGCATCAACGAGGCAGCCAAGTACGTGCCGCTCGAGCAGCTGCGTCTCTCCACGCAGTGCGGCTTCTCCTCCACCGAGGAAGGCAATGTGCTTACCGAGGACGAGCAGTGGGCAAAGATTGCCCTGGTCAAGCGCATTGCTGAGCGCGTCTGGGGCGATTAGCACAAAGCGAGCGCCATAGTGAGGTGCGCTACTGTGAGGCACACCTTCACAAAGCCAAACCTTAAAACATCAGGGGCCGGCGGCTACATGCCACCGACCCCTTTTCTTTGAATCAAAATATGCGAAGACCCTTAGTCCAGGTCCTTAGTCCAGGTCTTCCAGACGACCATGTTTCTCGTAACGTGTCAGGCGAGACACATGGTTATCATCGTCCACAAACACCACGCGGGGCTGCATGGTCTTAGCTTCTTCGGCATCTACCTGCGCATAGCACATGATAATCACCTTGTCGCCCACATTAACACCGTGGGCGGCAGCGCCGTTTAAGCAAATCATGCCGCTGCCGCGCTCGCCCGCAATGGCGTAGGTCTCCAGGCGGTGCCCATTGGTAACGTCGGCCACCTGCACGCGCTCGTACTCAAGAATGCCCGATGCATCCAAAAGATCCTGGTCGATGGTGATGGATCCAATGTAGTCAACCTCGGCCTGCTTGACCGTGGCGCGATGAATCTTGCCTTTCAGCATGTTGAGCATCATGTGAGAGAATCCCCCGAACGGTTACTGGTGTCATGCGCTACGAACGCGCCGCTATACGGTACAACACATCGCTCAAAAGCTGGTAGATTTGTTTGTTTTCTCCAGAAAGACAGCTCAGATGGCGCTCAATGGTCTCCACGTCGCCCCGCGCAGCAGGGCCCGTGAGCGAGGCTGCCGTACCGTCCTTGGCAATGTGCTGGGCGTTCCCCAAAAAGAGCGGCGCCAGAGCGGCCTGGGCATCGGCGGGCGAAAACCCGCACTGTTCTAGCTGGCCTGCAGCCTGCGCATACAGCCCCACTACCAGGTTAGATGCCATCACTGCTGCGGCGTGGTAGCACGTCTTTTGGTCTGCAGGAATGCGTACATGCTTGTTGCCCAAACTATCAAGCAGCGCCTCAAGCACACTTACGGCATCCTCGTCACCCTCGAGCGTAAACCAGGCTTGGCCAAGCTCTTGCCAGCACTCGAAGCGGCTACTTACGGCATACAAGGGGTGGCACGAGGCCACCACAGCACCTAGCTCGCGCACGGGAGCCAGCACCTCAGAGGCCAGCGCGCCCGAGCAGTGCACAACAAGCTTGCCTGCAAGGCTTACGCCGGCAGCTCGGCACTCCCCTGCCAGCGCGTCTGCCACACCTGCAATAGCGCCGTCGGAGACGGTAATAAACACCAGCTGGCTTGCGTCCACAAGCTCACGCATACTTCCACGCGCCGTGCCGCCACAAAACTCGGCAGCCTCTTGCGCGTGCTCAACATTGCGGCTGTAATAATCCACCCAGCGCACCATAGTGCAGCCGGTAAGGTAGCGCCCCAGCGAGCAACCCACCTTACCAGCTCCTATAAACCCAACAGGGCAAACCATCGTTTACGCCGCGGGGTCAAAAATGAAGTTATCAATCAGGCGGGTCTTGCCAATGTAGACCGCCATGGCGCAGAGCACCGGAGCATCCTCAATCTGCTCAATCTGCTCGATGTTCTCAAAGTCGACCATCTTTACATAGTCAATCTTTGCCAAGGGCTCGGCCTCAATAATGGCGCGCATGGCGTCCAAAACCACAGAAGCCTTGCGCTCCCCTGCTTCAACAAGCTTCTGACCAGCAAAAACGGCGCGCGAAAGGCAAAGAGCTGCTGTGCGCTCTTCCTCAGACAGATAGGTGTTGCGTGAGCTTTTGGCCAGGCCATCTTCCTCACGAACAATAGGGCAACCCACAACCTCAAGGCCAAAGTTAAGGTCGCGAACCATGCGACGAATCACCGCCAGCTGCTGAGCGTCCTTTTGGCCAAAGTAGGCGCGGTCGGGCGTCACAATGTTAAAGAGCTTAGAGACCACCGTGCACACGCCGCGGAAGTGAATGGGGCGCGTAAGGCCACAGAGCTCGTGGGTCAGCTCGTCCATGTTTACATAGGTGCAGGCACCCGGGGCATACATCTCGCTCGGCTCGGGGTGAAACACCAGCGCCGCGCCCGCCTCTTCGCACAGAGCGCAATCGCGCTCAAAGTCGCGCGGGTAGCTCTCCAAGTCCTCGTTGGGACCAAACTGCGTAGGGTTCACAAAGTCCGAGACCACCACGCGGTCGTTCTCTGCCGCGGCGCGCACAATCAGGCTCTTGTGGCCCTCGTGCAGGTAACCCATGGTGGGAACCAGACCGATGGTGAGGCCCTCACGCTTCCATGCGCGAACCTGCTCGCGAACCTCGGCAATAGTTTCTGCGGTTTGCATTTACATGCTCCTCACTTGGTCTAAGACCTCAGGGTCAAGATCTTTGTAGCTCTCTGCAGCAGCGGGGAAATCGCCCGTCTGAACGGCTTCGTCGTAGGCCTGGAAGGCATCCACGATGGTTTGGCCTACCTGCGCAAAGTGGCGGACCATCTTAGGCTTAAAGCCGCCGGCTGTCATGCCCAACATGTCCTGCACCACCAGTACCTGGCCATCACAGCCACTGCCAGCGCCAATACCAATGGTAAATGCACTGGTCAGGCGCTCAGTAATATAGGTTGCAAGATTAGAGGGCACACACTCCAGCACAATGGCAAAGGCGCCTGCAGCCTCAATGGCCAGCGCATCCTCTACCAGCTGGTGCGCCGCCTCTACAGACTTGCCCTGCACCTTAAAGCCACCAAAGGCGTTGACCGACTGCGGAGTGAGACCCAGGTGTCCCACCACAGGAATGCCCGCATCTACCATGGCGCGAATCTCGTCCACCACGCGAGCTCCACCCTCAAGCTTCACTGCCTGAGCGCGGCCTTCTTTCATCAGGCGGCCAGCGTTGGTAAGCGCCTCGGCCATGCCCTGCTGATAGCTCATAAACGGCATGTCAGCCACCACAAAGGTGTTCTCGGTTGCGCGCGTTACGCAGCGCGTATGGTGCACCATATCGTCCATGGTTACAGGCAGCGTAGAGTCGTAGCCCATCATGGTCATGCCCAGCGAGTCGCCAACCAGAATCATGTCGATGCCCGCAGCCTCGGTAAGCGCAGCCATGGTGTAGTCGTAGCTGGTCACCATAGTGACCTTGCCGCCCTCGTCCACCTTTTTCTTAAGCGTAAGCACGGTGTTCTTTGCCATTACATCTTCCTTTCGCAAAGCACCCGTAAAGACCTGGCTATTTTACAACGAGCCAGCGGCCTTCGCAGTCTTGGCACACCACGCCCACGCGCCACGTTATGCAACAAACCTGAAACGCTCCCGCAACATGCGAGCCTACCTGCGCCCTGTTTATAGAAACGAAATAATAGCCACCCACAATCGAGCTAACGAAACGCAAGCGAGGACCATCGCCTCGACCATGGGAGGAGGCGCGCGATGACGCAAACTACGGAGTGTTCTTACGGGAGCTTGATTCCCTACACGCCCAAGATTAACCAGCAGCTCGCACGCTACGGAGTAAAGTTTGGCATCTATAAGAACGGGACGTTTAACGAGCGCCTGTTTCCCTTTGATGCCGTGCCACGTGTCATCGAAGCCGACGCCTGGCAAAAGCTTGAGGCCGGCCTGATTCAGCGCGTTACTGCCCTAAATCACTACCTGGCAGACGTCTATGGTGAGAAGAAGATCATTCACGACGGCGTGGTGCCCGAAGACTTTGCCTTTGCAAGCTCGGGCTATCTGCCGCAGTGCGAGGGCATTACGCCACCCCAAGGTATCTACAGCCACATCTCTGGCATCGACCTAGTAGAAGGCCAAGACGGCGAGTGGTATGTATTGGAAGACAATCTGCGCATTCCTTCGGGCGCAAGTTATCCCCTGATTGCGCGCGATCTGTGCCGCCGCTGCGACGCCACAACTTTTAGGTCTACCCCTATTGTGGATAACCGCGACTATGGCGAGCGCTTGGCGCGCATCCTTAACGATGTAAACGTAGGCGGCGTCAACGTTATTCTGACTCCTGGCCGCTATAACGCTGCCTACTTTGAGCACGCCTACCTGGCGGAAAAGGCAGGCGCCGTGCTTGCCGAGCCAGGTGAGCTGTTTGTAGAAAACAAGACGCTCTACTACCGCGATGCTGGCCGCAGCACCCGCGTGGGCTGCGTGTATCGCCGTCTTTCGGACGAGTACCTGGACCCCTTGTGCTTTGAGCCCGAGAGCCTGATTGGTGTACCCAACCTAATGAGCGCCTACCGCGCAGGCAACGTGGCCATTGTGAATGCGCCAGGCAACGGTGCGGCAGATGACAAAGGCATCTACTACTTTGTGCCTAAGATGGTTAAGTACTACCTGGGCGAGGAGCCAATCCTCCAAAACGCACCCACCTACCTGCCGTTCTATCCCGAGGACATGAAGTACGTGCAGGAGCACGCCAACACGCTTGTTATCAAGGATGTAGCCGAGGCGGGCGGATATGGCGTGGTATTTGGCAGTGAGCTTACGCACGAAAAGCTCGAGGACCTCAAGGCGCTCATCCGCCGCGAGCCGCGCCGCTTTATTGCGCAGGAGGTTATCGACTTCAAATGCTTGCCCACCTACATTGGCGGCGAGCTTGTTCCCCGCAAGGCCGACCTTCGCGCCTTTGTGCTTTCGGGCGCCACAACCAGTGTGTGGCCCAGCGGCCTTACGCGCTACTCGCGCATCGAAGGTTCTGCCGTTGTTAACTCAAGCCAAGGAGGAGGGTTCAAGGACACATGGGTACTCTCTCGCTAGAAAAAGTTGATCACCTGCTGTGGCTGGGCCGCTACATCGAGCGCAGCTACACCACGCAGCGCTTTATTATTGCCACCTACGACAAAGCCATCGATTCTACCGAGGGCAACTGGAAAGGTCAGCTCGAGGAGTTGGGTTTCTCTAAAGAAAACGACGACCCACTCACGTTCTTCCGCGAGTGCCTCTTTGACGCAGAAAACCCCTGCTCACTGGCGCACTCCATGGGTGCTGCCTACGACAACGCCGTAATGTTGCGCGATGTATTGGGCACCGAGTCTATCTCGTACGTACAGATGGCTACCGACGAGATTGAAGCCGCAGCTACCTCAACCAGTCCCCTGCTTGATCTGCAGCTGGTGCAAGACAACATCATGGCTTTCAAGGGCTGTGTGGACGACTACGTAGCTGACGACGCTGCGCGCAACATCATTAAGTGCGGCATCTCCATCGAGCGCATCGATCTCTACGCACGCCTCTCCTACCGCCTGCATCGCCTTAAGCAAGAAGTGCATCGTTTGGCGAGCCGCATCGACCGCACGGGTGCGCCCTATAATAAGGCAGCCTTCAAACAACTCGTGGACATCGTCTTTGATCCGGGCTTCCCTGAACAGGCGACCTACGAGGACCTCGGACGTTTGCTCGAGGTTGTGGCGCAGATATTCGCCTAACCAAAAGTGTGATGCCATGAGAATTTTGAACTACAGCTTTGAGACAACGCTGCATATGGATAGCGCCGTCACCGACCACGACTTTGTCTTGCGCTGCCAGCCTATGACCACACATACCCAAACCGTGCTTGACGCTCAGACGGTTATCACGCCGAGCTGTGCACTGTATAGCCAGGTAGACGGCTTTGGCAACCTAATTCAGGTAGGCCGTATTGAAGAGCCACACGATGTGTTCTCGTTTGTCTCTTCTGGCTTGGTAATCGTAGATGCAAGCGACACCCGCCCCGAGGCAGCGCATCCCATGTACAGCCGTCCTTCGCGCTTTACCTCTAGCAGCGCCGAGCTTGCCTCATTTGCTCAGGACGTGTTGCGCGTGATGGCCAACGCAGCACCCTTGAAAAAGGCCGAGCTGCTCTCACACGCGCTGCACGAGCACATGGTGTACGAGCCGGGTTCTACAACGGTTTCTACAGATGCTACCAGTGCGTTTGCACAGGGACGCGGCGTTTGCCAGGACTATGCTCACATTCTGATAGCCCTTTTGCGCCGCGAAGGTGTGCCCGCGCGCTATGCGAACGGCCTCATTATTGGCGAGGGCGCCACCCATGCTTGGGTTGAGGTGCACGATGGCGTCTCGTGGCACGGTGTGGACCCCACTAACGACCACCCCGTTGACGACTCCTACATCACCCTTTCCCACGGGCGCGACTTTGCAGACTGCCCCATCGAGTCGGGCGTGTTCCGCGGCGGCGCGCGCCAGGAGCAAAGCGTTTCTATTGTGGTGAGCGACCAGCAGTAGTGGCTTCACTTTGAGGGTTCGTGGGTTTGAGGCTTAACCATCATGCGCGGAGTACGGATTGTGCAAGGCGCGCTTCCTGAATGGTGCGCCTTCCATACGGCGAGCCTTGCGCGGTTCACGCCTCACGCAACCCCACCCCTCACGAGTTTTTGTGCATAGCACCAGGAGTATCTCTTGATTCAGACTGTTTTTTCTTCCGAGCTTCCCGTAAACGAGCACCTGCTTATCCAGAAGAATCGTATTACAGGTACGGGTACCAACCCCGCAGGCGTCAATCGCCGCATTGCCATTGTTACGGGCATTCATGGCGACGAGCTTGAAGGGCAATACGTTGCCTTTGAGCTAGCCCGCCGCTTAAACGAGCACCCCGAGCTCCTCTCGGGCACCATCGATATCTATCCTGCTATTAACCCCCTGGGCATCAACTCTATTGAGCGCGGTGTTCCCATGTTTGACATCGATCTCAACCGCACCTTCCCGGGAGACGCCGCAGGAGACCTCACTGAGACGCTTGCCGCAGCTGTGATTGAAGACGTTGCCGGCGCAGACGTTGCCGTAGACATTCACGCCTCCAATATCTTTTTGCGCGAGATGCCCCAGGTGCGTATCAACGAGATTTCTGCCGATGAGCTGCTTCCCTTGGCTCCTTTGCTGAACATCGATTACGTGTGGGTGCATGCCTCTTCCACCGTGTTGCAGTCGACCTTTGCCTATGCCTTAAACGAGCGTGGCACCAAAACGCTCGTGGTCGAAACGGGCGTAGGCATGCGCATTACACGCGAATATGGAGAACGCCTGGTAGACGGCATTTTACGCTTGGCGGCCTCACTCGGCATGTGGGCTGGCGCCTTCCGCGCGTATCGTCCGCCTATCGTCAGCCGCGATGGTGCGGTCTCCTACCTCAATGCCGAGGCAGGTGGCATCTTCTTGCCACAAGCAGAGCATGGATACCCCGTGGTTGCCGGACAGGTCATTGGCATTGTTGCCGATCCTCTGAGCGGACAGGTAGCGCAAACCGTAACAGCGCCCGTTTCGGGCTTGCTCTTTACCCTGCGCGAATATCCCGTTGTCTACCCTGGCTCGCTCGTTGCCCGCATTCTGGAGGACGCCCAATGAGAATCGAGACACTCTTTACGCTCGACACACCCTACCGCGAGCCCCTGCGTATTCGCGCTGCCGTCTTTGGAGACGAGGACGCCGAACCCTGCTGCGCCATTGTAGGGTCCATGCGCGGTAACGAGGTTCAGCAGACCTTCATTGCCGCCAACCTAGTGTCGCGCCTCTCTCAGCTTGAAGAAGAGGGGCTGCTTGAGGCACGCCGCCGCATTGTAGTGGTGCCCTCGGTCAACGCGTTTTCTATGAACATCCATGAGCGCTTTTGGCCGGTAGACAATACGGACATTAATCGCATGTTCCCGGGCTACGACAAGGGCGAAACCACCCAGCGCATTGCCGCCGGACTCTTTGAAGCCGTGCAGGGCTACCCCTACGGCATTCAGCTCGCAAGCTTCTTTTTGCGCGGTCGCTTTTTGCCGCACGTACGCGTGACCGAAGAAGGCGAGCTTTCTCACGACTCACTTGAGTTGGCAGAACTCTTTGGCATGCCCAGCATTTTGCTGCACGAACCCAGCACCTTTGACACCACCACACTCAACTACAACTGGCAGGTTTGGGACACACACGCCTTCTCGCTCTACTCCAAAGAGACGGGCTCGATTGATATTGCCTCTGCGCGCCAGGCAGAAGACGGCATCTTGCGCTTCCTTATGCGTGTTGGCGCAGTAAAAAGCGAGGCAGCTACAGGCCTTACAGAAGACCACAACGACGCTCCTCTGCGCGTGCGCGAACGCGAGCTGGTAGATGTTCGCGCCGAGGCGGCTGGCGGATTCTTTGAGCCTCAGGTGCAACCCGGAGACACCGTGAACTGCGGACAGATTCTCGCTCGCGTGCACGACACCTTTGATGCGTCTGTTAAGGAAGAACTGGTCTGTCCTGTTAATGGCCGCGTCTTCTTTAGTAGGTCTGCGCCGCTCATCAACCAGTACTCCATCGCCTTTAAGATTGCTCCGAACAGTTAACAGAGCTGTTAGAATAGCGGTCGGTACACGCGAACAAAGGGAGTTTGCTATGGCATCGATCAATTACAGTCTGCTAGACGTTGAGACCTGCAAGGCGCAGGCAGCCGACTATCACAACCAAGGCTTTAACTGCGCACAGGCCGTTGTGTGCACGCTGGCACCAGCTTTGGGTTTTGACCCCAACACCGCCTTTTGCCTAACTGAGGGCTTTGGCGCTGGCATGGGCGGCATGACGGAGACCTGCGGTGCAATCTCGGGCGCTGTAGCCATCTTAAGTCTGGTAAACAGTGAGGGTATGGAGAACCCCACTACCAAGGGGCGCTCGTACCAGCTCTCTCGCGAGGCTGCCGCTCGTTTTAAGGCTAAAAACAGCTCCACAATTTGCCGCGAGCTTAAAGGCATTGGCAGCGACCATGGTCCGCTGCGTAGCTGCCCGGGTTGCATTGACGATGCCATCGAGATTGCCATCGCTCTACTTGAGGAACAGCGCGCGTAAGGGTTGAGTCTAGTTTCTGGCCCCACGCCTGACTTCCAAGCCCGACACCCAAAACCTAACGCTTAGCGCCAAGCGCCCAGTGCCTACTGACTGGGCGCTTTTATTAGAGGTATCTTTTGGCGCTGTCTCGCACTATCTCACACGAGCCGCGCCTCAACCGAACCCCGTATCAAACGAGACGCGCACCTCACGCAAACTCAGCAAAGCGCACAGGCCCTACCGAGACCTCTTCGCGTCCAGCCATTAGCTCGCACATCTTTTCGCAAAACGCCAGCTCTTCACCTGCACGAAACACCAAATGCAAGGTCACACGGTCAGTGTAGTCGGTACCCGATACCTGGGCACCCAACCCCTGTGCTAAGTGCAGCACCTGCTCGTATTGCGCGTACGCCAGATCAACATCAACCGAGACCACGCTCGTCATCTCTACCAGCTGACCTGCTGCACGTGCGGTCTCTACCGCCTGCTGGGCTGCCGCGGTATAAGCACGCACAAGGCCGCCAGGGCCCAACAACGTGCCACCAAAGTAGCGCGTGGTCACGCAGCAAACGTTCTTGAGGCCTTCGCCGCGCAGCACCTCAAGCGTTGGCATACCGCTCGTACGGCTTGGCTCGCCATCGTCAGACTGACGCTCACGCCCGTCCACCGCAATCCACGCCGGAACGTTGTGACGCGCGTCGTAATGCCGCGCACGAACCTGTGCGATAAACGCGTTCGCCTCGTCTTCGCTTTCAATATGCACAAGCTGGGCTATAAAGCGGCTCTTGCGGTCAACAAACTCGCCTACCGCTTCATAGCCCGCTCGCAGGGTGGTGTAGTCTTCCACGCCCTACTATCCCAGCTTGACAATCTTGGTGCCATGCACCTCAGAGACACCTACGCGTGCTGCAATGTCCTCGGCGTTCTCGTAGGTAATGCCAGCACCCGGAAGAATCGCAATCTTGCCTGCGGCGTACTCAGCAAGCTCCTGCAGACGCGGCACGTTGTCTTCAATCTTGGTGCCCTGAACGCCACCGTGCGTCAAAATGCGGTCTACACCGTGCTCAGAAAGCCAATCAATAGCCTCAAACTGCTCGTCCGTCGGAATGGAGTCAAATGCCATGTGGAAGACAATCTTCATGCCTCGGTCAGACTCTACGGTAGGAACGTGAGCCATGGCAATCAGGCGCTCAAGAGCCGTACGGTCAAGATGGCCCTCCGGGGTCAAGCAACCAAAGACCACACCCGTGCTGCCCAAGCTACGAGCAACCTCAATGTCGTCGAGCATCATGGCAATCTCGTCCTCATTGTACACAAAGTTGCCGCCACGCGGGCGAATCATCGTAACAATGTCCACCCCGTGCGAGCGCACGTACTCAACAGCATGAGCGATAACACCATGAGAAGGTGTGGTGCCGCCTACTGCCAGGTTGTCGCACAACTCCACGCGGCGCGCCCCAGCCTCGATAGCAGCCTCAATATGCTCGAAGTTCTCTGCGCAAAACTCTTTTAACAGCATGGTGCCCGCCCTTTCAAAGCAGATGGTAATTGTGCAGAAGGGGTTTTACCCCAACAGCGTTCCTGTTGGCATTATAGCGTGTGCTACAATGCCGTCTTGCGAAGTGGGCTAGACGGTCGCGCGTGCGCAGTCCTTCGGGGCATGTCGTACGTGAGGAAAGTCCGGGCTCCACAGGGCAGGATGCTGGCTAACGGCCAGGCGGGGCGACCCGACGGAAAGTGCCGCAGAAAAGAAGACTCCCACCTGCGCGCGGCTTGCCGCACGTAAAGGGAAAAGCTGAAACGGTGGTGTAA
This sequence comes from Roseburia sp. CAG:303, assembly GCA_963653375.1. Lineage (GTDB taxonomy): Bacteria > Actinomycetota > Coriobacteriia > Coriobacteriales > Coriobacteriaceae > Collinsella. Next base: position 11,591 of record CAVJWJ010000016.1, read on the forward strand.
GAGACCACCAGCGTCGCGGCAACGCGGCGGCTTGGTAAACCCCATCCGGAGCAAACGCGAATAGGAACGCTATGGGCTGGCCCGGTCCGCGTTCGGGTTGCGTGCGACTTCTGCACCGTTCCCCTCGGGGCGCGGGCAAAGATAAATGATCGTCCACGACAGAACCCGGCTTATCGGCCCACTTCGTATTTTTCTCCCCTCTTGGTTGGCTACAATAGGTGCACCAATCCAATTGAGAGGAGACTCTATGTCGTATACAGATCTAACTAAATCCCGCTTTTCTTGCCGCCACTATGAGGACCGCACACTAGAGCCAGAAGCCCTCAATGCCATTATCGAGGCAGGCCGCATTGCTCCCTCAGCGTGCAATAAGCACCCCACACGCCTAATTGTTTGCGATACGCCTGAGAAGCATCAGAAGGCTGCCGCTGCTTGCCCACGCTACGACCGCGATGGCAAGATTTTTGGCGCATCCGTGGTGTTTATTGCCTTGGCACAGCGCGAGAACGCTTGGACCCGTAAGTACGACCAAATGAACTCGAGCCTTATTGACACCTCTATTGTGGTTGACCAGATGATGATGCAGGCAACCGAGCTGGGCCTTGGCACCTGCTGGGTATGCGCCTTTGACCCCGCGGTGATCTGCGAGCAGTTTGAGCTGCCCGAGGACCTCTACCCCATCAGCATGCTGGTATGTGGTTACCCGGCAGACACCATTGCCGATGCCGAGACACGCGAGGCACGCTGCATTACGCGCGAGGATTTTATCCTGCAGTAAATAATCAACCCGGGGTATTAAAAAACCGCCTAGCACGAACATGCTAGGCGGCACCAACGACAGTATTGTTATAGCAGAGCACTTAAATTACAGCGCAAAGCTCTCGGCAGACGGCGTATATAGCGCCTAAGCGGTCAAAACTAGCTCCGCGCCCCTGTAATATAGCCCGTAAACAAAACGCCCTTCCTGTCTCAGACAAGAAGGACGTACTGCTTCTATGTGCTAACGACTAGTCGAGGTCGTCCATGCCAAAGTTGTCCAGCGGAGCAAACGGATCAGACACCGTAGCAACCGGAGTTACCGGCACGGCAGGTGCGGACTGGACGGGAGCAGCAGTTACCGGAGTCGGAGCGGTAACAGAAGGCTCGGCGGCAGAACCGGTGGGAGCGGACTTCAGCAGGTTGGAGGGAAACGAGTTCTGAGCATCGTCCATGAAGTGCTGGATGAGCTTCATGTACTCGTTCTTGAACTCCTCGCGGGAAGCCTTCAGGCGATCAATCTCGTCAATCTCGTTCTGCTTCTCTGCCAGAGCCTGACGGATAACCTCGCGAGCCTTGGTGTCGGCCTCGTTGCGGATGCGCTCAGCCTGCTCGCGAGCCTCGTTAACAATGTTCTCGGAGGTCTGCTGAGCAGCAATAAGAGCAGCGGAAATCTGACGCTCGCTTGCCGTGTAATCGGGCACAACCGGAGCGGGAGCCGGAGCAGGTGCGGGCGTTGCCTGAGCTGCAGCCTGGGCCTGTGCCTGAGCCTGAGCGAGCTGAGCCTGAGTATCAGCAAGCTGCTGCTCGGTGGAGGTCAGACGACCCTTAAGATCAACGATCTTGTTGAGCATTGCGTCAACCTCAGCGCCTACGCGCTCCAGGAACTCGTCGACCTCAGAAGGATCGTAGCCGCGCTTGGCCTCAGAGAAGGTTGTGGCCTGAATATCAGCAGGGGTAATAGCCATCTAAAACATTCCTTTCAATCGCTTCGCTGCACCGTCCGGGTGCACGTCCGCGTACCTACAAAATTATACTTACGAGCAGGCGTCTTGCGAGATTCAAAACAATAATCGCAATTACCGGAGAAAAATCCACGCCCATGGTAGGCGGGATAATCTTTCTAAACAGATTGAGGTAAGGCGTAACCAACGAGCCAATAACAGCAAAGATGTCGGATACGAGACTTCCCTCGCTCCTCGGAAGCCATGTCATCAAACACCAAACGCAAATAAGGATGGTGTAAAAATTAACAAGGGTGTAAATGAGGTTGATAAGAACAGTCGAACTCACAAGCAGTCCTTAAGCCTTTAGATAGCCCTCGGAGCGGAGCTTAGCCAGATCGGAATCCTTAATCTCGCAGCCCTGAGGCAGGACCATAAATACGCGGTCGCCCACCTCGCGGACAGACGCGCCCAAGCCACAAGCAAAGCCATACGAGAAGTCGAGCACGCGCTTGGCAACCTCGGTGCGCACGCCAACAAACACCAGAGCAACAGGCTGCTTGGTGCGAACACGGCGCACGACAGTCTCAACGTCGTCATAGCTTTCGGGCTTCAACAGATAAGCCGGAAGCTGCGGGGTGCCGTTCATAACAGCAGCGGCGCGCGCGGCAGTCTCGGCGGCACGAGGCGAAGGTGCAGGTGCAGCAGCAGCGGTGGTACGAGCAGCATTGGCGTAGCTTGAGGGCGTGTCATACGCACCAGGGCGATACGCAGCAGCTTCCTGAGAGCGAGCAGGCGGATTGTAGGTGGTTGCATGACGATCAGCATCGCCAATCAGCTGACCACTACGCGTGTACACAGCTACCGACTCGGCCTCGCCACGACGGGTCTGACCCAACACGCCATTGGTTGGCTCTTCGTTGTAGGTCTGCTGGTACGAACCTGCAGAGCCATACGAGCCAGCACCATAAGAATCGTCCGAATATCCACCCTCAGGTGCATCATCGTAGTAGTCGTCGTTATAGCCGTCATCGGGACCATAATCGTCCGAGCCATATTCTCCCTGACCAAAGGGGAGCTTATTTTTTAATTCGTCTAGAAAGCTCACGATGGTACCTCTCTGCCCGTGGTGTAATTAGCGTATATGTGGTGCACAGTCACGCCATAAGCGCAAGCTGTGGCTATTGTAGTGCAAACGCGGGGTCGAATACCACCCTACCAAGGCGAATTAGGGTAGATCCCTCCTCAATGGCTACATCAAAATCTTCGCTCATGCCGCACGAGAGTACCGACAGGTCGAGCGCTGGATAGTTTTGTGCAAACGTATCACGAAGCTCACGCAAGCCGCTAAAGGTAGAACGAGCAACATCCTTGCTCCCGCGCGGCGCCATGGTCATAAATCCACGGATAGTAAGACCAGGCAGCTCAACCAGCTCGTCAGCTGCAGCCCAAAGCTCATCAGCGCTAAAGCCCGACTTAGATTCCTCGCCGCTTACGTTGACCTCAAGAAGCACCTGCTGCGCGTGGTCGAGCTCCCCTGTCTCAAGTCGACGCTCAGCTCGCTCAGAAACGGCTCGAGCAAGATCGAGCGAAGATATTGAGTGCACCAGCTCAGCATGGCCTAGTACCTGGTTAATCTTGTTCTTTTGCAGATTACCAATCATATCAATGCGATACGGCGGCAGATCATTCAATGCCTGCAGACCCTCATACTTGCGAAGCAATTCCTGGGGACGGTTCTCGCCCAGCAAGGTGTATCCAGCACGTAGTGCATCTGCGGCAGCGTCAATGTCCACGGTCTTAGAGACCGCCATGATATCGAGCTCATCGCGCGTACGACCACTTTTTTGAAGCGCCGTATCTACGCGCGCAAGAATTTCCTCGCGGCGATGCCGGACCAAATCGAGATAGGTTTCTGCCACAGTTAATCACCCCATGGGCTACATGTTGCTTTCACGTTTTTGCCATGGTAACGCAAGGGCGCGATGCCACATGCAGCACCGCGCCCAAAACACAAAGCCTAAGCTTTATTAAAGGTTAACCAAAGGGGGTTGATTACTCCTCGTCGTCCCCATCCTCGGTATCGATAGCCTCAATCAGAGCACGAAGATCCTCGCCCACCTCATCAAGCGGGAGCTTAGCCACGTACTGAGCATCAACAGCAGGCTCCAGCACGGTACCCTCACCAGAAGGCACGCGCATGCTCTCAAGCTCATCCTCGTCGATGTCAGCAAGATCGGCAGCGGTCAGACGCTGACCAGTCAGCAGGAAGGTCAAGCGGCTCGCAGCGTCAATGGAGATAGAAGCTGTGCGATCCAGATAGCGCGACACCATGATGGCGCGGCGCAGGTCGTCAAGGTTCTTATCGTCAGAAAGCTCGGGGGTGCCCAGACGATTGTAAGTGCGGAAGAACTCCTCGTAAATCTGGTGCACCGGCTCGTCCTGCTCGGCAAGCGAGCAAACAATGCTCATGTCATTGTTCACGAGGGCAGAAATAGAAGCTCCCAGCACGCGATATACGCTTTGAGCCTCAGCATCAATGAGTTCATTGAGCTCAGCAGGGAGCTCGATCTCGGCCTTAACCTTGTGCTTAGCAGCACGCGCAACCTGGCGCACCTTGTCGGTCATACGCTGCAGGTTAAAGTCAACATAGATGATGGTCTGAAGTAGACGGAAGTCAGAAGCCACGGGGCCCTGGGTAGCAATCAGGTTGTAGCAAACGGCCTCAAGATTGGCGCAGCGTGCATCAATCTGAAGGGTCTTCTTCTTGGTCTTGTTGGCCAACTTTTTGTCGTTGGTCAAAAAGGCCTGAACAGCGTCGTGCAGCGTCAGGTCTACTGCCTCGTAGATAGAGAGCATCTCGTGACGAGCTTCGACGAGCTGGCGAGAAAAGAGTTTGCGCATGGGTTTCTCCAATCAGACAGATGCGAGCATGTGCAACCCGCAGGTAACGGGCACCGAACGCGAATTAACCAAAGCGGCCGGTGATATAGTCCTCCGTGCGACGATCCATGGGACTAGTAAAGATCGCGTCGGTTTGACCGTACTCGATTAGTGTAGCAGGCTCACCTGCAACTTCTTGTAAGAAGAATGCAGTGTAATCAGAGATTCGAGCCGCCTGCTGCATGCTGTGTGTAACGATGATGATGGTCATCTCGGGCGCAAGCTCTGCCATCAGGTCCTCAACCTTCTGAACAGAAGTAGGATCGATGGCGGAGCAGGGCTCGTCCATCAGGAGAACGTCCGGCTGCACAGCCAGCACACGTGCGATGCACAATCGCTGCTGCTGACCACCAGAGAGCGCCAAGCCATCTTTCGAGAGCTGATTGGAGACCTCTTTCCAAAGGTTAGCGCGCTTTAAGGACTCTTCGACAATGTCATCGAGATCGCTTTTGCTAGTCACGCCCTGCAGTCGGGGGCCAAAAGCGACATTCTCGTAAATGGACTTAGGAAATGGATTGGGCTGCTGAAAAATCATGCCCACGCGACGGCGCAGGTCAACGGGGTCAACACCGTCAGCGTAGATGTTGTTGCCCTCAAGCGACATGATGCCGCCCACATGCGTGCCTTCGATCAGGTCGTTCATGCGGTTCATGCAGCGCAAAAACGTAGACTTGCCACAGCCGGAGGGGCCAATAAACGAAGTGATCTTGTTCTTGGCGATGTTAACGTTCAGGCCGGTTAGAGCATGAAAATCGCCATACCAGAAGTCAAAGTCCTGGGCGATGATGGCGCTTTGCTCGGGCGTGGGCGCAGACTGGTAAACAGACATGAGACTCCTTTGAGCAGTTTATCGGCTACGGCGTGACAGGTAGCGCGAGAAGAGATTGAACGCAAGGATGATGATCATCAGCAGCAGTGCAGTACCGTAGGCCGCATTCATGTTGATGCCATCATTTGCAAGCAGATAGAGATGCACCGTCATGGGACGGCCAGAGTCGAGAGGCGTAACTGGCATGTTGATAGCCTGGCCCATGGTGTAGAGCACCACAGCCGTCTCGCCAATAGCACGGCCAATAGCAAGCACGATGCCGGTAGCAATGCGACCAAAAGCAGAGGGCAGCACGATGCGGCTTACAACCTGCCACTTAGTGGCACCCAAACCGTAGGCACCCCAGCGAATGTAGCGAGGCACGGCGCGAATGGCTTCCTCGGTAGTGCGCATAACAATGGGGAGCATAAGCAGAGCCAGAGCCATAGCGGCCGAGAGCATAGAAAGACCCAGTCCCATAGCCTCTACAAAGAGCGCGTAGCCAAAGAGACCCATAACAATAGAGGGGACCGAAGCCAGGGTGTCCGCAGCATAGCGGATCACGTTAACGAGCTTGCCCTGCTTGGCATACTCAGCCAGATAAACCGCGGCAAGCACAGCAATAGGCGTGCAGATAAGCATGGCAAGCGCTGTAACGTAGATGGTCGAAACAATGGTAGGCCAAATGCCGCCTTCGGCATTAACACCCTCGGGCCAGCCAAAGATAAAGGCGGGCGAAATGTGCGGCAGACCGTTGATTACAACGTAGGCAATAATGGCCACCAGTACCAAGGTTGTAATGTAGGCCGCAGCGCGAAAAACGCCGAGCATAATCTTGTTTGAAGCATCCTTGGAGATGCGGCCAGACTTGCCGTTAGCCAGTGCGCGCTTAATGCGCTCGCGCGAAGAGAGCTCCTGTGCGGGAGTTTGCGACTCAGCCATGCCCTACCCCCTCTTCTTCTTGGAAAGCAGACGCACGATACCCACGAGCGCCGCCGAGATAATAAACAGTACCACGCCCATGCCAAAGAGCGCCGAGCGATGCAGGCCAGACGAGTAACTCATATCGAGAGCAATCTGGCTAGTGAGCGTAGAGATGGGGCTTGCAATAGAAGCCGGAATAACAGGAGCGTTGCCCACAACCATAAGCACGGCCATGGTCTCGCCAATGGCGCGGCCCATACCCAGAACAATAGCGTCAACAATGCCCAGCTTGGCGGCGGGGATAACAACCTTGTAGATGGTCTGCCACTTAGTGGCACCCATTGCATAGCTTGCCTCGCGAATGCCCATGGGAATGGAGTTCAGCGCGTCCATGCTTAAGGTAGTAATGGTGGGCACAATCATAATGGCAAGCACAAACCACGCAGTCAGAGCGCCAAAACCAAGGCCGCCAGAAATCTGTGCAATAAACGGGCGAATGATGATCATGCCAAAAAAGCCGTAGATGATGGACGGAATACCAGCCAACAGGTCAACAGCGGGGCTAATAATCTTGCGCACGCGATCGGTTGCAATCTCTACCAGATACACCGCCGTGCCCACACCAAGAGGCACGCCCATCACCAGAGCGCCGATGGTAACCAAGCCAGAACCCGCAAGCAGGGAGAGAATACCGTACTGGCCCTCGCTGGGTGCCCAGGTAAGGCTAAAGAAGTTGGAGAGGCCAATGTCGGTAAAGACCGGCAGAGCACTGTAGGTAGTAAAGACAAAAATCAGGATGACGGTAACAACCGCCAAAAAGGCGCACGCAAAAAAGAGGTACTGCAGCGCCTTTTCTTTCACGTACGTACTGCGCGAAACAAGCGCAAGCTCACGCTTAGGTGCAGCTGCACGCTCCTCAGTCTGCTGAGACTCACTCATCTGCCTCACTCCCCTTCCGAAGAATCGTTCGTTACAGGAATGAAGCCAGCATCGCGCACGGTCTCTTCCATAGCGTCAGAGACAACGTAGTCGATGTAGGCCTGAGCCTCAGTACTTGGCGTTCCCTTGACATAGAAATAGAGGTCGCGAGAAATGGGATAACCGCCGCTCGCGATGGTCTTTTCTGAAGGTTCAACGTGGTTCACGTTAATGGCGCGCACCTCGGTCTGGGCGTACTTTGAGTGCACAAAGCCCAATGAGATGTAACCAATGGCACCCAAGCTGCGGCTCACAACGTCGCGCACCTGGCCCGTACCAGAGAGAACAGCAGCACTGCGGTCAAAGGAGGCGCCGTCCATCACGATAGTCTTAAAGGCCTCGCGCGTACCAGAAGCCTCGTCGCGGTTTACGAGCTGAATGGTCAGGTCGTCGCCGCCTACCTCGCTCCAGTTGGTAATCTTGCCAGAGTAGATATCGCGCAGTTGCTCGGTGGAAAGGTTCTGCACGGGGTTTTCGGTGTTCACAATAACCGCAATGCCATCGTGAGCAATAACAATCTCGGTGAGCCCCAGGTCTTGCTCGTCACTGTTGAGCTGGCGCGAAGAGCTTGCGATGTCTGCCGTTCCATTTGACACAGCCTCGATGCCCGCCGAAGAACCCAGGCCACTTACCAGAACCGAAACGCCAGACTGAGCACCAAAGGCCTCAGCAGCAGACTCGGCAATAGGCAAGCAGGTAGTAGAGCCTGCCACGGTAATTTGCTTAGAAGACGAAGCCGAACCAGAGCAACCGGTCAGCGAGGTGAGCGCGAGAAGCGCTGCGCCCGAAAGAAAGGAACGACGGGTCAGCGCATAACCGCCACGGCTGCATGCCGGCCGCACGTTCCCTGCTCCCGACGATACGAGTAGAACCTCTTGGTGAGGCTCAGAGTCGAGAGACGAGTATCGTGAATTCCACACAGAGGAACTCCCACTTCTTCAAGGGACTGCGTAATAGCACATGCAAGATCTAACTTGCATGTTTCAGACTCATTAATGCTATCAAATTGTAAGGCGAATGTATGCATCAAATCAGCCGAGACCTCGTATTCGTCTCCAAGGATATGGGGACCAATATACACTTGAATCTCAGACAGGTCGCAATCCGCAGCCTGAGCAAGCGTTTGCGCCGCCTTGGCAGAAATGCGCGCATAGGTTCCCCGCCAGCCAGAATGCACCACAGCAAAGCCTTCTGGGCAGGTCAGAACAACAGGAACACAATCAGCAAAGCACAACAACACGGGCACATGAGACACCGTGCAAACAATGGCATCAGCGCCTTGCGCAATGTCCTCACGCACGCGGTCTAGTTCGCAGACAGCCTGAGCATCTACCACAACAACGCGGTCTCCATGCACCTGGTTAGGAACAAGCAAGCTGCTTTCCCATGCAGCTGCATCCATGGCGCTGAGCACACGATGGCGATTTTCTTGCACAGCGGCTGGGTCGTCCCCCACGTGCGTGCCAAGATTAAGCGAGGTATATGGGGGCTTAGATACACCTCCTGTGCGCTCAGTAAATGCAAAGTCAACATTACCTGCGCTCGCACCCACAAGGGTAACTCCCTCACGCGTGAAGCGCGTAAGTTCTAAGCTGTGTCCGCACGACATGACATACTCCCCTTCAACAAAACAAGGCACGGATACCTGGTACCCGTGCCTTGACTCAAACCAAATGGTATGGCGTGAAAACTTAGAAGTTACCGCGCTTCAGGAAGTCAGGGAGCTCAAACTGATCGTTGCCAAAGTTAGGAACCTCGGTGCCACCGATGGTGCGCGTAGCAGAAGCCTGCTTACCAGAAGGAGCAGCAGAGTGTGCAGGAGCAGCGTCGCTGGTCTTGGACTGTGCCTGAGCAAAAAGCTGATCCTGGCGGTTAACGTTGGCATCAGAGAAACCTGTAGCAATAACGGTGATGCGAACCTGATCGCCCAGGGACTCGTCAACCACGGTACCAAAGATGATGTTTGCATCCGGGTCAACAGCGTTGGCAACAAGGTCGGCAGCGTCGTTGATCTCCTGGATGCCCAGGTCCTTGGAACCAGCGATGGAAAGCAGAACACGGGTAGCACCATCAATGGAGCTCTCGAGCAGACGGCTGGAGATAGCCTGCTGTGCAGCGTCAACAGCACGGGTATCACCAGAAGCAGTGCCGATGCCCATCATGGCAGTGCCAGCCTGCTTCATGATGGTCTTAACATCAGCGAAGTCGAGGTTGATGATACCCGGGACGGTGATAAGGTCCGTGATGCCCTGAGTGCCCTGAGACAGCACACCATCGGCCGTAGCAAAGGCCTCGAGCATGGTGGTCTTCTTCTCGGCGATGTCGAGCAGCTTGTCGTTAGGGATAACAATCATGGTGTCAACGCAGTCAGAAAGCGTCTTGATGCCATCCTCTGCAGAAGACTTGCGCTTGCGGCCCTCAAAGGTGAAAGGCTTGGTAACAACAGCAACCGTCAGAGCGCCAACCTCGTTCATAGCGATGTCAGCAACAATCGGGGCTGCACCAGTACCCGTGCCGCCACCCTCGCCGCAGGTAATGAATACCATGTCGGCACCAGCAAGTGCCTCAGAGATATCGTCGCGCGACTCGTCAGCAGCCTTGCGGCCAACCTCGGGGTTAGCGCCAGCGCCCAGACCGCGGGTAAGGTCGGTGCCAATGTGAACCTTGATATCGGCGTCAGAAATGGCAAGAGCCTGAGCATCGGTATTAATGGCGACAAACTCGACGCCGCGAATGCCCTCCTCAATCATGCGGTTGACGGCATTAGTGCCACCGCCACCTACGCCTACCACCTTGATGACGGCAAGATAGTTATTGATCTCGTTCTCGTGCATATGTAGGTCCTCCGAACAGTGGTAAGGCGCTTAGCGGTTACAAGACGTTAACCCTAAAGTACAGATTAAATGTCGAGATAAACCACGGTATGTTTGCACATGTTCGCACAATTAGTCAAACAAGTGTAGCTGAAAACACGAATTTCGCAGCTAGCGTACAAATCAGTTAAACAAGCGGCGTTAATGAGGGGTGTCTGAAGGGCTTGAACGGCACACGCAAAGCTAGAGCTGAGCCGCACGATACGTATAGGCATCGGGCGTACGCACGTTGATGTAGGTAACGTTTGACTGCTCTTCGAGCAGCTTGGTTACCACGCTTTCTTTCTTTTGAATGTCGTCGGCGTCGCCCAATGCAACCTCTACCCCGTTATTCAGCATGCACGAGACTGCCTGCACAGAAGACACCGAGAAACTCTTGATTTGCGAAAGGAAGTCCGAAGAGAAGCCCTTCACATACTTGAGTCCCGCAAGAAGTGCCTCGGTCTTTACAGCCGTTCCACTGGAAGGCGAAACATCGGTGCCAACGTTTACAAACAGCGTGGCACCCATCTTGTCGGCCACGGCACGCGCGGCATCCTCGCCAGAAAGCAACGTGTAACCATCTGCAGTTTGAACCTGCGTAGCCTC
>CAVJWJ010000016.1:22648-28378 GCA_963653375.1 Roseburia sp. CAG:303
TCGGCTGCAAGGTAGACAATGGCGGCAACCGTGCGTTCCGTTGGCGTAATCACCAGCTTATGAGGGAACTCGCGCTTGATATCCACGCCCTTTACCCAGGGGCTCTTCTTGAGGTCTTGGGTAATCTGCTCGTCACTTACATTGAACAGCGTCACGTTGTCTGGAAGCTCAATTAGACGTTCAGCAGTCTCCTGCGAGATATGCTCGCTGCCCTTAATTTGAATATCGGTAGCTGCAAAAAGCTCCGAGTTAAAGAGGATGCTATAGGCAACAAAGCCCAGAACACCCAGAAGAACAACAATGAGCAGAATGCGCGCAGGCCAGCCAGAAAGGCGCGGCAGACGTGCGCGCGGCTTACGAGTTTTATGAGACGTTGTGCCACGGCTTGCCACCGCGCGACTGCGGACGTTTTGCGAGCGCTGTTGAGCAGCACGCGAGACCGAAGGTGTGCGCTGCGGGCCTGCGCTTTCCCTAGGGCGACGATCCGCCGCTCCATAGCGCCCGGCGCCCTCTCCGTATCGACGGATTGAGACATTGCCACGCTTGGCAAGGTTTGCATGCCCTCGAGAAGAGCTGCTTACGTATCGAGAGCGCGATGACGTCGAATAACGCGAGGGACGCCCAGCCGAACGGCTCAGGCCTGTCTGGGGATGACTGCGCCGCGAGCGTGCAGAAGAGCGCGCAAGCGAAGTACCTGGTCTATGAGTTGAAGTTTGAGCGGCACGACGAGGCGTCGGCTTCTGGTTAGAAGCCGAGGAATTTGACTTCCGGCTGAAGCTCGACGCCATACGTTTCCTTTACCTTTGCGTGCACGTGTTGAATAACAGAAAGGATGTCTTGAGCAGATGCCTTTCCGTTGTTGACAATAAAGTTAGCGTGAACGGGCGATACTTCGGCCCCGCCGATAGAAAAACCCTTCAATCCACAGTCGTCAATCATAGCGCCCACACTTCTTTCGGGCGGATTACGAAAGACCGAGCCGCACGAAGGCTTACCAATGGGCTGCGTATGTTTGCGCCGCGACAAATAGCGCTCCATACGCGCATGGATGTCTTCCTTCTTGCCTGGCGTGAGCTTGAGCGTAGCCTCAAGCACAATCTCGGAACCAGGAAGGCTCGTCTCGCGATAGCCCCAGCGCAGGTCGTCGTGGTTGTAGTAACGCATACCCTCACCTGGGCGATATGTCACTACGCTCTCGATAAGCGAGCCAATAGCCTCACTGCGCGTACCTGCGTTCATAGAAACCGCGCCACCCAGCGTACCAGGAATACCAACTGCAAACTCAAGGCCCGAAAGCCCCTTAGAAGCCATGTCATTCAGCAAGCGAGATAAAACGGCGGCCGCACCCACGGTAACGTGCAGGCCATCCTCGGCAACAACCGTACGCTGAAACTCACGACCCAAAACAATTACCGCACCACTGTAGCCTTTGTCCGAGACAAGCAGGTTGGAGCCGCGCCCAATAAGCACCCAAGGCACTGACTCGCGCTTTAGGGTCTCCACACAGCGGCGGAGCCCATGGTAGCTGTGGCAGGTAATAAAAAGCGCTGCAGGCCCGCCCACACGATAGGTTGTATGGCGACTCATGCGCTCGCCCTCGACAAGGTCGATATCAGCAGCGCCCGAGAGGGCCATGACAGCGTTGAAGAGACTCATGGTTACTCGTCGCTCCCGGCAAGCTCCGCGGCGCGCTCGAGATAATCGGGGCCAACGGTGGTAACGTCGCCCGCACCCATGGTGATGAGCAGGTCACCAGCAGTGACGTTCTCGTCAATAAGCTGCATGAGCTTCTCGCGGTCTGCTGCATAGAAAACAGACTTGTCCGGATGACGCTCAGCAATCAGATCGGCAAGCATCTTGGATGTAACACCCGGAATAGGCATCTCGCCCGCAGAGAAAACGTCAATCAGTATGACCACATCGGCATTTGCAAAGGCATCGGCAAAGTCTCCCGCCAAAGCCTGAAGACGCGAATAACGATGCGGTTGGAACACCACGGCAACCTTGCCAAAATCAAGCGTCTTGGCTGCAGTGAGCGTAGCCTTGATCTCGGTTGGATGGTGACCATAGTCGTCCACCAGGCACACATCGTTAACGTCGCCCACGTGCGTAAAGCGGCGGCGCACACCGTCAAAGCTCGAAAGCGCAGTAGCCGCAGCGTCCACATCGAGCTTGAGTACCGAGGCAACAATCAGTGAAGCGCAGGCATTAAGCATATTGTGCTTACCTGGGTTGTTCTTAATAGAAACGTGCTGCTCCTGGCCATTAATGACCGTAGTAAAGCTGCCGCCAAGCGTGTGCTTACTTGCGTCGGGCACAACAACAACGTCGCAAGCATCGGAGAAACCATAGGAAATAACGCGACGGCCGCTTTCGTGGGCAAGCTCAACCAGGCGCGGAGAATCGCCACACACAATAACAGTGCCGTCCTCGCCCACCAGGCTCATGAATTTGACGAAGGTTGCCTCAATCTCTTCCAACGAGCCGTAGTGATCAAGGTGATCGGCCTCAACGTTGGTAACCACTACCACGTTGGGATTGAGATACAAGAAGGAGCTGTCGGACTCGTCAGCCTCGCAAACAAAGTACTCACCATTGCCGTTGCGGCCGTTAGTGTCGTAGCCCTCTACAATGCCACCAATAAGGAAGCTAGGGTCGAGGCCCATGCGGTCGAGCATTGTGGCGCACATAGAGGACGTCGTGGTCTTGCCGTGCGTGCCTGCAATGGCAACTGTGGTATAGCCATCGCCCAGAGCAGAGAGCATCTTGGCGCGCGCCCAAACAGGAATATCCAGCTCACGAGCACGGACCAGCTCGGGGTTAGACTCCGGAATAGCCGTGGAGACAACTACCACATCGGGCTTTACCTCGTCGATAGTCTTAGCCTCGTGGCCAATGTAGATCTTTACGCCTGCGCGCACAAGCTGGCGCGTATAGCGAGAAGCCTTGAGGTCAGAGCCGGTAACAACGTAGCCGCGCTCATGCAGAACCAGCGCAATGCCACTCATGCCCGCGCCACCGATACCAATAAAATGAGCCCTCTTGATTGTTGACATGACTATTGAAACTCCTTGAAGTGAGCCGATGCTAACCGATAAATGGTAACAACTGTATCGCAACGTGAGGAGTTGCGATTCAGCCAACGGTCTATTTACGCAATCCCTCTATGGCATCTGCAAGCTTCTCAGCCGCCGTATCCTGCGCAAGACCGCGCGCTGCTTCGCGCATCTGAGCACGTTTTTCGGGGTTATCCAAGAGGCCCAGCAGCATGTCTGCAAAGGCTTGATTGTCGATATCGGCATCGGCACAAAGCTCGGCCGCACCTGCATCTACCAAGAAACGCGCGTTGGTGGTTTGGTGATCGGCAGTTGCCAGCGGATACGGCACGAGGATTGAAGGCACACTGAGCGCCGCAATCTCCGCCACACTCGATGCACCAGAGCGAGAAAGCACCAGATCGGCTGCCGCCAGCATGTCACCCATATTGTCGATATACGGCTGAACGCGATAGCGCTTTTGCTCCTCCGCAGTAAGTGCCAAAGCAGAGACCGTATCCTCAAAGCCCTCAGCACCTGTGGAGTGCACGACGTATACGTCTGGACGAGATAGCACCTGCTCTTTGAGTGTTGCCATGCGCTCGTTTACGTGCTTTGCACCCAGAGAGCCGCCAAAAACCAGCAGCAACGTAGCGTTCGCCGGAACGCCTAAGGTCTCGCGACCATGCTCGCGATTGCCTGCAATCACCGAGCGACGCACGGGGTTGCCCGTGAGCAATACGTGGTCCGCCCCGCCTTTACCCTCAAAAACTTTACGGGCAGCAGGGACCGAAATGCATACCCGAGCAGCATGGTCAGCCATCATCTTGTTAGCAAGGCCAGGTACCGAGTTTTGCTCGTGAATGAGATAGGGCACGTGCTTGTCTTTACAAAGGCCCAGCAGTGGTACCTCAACATAGGCGCCAAAACCAATGGCAGCATCTGGCAAGCCAGTCTTCTCAAAGCGACGGGACAGCGCGCGTTTAGCTGTATGTACATGATGCAGCGCCGTAAGCGCCGTCCAGGGGCGCGCACGATCAAAGCCCGTAACCTCAACAGGAACAAGCCCAAAGCCAGCACGAGGAACAAGCGTGCCCTCCAAACGCGAGGGCTGTCCATAGAACGTCACCTCGTGACCACGAGCACGAAGCTCCTCAGCCAAGGCAAGAGCAGGGTTAACATGACCTGCCGTACCACCAGCTGCAATAGCAACAGACAGCTTTTCGCTCATAGCGGTTCCTTCCGGTTATAGATTCAGAAACGTCGCACCTGCGGACCACGCTCACGCAAACGGTCTGCAGCATTATCGTTCAAATTAATGCGTTGATAAGATTCCTCGCCGCGGCCAGACGAACGGTCAGCAAAGGAATTTTGAGACAGAGGTACCGAGCCGCGCTCACGGCGTGTGGTGCGAGGCTCAGCGGTAGACCCAGGCGCCGCGGTTGGTCCACCATCATAAACGCTAAAGCCAGTGTCTTCGGCGGTCTGCCGAGAGCCACGCACTCGAACGGCTCCCGCAGTGCTCCGCCCCAGATGGTCAGAAACCACGTCTTGATCGTTCATAACCGAGAAACGCTCGCGACGTGCGTCATATACCGTACGCGGGTTGCTTTCTACCGAAACACGAATTATGAGCGCCGCCAGAATAAGGCAAGAGATCATTGATGAGCCGCCATAGCTCACAAAAGGCATGGTCTTGCCCGTCATAGGTGTTACGCCAAGAACGCCCAACGCATTAACCAAAAACTGGAGCCCCAAGATAAACGAGCAGCCCGCCGCAATCATGCGTCCGCGCAAGGTGGGCGATTGCCAGGCAATCTTAAAGCCACACACAACGAGCGTTGCAAACACAATGAAGAAGATGGTGGTGCCTACAAAGCCCAGTTCTTCGCCAATTACTGCCAGAATAAAGTCGTTATGAGCCTCGGGGAGATAGCTGTACTTCATGGTTGAGTTGCCAATACCGCGGCCAAACAGACCACCCGAGCTAAAAGCCATGAGCGCCAGTGTTGCCTGGTAGCCTGAGTCGTACATGTCGTCCCAAGGATCCTTGAAGACGTTAAAGCGAGCCATACGATACGGCGCTGCAAGAACCATGATTCCAAAACAGAAAAGCAGCGCTAAAAGGACTGCAAAAAGAAACTTATAAGAAAGGCCCGACAGGTACACCATGACAACAATGGTGAGAAGAATAATGATGGTAGTACCAGTATCCGGCTCAAAAAAAATCAAACACACAGGAAGCGCAACGCCAACAGCTAGGCGTACCAAAAAGCCCTGTGTATCTAGCGAATGAAGCTCGTAGTACTCCTGAAGCAAACGTGCCACACAAACAATAAGCACTGGCTTCATAAATTCAGAAGGCTGAAACGAGATTGACTCGTTGCCAATCCAACGCTTAGCGCCACCCGCACCAGAACCAATAACAAAGACTGCAGCGAGCAGTAACACAAGCACAACCCACGAGGCGTTTGCAAAGCCACCAGTTGCAATATCCCAGCTCACTAGCCTAGAAACTATGAGTCCCAGGCAAATAACACCAATGGCTGTAACCAATAGCTGATTTTTAAAGTAGTGCAGTGCGTCGCCATTCTCTTTGAGCGACTCTACCGCCGAGGCGGAATACACCATCAGAAGGCCAAAGGAAACAAGGGCGATAAGACAAACAATAAAGACAATACGCGGGCGCATAATA
>CAVJWJ010000017.1:0-9842 GCA_963653375.1 Roseburia sp. CAG:303
GCGCAAATTCCCCTGCAACACGTACAATATTGAACATCTATGCTGCTCTATGTCTGTTGTTATACAGGGGATCGATATGCCGACTTGCTCTAATCTCAATTCGCGCCTTGATGCGCATGTGTCTCGCCTTCGCTTGCTGTGCGCCGCGCTTGCTGTTGCAGTAGCTGCTGTGGCGATGATTGTGTCGTTTCCTGCGCGTGCGTTGGCGTATGACGACAACGTTATTGCCTATATCGATAGCACGTTTGGCGAGCGCCAATACTTTACGAGCATTTCGGATGCTATAAATGCTGGTTGCCGCCCATCGGCTGAAACCCTTGTTATGGTCAAGGACTGGAACCTCTCTAGTACGATTACGATTCCTGGTGGCCTCTCAATCACGATCGACATGAATGGCTGCCGCATTCAGAGTGCAGAAAAGCAGCTCTTTTCAGTGGGGAATGGCGGCTCACTGACACTGAGATCATCGCGTGAGGTTCAGTTTGAAAACTGTGCAGGCTTTGACGAAAACGGAAACGTTCAACGATACAAAGTGAAAACGGGTGGCTTGCTTACTGTTAATGGAGCAGAAATTTACTACGATGGCGCCATTTTGGTGGGAGAGTCTTCGAAGCTGACGCTAGAGGGAGTAACCATCATTGGCGTATACGGAAACTCCCAGGCTGGCGGTGTGAGGATGGAGAAAGGGTCGTCGCTCATTATGAGAGACGGCGCTTCAATTCAGCATAATCGCAGTGGTACAGGCGGTGGTGGTGTTTATGCACCAGCAGAAAATGTTTCGATTACCTTGGACAATGCGTCCATTAGTAATAACTACACATATAAATATGGCGGCGGTATCTTCTGTGGGGATGATAACGCTGTTATCACGCTGACTAATGGCGCAAAAATTGAGAACAACGTATCGCAGGGCAGCGCTGGTGGCGTCTACTTTGACAATTCAAAGTTTAAGATTACGTCCCCTGATCGTACAGGTTTGATTGTTGGCAATAAATGCTATGGCACATCGGGCAATAGCTCAATTGTATATGGAGCCGGAATCCACGTTGATCAGAAGTCGGGTACAAACGAGGGCTTAATCGAGGGCCTCATTATTAAAGACAACTACACTTCCAGCAGCGGCGGCGGAATCTACCTTGGTCAGGAATATACCAGGGTCTATGACTGCACTATTACGGGCAATACCTGCGACGGTAATGGTGGTGGCATCTTTGTTGACAACGATAAGTGCATTATCGACAACTGTACTATTAGTGGTAATTCCTGCGCTCCGAAGTCTGAGGGCGGCGGCGTCTTTGTTATGGGTTTTCATGACGTTGGCTTAAGCAATCTCAACATTATCAAAGGCAATACTCGTGGTAAGAACAGCGGAAATTACGACGATTTGATGCTGGACGGGGGTCTGGGCATCGACGCCTATATTAAGGGCAATCTCGCCAAAGGCTCTTCTGTGGGCATTCGCACTGCGACCAGGGATGATCGTCTGATTGCCAAAAACTTTACGGCTGCGAGCAAGGACTGCCTCTTTATCGACCTTGATGGCTATTACGTAAGCTATGGCACCGATCACAATGGCGATGCTTGGCAGCGTCATACCACAAAAGAGTTCACAGTTACGGTTAATGGTCAGGGTTCAAACCGATATAAAAATGGCACTACAGTAACGATCAATGGTGCAAGCAGCGATACGTCCAAGGCTTTTAAGTGCTGGAAGGCAGACGGCTCAACCGGTCTCTATCCGTTTAGTGACTACGTTAAGGATGCCGACCTTACCAACCAGCAGCTTACGTTTAAGATGCCGCAAAACGATGTAAACCTCGCCGCAGAGTATATGCAACGCATTAGTAGCGTTTCGCTTACTGTTGATGCTGTTGTCGCAGGGGAGCCCTTGCCTACAACAGGTACACTCTCGTGGAAAGACAGCTCGGGAAATACCCAGGAGCTTGAGGACGTGAGTATTACTTGGACCGCCGGTGATGAGTCTTCGGTTGTCTCTGGTAATGCCGACTACAACACTTCTTATACGGCGCATGCGACTATCGACCAAGACTCCAGCCGCGACTTGGCGTTTGCACTCGACATGAGCACAGAAAACGTCAAGGTAACCGTTGGTAACGATGTTGTTGCAACAACTGCCGCGTCGGTGGATGCTACGGGCAAGCTGACGGTTGTGGCTGGCACGGTTACTACGGGCAACCCCGGCGTGGCGTCCGTCGAAAGCGTCGCCGTATCCGTGCATGCAGGCGCCTCTGAGCAGGAGTTGCGCGCACTTCTGCCTACAAGCGCGATTGCCAAAACCACTGCTGGTGCCACGGAGATTCTCGAGACTACCGCTTCGAGCGTGAATCTCTCCACGCTCCTTTCTAATGGAGTGGTAGATGAGGGGCTTGTTGGTCAGTCCGTAGATTTCTATCTGCCACTTAAGAGTTCTGAGAAGGTGGACGTTAGGGCGGGAGACCACATCAAAGTAGTGCTGTCAGTGCTTGCAAAGCCTGAACAGACGGTCGAGGCGCCGCAAGTTACGCCGAGCGATGGCGCGTACTCAACAACGATAGAATCTGACAAGCAGTACTTTGAAGAGAAAGACGGAAAGAAATACTTCAAGGTACATGTCGCTTACAACGTGAATACCGATGCTGTGTATCAGGTGAGCTTCTTGGGTGACGATGGCCAGTGGAGCAAGTCCGACCCGGTAACTAAGACCGATGGCAAGCCGTTTGATATTGAACTTGAGGCCAGCGCAAACGACCAGCGCTACTGCATAGTCGAGACCTGGGCCAAGCTAAGTGACGGCTCTGTGGAGTCTGATTACGTGGTGCGCGCCTACATGATCGATGACGTTCAGCCAGCAAAGACATATACGGTCACGGTAAAGCAGACCGACACGGGAAAGACGCCTGACACTACTACGGTTAAGACCTATGAGGTCGAGGATAGCTCCTCATTCTCTGTCATTGCGCAGCCGCGTTCGGGCTACGTGTTTGAGAAGTGGATCGACGAGGCGGGCGAAAAGCTTGGCGACAACACAACTCTCGCGCTCGAGAAGGTTGAAGGCAACACAGAGGTCACGGCTGTTTACAACCCGGTGATATCCGAGATTAATCTGGGGCTCGCCTTGCCTAAGGCGTATGAAGCACTTGCTGAGGCAGTTACGTCTGCAACGGCAAAGGCAGGGGACTCGGACGTGGCTGTGAACGTACTCAGCTACCTCAAGAATAAGGGCGCTGTGACATGGTCGCCTGCTATAGAAGAGGACGGCAAGGCCAGTCTCGCTACTACCTACACCGCCGAGATCGCCCTTTCGGACACGCTCTCGTCCGGCACTGAAAAGTACATTCTTTCACCTGCGGCCGAGGTTAAGGTAAATAATCAGCAGGCTGATGGCGCGTATGTTGCAGAGAAGGATGGTGCAAAGTACCTCTATGTGGTATGTCCTGCAACGGAGTCTGCAACGTATAAGTCGCTTGGCACGCTCGACAACGTAAAGCTTACGTACCGGGAGGCTCTTGCGGCTGTACAGGCTCAGGAGGCGAGTGAGGGACTTTACGGCTGGCATCTGCCTGAGACTGTTGATGTTGTCTATGAGTACAACGGGACCGAGATAGACGAGATTCTTGGCATAGATTGGTCCTCGGTTGAAGGCTTCGATGCCTCTGCACAGGCAGCGCAGGAGCTTACTGCTAAGGGCACGGTTTACTTCCCGTATTACACCGACAAGGCTGGTCAGACGGCAGAAGTGACGGTAAAGATTCTGGTAGCCGCGCCTAAGAGCTACACCGTCTCCTTTAATACGGCAGGCGGAAGCAAGATTGACAACGCAAAGGTCTTTGACGGCAGAACGGTCAAGCGCCCTGCTAATCCAACCAATGCTGGTTTTACCTTTGCTGGTTGGTTTACTGAGGACGCCCAGGAATACGACTTCGCCACACCAGTGACGGACGACCTTACGCTCTACGCGCATTGGACCGCCTCGGGTGATGTTACGACGGCCTACACCGTTTCTTTTGATACGGACGGCGGCACTCCGGCAATTGCGGATGCAACCGTTACGTGCGGTGAGACGGTGGCGCGGCCCGATGATCCGTCTAAGGATGGTTTTGACTTTGCTGGCTGGTTTACCAAGGACGGCAAGAAGTACAACTTCAATACGCCGGTAACGGATAACCTTACGCTCTATGCGCACTGGACAACCGTTTCTTATACCGTGACCTTTAATTCGACTGGCGGTAGCGTGGTTGCCTCACAAAAGGTCACCCGTGGTGATACCGTAGAAAAGCCCGCTGATCCAACCAATGAGGGCTTCAAGTTCAAGGGCTGGTACACAGAAGACGCCAAGAAGTATGACTTCAATACACCGGTGACGGGTGACCTGACGCTCTACGCACACTGGACCGTTGATGGTGATGCTCCCGTTTCTTATACGGTCACTTTTAACACGGCGGGTGGCAGCGAGGTTAAAAGCCAGGTGGTTGCTTGCGGCGAGGTGGTAAAGCGTCCTGCCGATCCAACCAAGGAGGGCTTCACTTTTGATGGTTGGTTTACGAGTGACGGCGAGAAGTACAACTTCAACACGCCAGTGATGGAAACCACTGAGCTCTACGCGCAGTGGTCTGCTTCGGGTGAGCCTACGAGTGCTCATGTGGTGACCTTTGATACCGCGGGCGGTTCTGAGGTAGCGTCTCAAACTGTGGCTGATGGCAGTGCTGTGAAGCAGCCTGACGATCCTATCAAGGAAGGTTTCACCTTTGATGGTTGGTTCACGAGTGACGGCGAGCGGTATGACTTTGCAACTCCTGTAACGGCTGACCTTACGCTTTATGCGCACTGGTCTGCTGCGGGCGATGACTCCAAGAAGGACGACGAGTCGGACGAGAAGGATGACGAATCGAAGCAGGAGGAGCCGGAAAAGAAAGAGGATGCCAAAGAGAAAGACGTGCGCCGTCTGCCATCCTCTGGTGACTCTGCTTCGTTTGCAGTGACCACTCTGTTTGTGGCTGGCATCGTCCTGATTATGCTGCCGGTTGCCTACAGCCGTCGTAAACAGTAGGCATGGGCTGCCCGGATTGGATTGCGCGGTGTAAGAGGTTTATGACTCGCTTAAAGCTGCGCTGCTCTACGGCTCGAATTGTTACCAAGGGGCTATACTGCTCCCTATAGGAAAGATAACGTGCGGCGGGGGTTCGCCTCCGCCGTCTTATTTGCTGAGGAGACCTCTGTATGTCAGATGCACAGAACACGCCCGTCGTAGGTATCATCATGGGCTCTAAGTCCGACCTGCCTGTTATGGAGGGCTGCACCGCTGAACTCGAGCGCCTGGGTGTTCCGTACGAGCTGGTAATCGCCAGCGCTCATCGCACGCCTGACAAGGTGCACGAGTGGGCTGCCTCTGCTGCCGACCGCGGCATTCGCGTAATCATCGCTGCTGCTGGTAAGGCTGCGCACTTGGGTGGCGTTGTTGCCGCCTATACGCCGCTGCCCGTTATTGGCGTGCCTATGAAGACGAGCGACCTGGGCGGTCTCGACTCGCTGCTTTCTATGGTGCAGATGCCTTCTGGTGTGCCTGTAGCCTGCGTTGCCATTAACGGTGCTAAGAACGCGGCTATTTTTGCTACGCAGATTCTGGGTGCCTCTGACCCCGAGTACCGCGAGATTGTTGTCAACCTTAAGCGCGAGATGGCCGAGGTCTAAGCGAAGGCTGTAAGCTGTAGGGCTTTTCGCCCATAGAGTTTTTCGCGCCACTTTTGCCGCCTGATTTGGGAGAGATACATGGCTGAGTCCAACAACAAGAACACGTCGGGCCGTTCGGCCTCGCATTTCGCAAGCCCTGCGGGCGGCGAGAACGCAGGTAAGTCCGGCTCGCATTTTGGCTCTGCAAAGACGCAGCCTGCTGCTTCTGCGGGTAGGCACAGTGGAGCTTCGCAGGGTGGTGCCTCGCATCTCAAGTCAGTGGAGCCTACGATTCGCAAGAGCACGGGCTCGCGTTTTGCTTCTAAACATGGGGCGTCTGCGGACGGCGCAGGTTCTAGGGCGGCTGCCACGGGCGGTACGCGCTTCGCGTCTTCCTCTGCATCTAAGACACGTGCGACCGGCGCAGCCTCTACAGGTGGCAGGCGTTTTGCCTCCGGCTCCAAAGCAGCAGGTTCTGCTTCTGCTGGTGCCACACAGGGCGTGCAGCCAGTAGCCCCCGTTCGCGGCACGAGTGCAACTAAGCAGACCGGTGCTCAGAAAGCCTCACACGGCCTGGCTCGTCGCGGCGATGCTGCGGGTTCCAGGCATGCCACGGGCGCTGGGGCTTCTGCTCAGACCGGACGCGGCAGCAGAAAGGCTGCCAAGGCTGCCAAGGCTGCAGACCCTGCGCGCAAGAAGCGTGCTCAGGTTCTCTCGATGGTGCTCATTGTGGTGGGTGTGGCACTGCTTTTGGTTGCTGGCGGTCTCTTTATCAAGGCACAACTTGGTTACCAAGAAGCTCAGTCTACCTACAGCGACCTTGAGCAGTATGCGGTCAAGAGCGAGGACGGCGACGATATTCCTACCGTTGACTTTGATGCGCTTGCGGCCATTAACCCCGACATTGTGGGCTGGATTTACATTCCTGGTACGGTGATTAATTACCCCGTAGTGCAGACTTCTGACAATACCACCTATCTGAGCAAGCTGTTCGACCTCAAGGGCAACGGCTCGGGCACCATCTTTATGGATATGGACTGCACTTCGCCCGGTCTGGTTGACCAGCAGACCACGCTCTATGGCCACCACATGAACGACGGCTCGATGTTCAAGGCCATTGACGGTACGCTTGACCAGGCGGAATTCGATAAGATTGGCAACATCTACTACATCACGCGCGACACTACCTACGTGCTCAAGGCTATGTTTACCGCCCAGGTTGAGGATACCTACTTGAACGCGCGCACGCCCAACTTTACCGATGGCGACACCACGCTGCAGACCTATCTGGCCGATATGCTCAGCCATGCCAAGGCAACGTCGTCTACGGCGTCTGAGGACATTCAGTCTGCCGACAAAGTGCTGACGCTTGTGACCTGCGCCGGCGAGATTATTCCGCGTACCACGCGCGCCGCCATGGTGTGCAAGGTTGTGGAGACTCAGGACCGTACGGGCGCTGCCGCTACGGACGATGGCACAACGGACGACGGCTCCACTGACGAGGCTGCGTCTGCCGATGGTACGGGCGTCGCTGCTCAGGAGCAAACCGAGCAGACTGACGCCGAGCAGACCGCGTAGTTACGCTTTGGGGTCTACGCGGCCGGTGCCGTTGCCTACCATCGACATGCTCTGGAAGCGATTCTGCATGTACTCGTCGTCAAAGTGCTCGGCATAGAAAGTAGCTACGGGTGAGTCACCTGCAGAATTGGTGGCGCGCTTGAACCAGAAGTCGAGCGACTGCATGGTCATAAAGCAGTTAACAAGCATGAGCGTGGAACACACGATGGTAAGCGAGTAGCGCCATTTCCATGGAATCATATTGATGAGGGCTAGCACGCGTGGCAGCAGCAGCTTAATCCAAATAAGGCCGCCAAGGCCCCACATGCAGCTAAAGGCGGTGCAGGTGCGCCCCGCGGTGAGAAGCACGATGGGGTCGGGGAGTCCAAAAATGGTGATGTGGCTATAGCTCCACGAAACTACGCCAAATGAGACCTGCAAAAACCAACCGGCAAAGACCTCAAAGCCACCGCCGATGAGTGCGCTGACCAGGAAGATAACTGCAAAGTTTCTTTTATAGAAGCGGTTAAGCGTGATGGTAAGGAGCACGGCGCCCACGCCATAGATGGGGCTAAAGGGGCCAAAGAGCACACCGGCGCGATCTTGCCAAACGCCCGGTTCGACGATTACAACGTGCCAGATTTCTTCGAGCACTAGGCCCAAAAAGCTTGTGATTACAAAGACCCAAAACAGGTTGAAAAAGTTGAGTTTGATGTAGCCTTCGCCGGTTTCGTCGCGCCCCAGCAGACCCTCGCGTGCGGCTTCGCGGTCCACCATGTCGCGCAGGCGGCGCTGCAGTTCGCGCTCCTGGCGAAGAGCTGGGTCGACGGTGGCGGATAGGGCAATCAGGATGATGAGCTGCACAAAGGGGCGAATAATCTGGGGACCCAGACCCTGCAGCATGACGTCGACAACAAGCTCAACAAAGGTGTAGGCAATAAGCACGTAGGAGAGGGTGGCGGCATCGCGGCGGCGACTCTTAACGAGTGCCACGCCAAAGGCAATGAGCGCAACGGCGCCTACGGCCGAGAGTGCCACGCCCAGGATAACCAGGCCAACGGAGAGTACGAGGTCATCTCCAATGGTGATGGTGCCCGATCTGCTTGCTAGGCTGTGTAAGCAAACGCCAAAGAACCAAGCTACAGACGGCAGCGTGGCAATACCAGAGAGCACACAGAGCACGCCGTAGATTTTGAGCAGGAGGGGAACACGGCGCGTCTCTTCGCTGTTTGGATTGGCGGGATCAAGCTCATTGCGCACGGGCTTGGTCTTTTCTAGCGATGTTTCCGCGGCGTAGGACCGTTTGTGGAGCATGCGCTTGGTCTCCTTGTAAACGTGACGCAAACAAAACCATTTCATCATAGCGCGATGGGAGCTTCGAACAGGCTGCGGCGGGCCGTAAAAGCTTGATATGCAGTTTTCGACCTTAAAATGGCTGTTTTATGCAAAAAGCGCGCGCTATTTTGTCTGCGTGCAAAAACGACCGTACATTTTTTACGATTGTCAGTCACTCGAGGCTTGAAGAAGATCAAAAACGGGCTGTTGGCGCAAGTTGACCGTGATGATTTTCTACAAATAAAGGAGTTATGTCCGATATCTGAGGAGAGAGGGGCACGATTCGTTATGTATCTGACTGACAATCGCAAAAAATGTACGGTCGTTCTACTAGGACTGCTATAAAGCGGGTTCAAGTTGCTCTAAAACGGGCTTGGTGTGTGTCCTGGCCTGTTCTCGATCTGCACGCTGCGGCGGATTTACAGCTCGGTGACCGTGACGGCGTTGTACACCTCATCCCATTTCTCGAGAACAAGGTGTCCAGTCTTGGGATCCATGGCGTTTAGGGCGCCACAGGTATTGGCGCAGGTAAGGGTGGCAATATCGTCCATTTCTGCGGCGATGGCATGCGCAAAGCCGGCAATGGTAGAGTCGCCGGAACCGGTTGCGTTAACGGCCTGAACGCGCGGCGTTACAACACGGAAGGCGCGACCATTGTGGAAGCCCATTGAACCCGCGGCTCCCATAGAGACAACAACCCAAGGAATACCTGCAAAGCGAACATCTTCGGCAAGGGCACACTGCAGAGCGCTGGTGTTATCGGGTGTAAAGCTGGCGCCCAACAATCCGTTGATTTCGCTCAAGTTAGGCTTTACCAGCTCGGGTTTTACGTCGCTTGCGAGGGCGGCATCAAGTGAAGCGCCTGAGGTATCGAGCAAAACCTTGGCACCGGACTCATGAGCAAGGCGAACAAGCTTGGCGTAGTATTCAGCGTCTACGCCGCGAGGCAGGGAGCCGGAGATAGTAACAACGTCGGCTTGGGTGGCGAGCGTGCGGAACTTGGCGGTGAAGGCATCGAGCTCGGCGGAGGAGACCTCGGGGCCCGATTCGAGCAACTCGGTCTGGTTACCTTCGTGCAGGATGTTCAAGCAGATGCGTGTCTCACCTTGGATGGGCGCAAAGTCGTGGCGTACGCCATCGGCATCCATAAGCTCACCCATGTAGGCACCCATATGCCCGCCCAGCAGGCCGGTTGCAACTACGTCGTCGCCAAGTTGCAACAGCACGCGGCTTACGTTGAGGCCTTTGCCGCCGGCAGTTTTTTCTGCTGTTACGCGGTTTAC
>CAVJWJ010000017.1:10196-23405 GCA_963653375.1 Roseburia sp. CAG:303
TCGGGTTTGCCCCACACAATGAGATAGGGGAAGTCGGCAAAACTCAGTCGTACACCCTTGTTTTCGCCCTTTTTGGAGAACGTGATCACGCGGCTTTGGAGCACGTCAAAGATGGTTTCTGCAAACGAGAACAGCTCATGCGTGAGCGGTAAAACCTGGCCCACCATAGGGTTGGCGCTGCGGTGCTCTACATCAATCAGGCCTGTGGAAGGCACGGCGGTGCAGAGGGTTGCGGCTTCAGCGTGCTCAAAGCGCAGCTCGTAGTCGGTATAGGATTCACCCGCATCAAGCGGACAACGAAAACCAGGATGTCCACCAATAAAGAAGGGCATGTCCTCACTACCTTCGTTGGTTACCTCGTAGGACACCTTGACGGCAGCACCGCTCAGCTCATAGCGCGCGGTAATGGTAAAGGGGTAGGGGTACTGCTCGAGCAGCTCGGGATGGTCTGCAGAAGAAAGGCTCATGGTCAGCTGGCCCTTCCCTTGCTCCGCGAGTTTCCACTCCTGCTTGCGGGCAAAGCCGTGGCGCGCAAGCTCGATTTTCTTGCCCGACGCCGTTACGGCACGGCCATCGCGCAGACCGCCGCACACGGGAAAGCAGATGGGAGCCTGCCCCGACCATACCGCAGGGTCGCCTTGCCAGAGATATTCGCGACCGTTTGTTGCGATGGAGGTAAACGAGCCTCCTGCTGTTGAGATTTTGACGCGGATAGTGCCGTTATCCAGGGTGTATTCCATCAGATAGCTCCTTAATAAAAGGGCCCACACTACGGGGACAGTAGCGCGGGCCGCCTTACAACCGTCAGATGCGTATAAACACACCGAGGCTAAGAGAGAAACTCAGGTTGGACCAAAGTTAGCGAGGTTGGCGAGTGGATTCCAGGTTTCGTAGGTTGCTGCGAGAGAGAGGAGTGAAGTGTGCCGGCTTATGTGAGCGCGGTTTGCACAGCGAGACATGGAGCTTGGAGTCCACACAGTATTGGCAACCCTGCCGTTTGTTCGAACGACAGAACCACACTAGTCGTGGTACTCGCCGCGGTCCCACTTCTCAAGGAACTCGTCAAAGAAGTGCGGGTCGGCCTGTGCCTGGGCATCGGCCTTGTTGACAGCGTCAATCTTTGCAACGAGGGCATCATGCTCAGGGGTCTTCTCGTACTCCTGCTCAAGGAAGGCAAGGATAATGTCGGCCATGAGGAACTGGCCGGTAATCTTGCCACCAAAGCCTACCACGTTGGCGTTGAGCTCGCGGCGAGCATACAGGGCGCTCGTCATGTCGCGAACAAGAGCGCAGCGTGCGCCAGGAACCTTGTTTACGGAGTTAGTGATGCCAATGCCGGTGCCGCACAGAGCTACGCCCAGGTCGGCGCGGCCAGAAGCCACGGCCTCGCCCACGGCCTTGCCGTAGATGGGGTAGTGCGTGCGAGTGTGGCTGTAGGTGCCCACATCGAGCACCTGGTAGCCGGCCTCCTCGAGGCGATCATGCAGATAGGTCTTCTCGTCGGTAACAATGTGGTCGCAGCCAAGCGCGACAATCTTCTTCTTGCTCATAGGGCGTCCTTTCAAAGACAAAACGTTACGGTGTGCGCTTTGGACAGCTGCTTAGGCCATCTTGTTGAGCATGTCGACGCGAATTTGGTGACGGCCGCCCGCGTAGTCGGCCTTAAGGAACTCGCGCGCAATCTTGCGTGCAACGTCGTTGCCTACCACGCCGGTGCCCATGCAGAGCATGCGGCAGTTGTTGTGCTCGCGGGTCATGTAAGCGGAGCGCTCGTCGGAGATGTTGGCAGCAACCATGCCCTTTACGCGCGTTGCGGCCATATAGGAACCTACGCCGTACTCGTCAAAGGCAAAGCCGAGCGAATCCTCGTTCTTGAGCAGATCGGCAGCAACAGCAGTTGCGGAGTCGACAAAGTCGGCTGCAGGAGTCTCAGAAAGATCAACAACCTCGAAACCGTCCTGGACGAGCGTTTCTTTGACGACCTCCTTGAGCGGCATACCGTTGGAATCGGAAGCGATAACAACCCTCATGACATCCTCCAATACAGGTGCGGCAGCAGTGCCGCATGCTTGAGCTTGCGTGTTCGACGGAAGCGCTGCGAAAACCGGGATATCGTGGTGCCTCCGTCTTTCACGGGTATTCAAACATATTCGAACATCTATAGCAAGGAAAAACTGTTCGATAGTGTTTATTAATGCATGAAAAACGTTCACATGCTGTTTTCTACCGTTTACTGTTGAGCGTAATTGTTTGAGGATGGTGTTCGCGTACAAAAAGCGGCTCACTTGGAGCCGCTTGGGGTTACGCGTTTGAGTTGTGTGTCTAATTGCTCGAGGAGGACGGTTCTTACAGAGGAGCTGCGTCTTGCCTGTGCGAACTTAGTGTTGTGTGCTCCACATGCGCCCCGCGAGCGGCGCGTTGTCTAGCAGATCACCTTGGTGTATTCGTCCACGGCCTGGCGCTTCTCAGCCGAGATGCTGGATTCGCATACCAAACCATCGAGGTCGGAGAGGGAGTAGAACGTATAGAAGTCGCGCTTGCCAATTTTGCTGCTATCGGCAATAACGTAGCGGCTATCGGCCTTGCTTAAAGCCATCTGCTGAATGCTTCCCTCTTCCATATTGGAAGCAGAGACGTCGTTGTCCAAAATGCCATTGGCGCCAATAAAGGCTGCGTCGATGCCAATGGTGCGGAGGGACAGTTCGGCCACCGGGCCCACAAACGCAGCGGTACGGCGACGGTACATGCCGCCAATCAGACAGAGTTCGCAGTCCTCGTGGCTCTCGAGAATCTTAAAGACCGAGAGCGAGTTGGTAATAACGCGCAGGTGAATAGGGGGGAGTACCGCCGCCATCTGCTCTACCGTGGTGCCAACGCCCAAAAAGACGGTCATGTCCTCTTCGAGCAACGAAACGGCAGTGTTTGCGACCTGCAGTTTTTCGTCGGCATGAAGCTTGCGCTTTTCGTTGTGCGTGTACTCGTGGCGAAGCATAGAGCGTGAGCGATTCTGTGCGCGACGAGCACCTCCGTGCACGCGTTCAATATCGCCTGCAACGGCAAGTTCTTCTAGGTCGCGGCGGATGGTCATATCGGAAACGCCCAGGCTATCGGATATTTCTTTGACCGAAACGGTACCCTGGCCCTCAAGAAGCTGGCGAATTTTATCTTGGCGCTCGGCCTTAATCATGTGCGTCTCCCTATGGGTCGCGTGCGGGCCCGTGTTGTTTTGTGTGGGTTCATTATACGTGCTTTTTGTTTGTTCGGAACATGATGCGGCGTAGCCGGCGATACGAACAAGAACGATCAGAACAGCAGACCGGGGCAAACGGTAGAAACACGCTGGTGAACGGCATTCATCGAAATGCGCCTCGAAGAAATTTTCTTAGCGAGTCGCAGTGCTTAATGCCTCAAGGCCTCAACATATATGCTGTTAAAACAAACAATTGCGAACAGTGAGCACAAAGATTAAACGCCCCAGAGACGCTCATACGCGTCAAACTGAGCGATTGACAGCCCCTAGGGCGGGCTGTACAAATACCGTTAACAAAAACGAACACTTTCAAACGTTTTGAAAGGAACAACGCATGCCTAGCAGCACCTTCTTTTTTGAGGACACCGTTTTCGTGAGCGATTACACAACGCAGGACGAAATTTTCGCCGATGTTTCTAATCGTCTTTTGGCTGCAGGTCATGTGACCTCGGAGTTTCTTGAAAACGTCATTGAGCGCGAGCGAAACTATCCCACCGGGCTCGACATGTCGCCTGTAGACCCGGAGCTTCCCAACTTTGCCATTCCGCATACTGAGCCGGAGTTTGTAAATACCTGCCGCATCGTGCCGGTAAAGCTGATGCACTCCGTGGAGTGGCATTCCATGACAGACCCCGACCAGATCGTTGAGGTCTCATTCCTGTTCATGATTTTGAACAACGACGCACAGGCACAGGTTGGCATCTTGGCTCAGATTATGGACTTCGTAAACAGCCTGGGTGCTGAGCGCGTCAAGTACCTCTTCTCACTTACTGACCCCCACGAGATTTACGAGTTCCTCGTTGAGAACTTCCCAGAGGAATAGCTCCAAAGTGGAGTAGCAGGAGCGAGGCCAAGGTAGCACCGCGCCTGAGGCAAAGCGGTAAAGCTAAAGCCGCCAGAACAGCTCGCCAGAGACACAACCACTCCAGAGTCACTCCAAAGCAACTCACCTTCCATCGTTAGGTTAGCGCGGGCGCGCCCGCAGAAAGAAAGGAATGCAACATGATTAAGGTTCTTGCAGCGTGTGGTGCTGGTGTTAACTCCAGCCACCAGATTAAGGACGCCATCGAGACTGAGTTTAAGAGCCGCGGCTACAACCTCACCTGCGACGCCGTGATGATCAAGGATGTCACCGAGGCCATGATTTCTCAGTACGACATTTTTGCCCAGATTGCCAAGACCGATTTTTCCTTTGAGGTTACAACGCCCATCGTGGACGCCGGCCCGATTCTCTATCGCATGCCGGCCATGGCTAAGCCTGTCTACGACAAGATCGAGGCAATCATCAAGGAGAAGGGCCTCTCGTAAGGCTACGTTAAGGGGCGAAGGCGATTACCGGGACGTCGTCGTTTCTTTATGAGCATCGTTTGTATGCGTTGATAGATAAAGAAAGAAGGACACATGGATGCAGTAATCGGCTTCGCCAATGCGGTCTTCCAACCGCTGATTGATCTTGGCGCTGCCCCTATGATGACCATCGTTTTGACGATCATCGCTCTGCTGTTTAAGGTCAAGTTCACCAAGGCGCTCGAGGGCGGCCTCAAGCTTGGCATTGCCATTACCGGCATTGGCGCCATCATCAACATTCTGACCACGGCGTTCTCTGAGGCTATGACCTCGTTTGTCGAGTCGACCGGCCTGCAGCTTACCGTGACCGACGTGGGCTGGGCGCCGCTTGCCACCATTACCTGGGGCTCTCCCTACACCCTGTACTTTTTGATGGTGCTGGTGGTAGTCAACATTGTGATGATCGTGCTGGCTAAGACCAACACCATCGACGTCGACATCTTTGACGTGTGGCATCTGGCTTTTGTGGGCCTGGCCTGCATTTACTTTGGCGCCAACATTGTTGTTGCCACGCTGCTGGTGGTGTTCGTAGGCGTGATGAAGATCATGAATTCCGACCTTATGAAGCCGACGTTCAACGATCTGCTGGGTGCTCCCGAGGAGAACCCCATGACCACGACGCACATGAACTACATGATGAATCCGCTGGCCATGCTGCTGAACAAGATTATCGACAAGGTGCTGCCCTTCCTGGATAAGTACGACTTTGACGCCGCCAAGCTCAACAACATGATTGGCTTCTGGGGTTCCAAGTTTGCCATTGGCATCTACCTGGGCATCTTTGTTGGTCTGCTGGCTCACCAGACGCCGCAGCAGATCTTTACGCTTGCCTTTACCGCAGCTACCTGCCTTGAGCTGTTCTCGATGATTGGTGCTTGGTTCATCGCTGCTGTTGAGCCGCTTTCTCAGGGCATTTCCGACTTTGCCAACAACAGCAAGTGGCTCAAGGGCCGTACGCTCAACGTTGGCCTGGACTGGCCGTTCATGGCTGGCCGTGCCGAGATTTGGGCTGCCGCTAACATCTTGGCTCCTATCATGTTGGGCGAGGCTCTGCTGCTGGCCAACGTGCCCTGCCCCTTCTCGCCCACGGGTACCTGGAATGGCCTGCTGCCGCTTGGTGGCATCATCGCTATGGGCCTGACACCGTCGCTTCTGATTGTTACTCGCGGCCGCGTGATTCGCATGGTGGTTATCGGCGCCGTTTTGCTGCCCGTCTTCTTGGGCGCCGGCACGCTCGTAGCCGATTTTGTTACTGCAACGGCTCAGTCGGTGGGCGCCTTCCCCGATGGCGTGTCTGGCCTCATTTCTCAGACCACGATGGAGGGCCCGGTGGAGAAGTTCCTGGCGTACTTTATTGGCCAGGGCTCGGCCGGCGACGTGGCGATGATCATTGCTGCTGTGGTTGCCATCGCCATCTACGTGCTGCTCTTTGTGTGGTACCGCAACCAGATGATCAAGCGCAACGTTGAGTACGCTAAGCAGGGCAAATGCACGCCTTCGCCGCTTACCACAGGCAAGTTTACTGCGGAGGACTTGAAGGCCGAGTAGGTTTGCGCAGAGGTGTGGTTCACACTAAATGGCTGAGGTTTTGTGCTTCGCAAGTTCGCACACCTGTCATAGGACTGCTTGCGCATTGAGGCTCCGCGCCTCGTCTCACACAACCCAATAAGAACTTACGGGAGGCCTGTCACGCGCGGCGCCTCCCGTTGCTTTTTTATAGCCCCGCGCGAAGCCGGCGTGTTCCGCACGTGCCCGGCGCGTATACTATGCGCGTACACGCCAACTCAAGGCTACGAGGGGATTCCATGTCTCAAGAGACCATCCGCGCGGCCGAGGTCGCCGCAACGTGTGCGGCGGCTCAGCCACACGACGACTTGGCAGACGACCAGCTTCACGAGGAGTGCGGCGTTTTTGGCGTCTGGGCGCCTAAGCGCGACGTTGCACGTCTTACGTACTTTGGCCTGCGTGCTCTGCAGCATCGCGGCCAGGAATCTGCAGGTATTGCAGTGGGAGACGGCGGCACTGTTATGGTGCGCAAAGACCTGGGCTTGCTGGGCCAGGTGTTCTCCAATGCCGACCTGTCTACGCTAACCGGCCAGCTTGCCGTGGGTCATGTGCGTTATGGCACGGCAGGCGCCAAGAGCTGGGAGGCTGCGCAGCCGCACCTCTCCACCATTAACGAGGTCATTATCGCGCTTGCCCACAACGGCACGCTGGTGAACACCGACGAGCTACGCCGTCAGCTGATTGAGCTGGGTGTGCCCTTCCTTTCTAATTCCGACTCCGAGGTAGCCACTAAGCTGATTGGCTACTTTACGCAGACCACAGGTCATTTGCGTGAGGGCATCCGTAAGACCATGGAGCTCGTGCGCGGCGGCTACGCCATGACGCTTATTAACGAGAGCTCGCTGTACGCTTTTCGCGATCCGCATGGTATTCGTCCGCTCGTGCTGGGAAAGCTCGTAGATGAGGGCCTTGACCAGGCAAATCCCGAGGACGTGGCTAAGCTTCCTTCGCTTGACGAGAGTGAGACGGCAAATACGCCCGAGGTTGCTGTAGCGGGCGGCTGGGTGGTTGCGTCCGAGACCTGCGCCCTGGACATTGTGGGTGCTGAGTACGTGCGCGACATTCGCCCGGGCGAGATTTTGCGCATCAACGCCGAGGGCCTGGTTTCCGAGCAGGGCGTGCCCTCGCAGCGCCGTGCCGAGTGCATCTTTGAGCAGGTCTACTTTGCGCGCCCTGATTCCATCATGAATGGTAAGAGCGTTTACGCCTGCCGCTACGACATGGGTCGCATGCTTGCTCGCGAGTCTCCGGTTGAGGCCGACATGGTTATTGGCGTGCCCGACTCGGGCATGCCGCCTGCGGAGGGCTACTCACACGAGAGTGGCATTCCTTATGGCGAGGGTCTCATCAAGAACCGCTACGTGGGTCGCACCTTTATTGAGCCTACGCAGGAACTGCGCGCCATGGGTGTGCGCATGAAGCTCAACCCGCTTAAGGACAACATTGCAGGTAAGCGCCTGGTAGTGATTGACGACTCCATCGTGCGCGGTACCACCATGGTGCAGCTCGTAAAGATGCTGCGCGGTGCTGGCGCCAAGGAGATTCACGTGCGCATCAACTCGCCCGAGGTCACCTGGCCGTGCTTCTACGGCATCGATACCGACGTGCAGGCGCAGCTCATCAGCGCCAACAAGACCGTGGACGAGATTTGCGAGTACATCGGCGCCGATTCGCTCGCCTTCCTCTCGGTGGAGGGCTTGATTGACTGCATGCCTGCTGGCGGCTATTGCGATGCCTGCTTTACGGGCGTCTACCCGGTGGCTATCCCTGCAAGCTTTGGCCGCGACAAGTTTATGGAAGGCTACGAGCCGCGCAACATGACCAAGGTTGAGGCGCTGCCCGAAGATGTTGTAGTAGAAAAAGAGATGGACAAGAGCTGGGAGGCAGCGCATCCCAACGCCTAGGTGCTGGGGCGGCGCGCCAGACCAGCGCAACCTGCGAACAAGACTGACTTAAAGAAAGGGAGCTCAGATGAGCGAGAACACTAAGCACGTGACCTATGAGGATGCTGGCGTCGATACTGCCGAGGGTGGTCGCGCTGTTGATGCCATCAAGCAGATGGTCAAGGAGACCAACCGTCCCGAGGTCATTGGCGGCATCGGTGGCTTTGGTGGCCTGTTCTCCGCAGCTGCCTTGAAGGATATGGAAGACCCCATCCTCATCTCTGGCACCGATGGCGTGGGCACCAAGCTCGTGCTGGCACAGCTGCTCGACCGCCACGAGACTGTGGGCCAGGACCTGGTTGCTATGTGTGTCAACGACATTCTGGCTTCTGGCGCTGAGCCCCTGTTCTTCCTCGACTACGTGGCCATTGGTCACATTGAGGCAGAGCACATGGCAAAGATCGTGAAGGGCGTGGCCGACGGCTGCAAGCTCGCGGGCTGTGCGTTGGTGGGCGGCGAGATGGCTGAGCACCCAGGCGTTATGCGCGCTGACGACTACGATCTTGCGGGCTTTACCGTGGGCGTGGTGGACCGTCCCAAGATGATTGACCCTGCTAACGTGCGTGAGGGCGACGTGATTATTGGCCTGCCGAGCACCGGTGTTCACTCCAACGGCTACTCGCTCGTGCGCAAGGTTATTGGCGTTGACGGCATTGTCCCAGGCACGCCCGAGGCTGCCGCCAAGCGCGCTGAGCTTGAGCAGCCGCTCGAGGAGTTGGGTGGCGCCTCACTTGCCGATGCTCTGCTGGCTCCCACGCGTATCTATGTAAAGCCCGTGCTCGACCTGCTGCGCGGCGGCGCCAACGTACATGCTATTGCCCACATCACGGGTGGTGGCATCACCGAGAACCTGAACCGTGCACTTGCTGCAGACGTTGACGCCGTGGTGGAGCGCAATGGCGACCAGATGGGCTGGGATGTTCCACCCGTTATCACCTATATTTCGCACCATGCCGAGCTTGCTCCTAACGAGGCCTGTAAGACCTTCAACATGGGTGTTGGCTTGTGCATCATCGTGGCTCCCGAGGACGAGGCTGCAACAGTCGCTGCGCTCGAGGCTATGGGCGAGAAGCCCTTCCGCGTGGGCACTTGCGTTGCTGGCTCGGGCGAGGTGACCTACTCCGATGAGCGCTAACGTGAGCGACCAGGGCTTTGAGCCTTACACGCGCCCCACGGGTACCGATACCGCCGAGCCGTTAAAAATCGGCGTGCTCATCTCGGGCTCGGGCACTAATCTGCAGGCGCTTATCGACCGCATTGCTGATGGCAGCCTGAACGCCACGATTGAGCTGGTGGTTTCGAGTCGTCCTTCGGCCTATGGCCTTAAGCGCGCAGAAGAAGCAGGCATTCAGACTCTCACGCTTTCGCGCGAGATTTATGCCGACCCCGAGGCGGCCGACGAGGTTATCGCTGCGGCCCTCAAAGAGCGCGGTGTGGAGTACGTGGTGATGGCTGGCTACATGCGCATGGTGCGCGAGCCGCTGCTTGCCACGTTTGAGAACCGTGTGGTCAACCTGCATCCGGCGCTGCTGCCGAGCTTTGTGGGTGCGCATGCCATCGACGATGCCTTTAATCGCGGTGTGAAGGTTACGGGCATTACCGTGCACTTTGCCAACGAGGTCTACGACAACGGCCCCATCATTGCTCAGCGTGCGCTGGCAATTGAGGAAGGTTGGGACGTCGATATGCTGGAGGCTCATATTCATGAGCTGGAGCACGAGCTGTACCCGCAGGTGATTCAGCTTTTGGCTGAGGGCCGCGTGCACGTACTGCCTTCGGGCAAGGTGGCTATCGACGCATAGGCGTGCGTGCGGCTTGTAAGGCTCCCACGTAGAACCTTCGAGAGAACCGCCTCGCCATCACGACATCAACGAGTCTGGCAACGCCGTCCGCTTGCGCAAACGTGCGCTTCGGACGGCGTTTTCGTACGTGTTAGCAGACAGTGTGTTTGGCCATTTTTCCTGTGCTACCATCAGCTTTGTTGTGCGGCTCCACTGCCCAATCGGAGGCGGCGCAACGCTTCTGCCAATCTATGAGATAGGAGAGAGAAATGGCAGGTAAAGATACCGAACTGTTCGATCCTGAGCTGGTTTTCTTTGACTGGGAGGCCGCAAGCACCGACGAGTTCTTCAAGAAGCTTGAGGGCGAGCTCAAGGCGCGCGGTCACATCAACGATGGCTGGTTTGAGGGCATCACTACGCGCGAGAAGAACTATCCCACGGGTCTGCACACCGAGGCTGCCGCTATCGCTATTCCGCATACTGATCCGCAGTTCATCGAGAAGCCCTACATTGCAGTTATCAAGCCTAAGACCCCGATCGTGTTTCAGCCTATGGCAGGCATGGGTGATGAGGTTCCTACCGAGCTCATCATTAACCTGGGCGTTCTGCGCGACGGCGGCCAGGTAGCCGTGCTGCAAAATCTCATGAACATCTTCATGGACAAAGAGAAGACGGCTGACATCTTGGCTCAGACCACGCAGCAGGGCATGGTAGACACTATTACCAAGTACTTTGAGTAACGTAGCTGCTCGGATATCGCATAGTAGTTAGAGTGCGCCCCCTTAGGTCCACAGGCCTGAGGGGGTGCTTTTTACCTGCTATGTGTGGCGCTCTTGGGATATCAAGGGAATATCGCTGCGACTTCGTGCCGCGCGCCGTGTCACTGTGCGACAATAGCGAAATCTGATGACATGCGAGTTGCCGAATAATCGGCGCGCAAATATATGTAAGGGTATGTTCATGGCTCAGAAAAACGAGAACGCCAAGCCTCAGCAGACACACAATAAGAAGCACAAGACTCCTACCATGCAGGAGATTGAGTCTGCGCCGCGCAAGAAGGACGTGCGCCGCAAGAAGCACAAGACGCGTCTTTCCAAGGGTGTAAAGATTTTGCTTGTGGCCATTGGCGTGGCCGCCATGCTGCTCTCTGTTTCTGCCATGGCATGCTCGGGCGTTATTAACCAGAGCCAGAACTCTGAGAGCTACCATCTCACGGGCGGCGTGGCTGCTACGGTTGACGGCGTAAGCATCACTGAGGACACCGTTACTAAGCAGATTATGAGCGTGCGCGAGGGCAACTACGACTCCGATAAGGATTGGGCCCAGTACCTCGTGGACAACGATATGACGCCCGAGAGCTACCGCGAGAACATCATTAACTCGCTGGCTCAGCAGTACTTGATTCAGAAGGCCGAGAACGAGTACAACATCGAGGTCACCGACGACGATGTTGAGGAAGCCTGGAAAGAGGCGTACTCCAACTACGACAGCGAGGACGCTTTTGTACAGCAGCTCGAGCTGTTTGGCTATACCAAGGATACGTACAAGTCTCAGCTCGAGAGCAGCTTGAAGCAGGAGAAGCTTGAGGACGCGGTAACCGACGTCAATATTACCGATGACGACATTATTGAGTATCTGAACGACAATCTCGACACCTATAACGACGCTCGCCGTTCTGAGAACCTGCTGCTCAAGGTTGATAGCGATGCTACCGACGATGAGAAGGCTGAGGTCAAGAAGAAGGCCGAAGACATTCTGGATCAGATTAACTCCGGTGAGCTGAGCTTTGAGGATGCCGTTGCCGAGTACTCCGAGGACACCGGCTCTAAGGACGACAACGGCGATGTGGGTTGGGATGTACTCACGAGCTTTGTGACTGAGTATCAGACTGCCCTTTCTGGCCTCAAGAAGGGTGAGGTCAGCGGTGTTGTTGAGTCGTCCTATGGCTACCACATCATCAAGTGCACTAACTACTTCCACGTAGACGACAAGGTGACCAAGATTAAGCAGGTTCCCAAGAAGATTCGCACCTACATCAAGAACATTCTGGAGACCCAGGAGAAGTCGAGCGCTTACAGCACTTGGCTGGACGACTACACCAAGGCTGCCAACATTCAGATCAACGACATGCCCGAGGATGTGCCTTACAACGTGAGCCTCGACGGTGTGACGCCCTCGACGGGTTCCTCTGATTCTTCGAGCACCACCACTGACACCACGAGCGATACGTCGAGCGACAGCGATTCTTCCTCGGACAGCGAGTAGAAGCGCTTAAGGAGAACTGAGATGACAAACGAAGAGCTTCAGCAAGAAATGATTGCCGCCATGAAGGCGAAGAACAAGGTGCGTCTGGGCATTATTCGTCAGGTTAAGACCGAGGTGAAAAACATCGAGGTCAACGAGCGCCGCGACGCCACCGAAGAGGACGTCAACAATATGGTCCGTCGTCTGATTAAGCAGACCAACGAGACTCTGGAGATGTCCATCAAGGCTGCCAATAACCAGGAGCGCACCGACATGCTCACCGAGCAGGTTGCCATTCTGGAGAGCCTGCTGCCGCGTCAGGTTGCAGGCGAGGAGCTAGTTGAGCTCATTGAGAAGACCATCGCTGAGTTGGGTGCTACCAGCAAAAAGGACATGGGTCGTGTGATGGGCGCTCTGGGCGCTGCCACGGGTGGCAACTTTGACAAGCCTGCTGCTGCCAAAGAGGTTGGCGCACGCCTGGCGTAAGGCGCACCGATTGTGAAAATCGACTGCTGTATTGCGGCTCGGAGCATAGCTCCGGGCCGTTTTTTGGTTTCTTGCCAGCAAACGCTTTAGCAAACTAATGTGAATAGAATAGGCGGATTTCCGCGTAAATTTGACTAACACCCCCGCATTCGGGCATATTTATCGAATAAAAATGGCGGCTGACACAGTATGCGTGTTTGTAACAAAAACGTTTCAGCAGTGTTGCCGTGTCTCCGCGCGC
Organism: Roseburia sp. CAG:303; assembly: GCA_963653375.1. GTDB lineage: Bacteria > Actinomycetota > Coriobacteriia > Coriobacteriales > Coriobacteriaceae > Collinsella. The sequence continues at coordinate 23,055 of CAVJWJ010000017.1, forward strand.
CCGTCTGGCGTTTTGCGGCACTCGTACAATATGCTTCGCGAATAGAAGTGAGGAAGGGAAGCCACCCATGGCCGACATGATTGAAATTAAGGGTCTCAACAAATACTTTGGTGACCTGCATGTCTTGAAGGACGTCAACCTGACGGTCAAGAAGGGCGAGAAGGTTGTTGTAATTGGCCCGTCTGGCTCGGGCAAGTCGACCATGATTCGTTGCGTTGACTTTCTTGAGGAGCCTACCTCGGGCGAGGTTATCATCGACGGCACGCCGCTTACCAAGAAGAACCACCTGGAGATGGCTCGTAAGTACTCCTCCATGGTGTTTCAGCAGTTCAACCTCTATCCCAACATGAC
>CAVJWJ010000017.1:23655-26949 GCA_963653375.1 Roseburia sp. CAG:303
GACGTTATGATTGAGCTGGCGCAAGAAGACATCACCATGATTTGCGTCACGCACGAGATGGGCTTTGCACGCCAGGTGGCCGACCGCGTCATCTTTATGGACGATGGCCGCATCCTGGAGGAGGGTACGCCCGATCACTTCTTTGAGAATCCTCAGAACGAGCGTTGCCGCGACTTCTTGGCCAAGATTCTTCACTAATTGCCGTATCTGCGGCCGCGTGCCGCATCGGAATACGCCGGAGGTATGGCCGGCGAGCGGCTGGAATGCAGTCGCACCATCTGTGTATCAGCGGAAGGGGTACCAACATGGATATGTCACGTCGTAAGTTTTTGCAGGTAGCCGGCATGGGCATCCTGAGCGTTGCTGGTATGGGCACGCTCGCAGGCTGCGGTTCTAGCTCCAGCTCTTCTAAGTCTGGCTCTTCTGATAGCGGCGACTCCAAGGTTGCCACCATCAAGGAGCGCGGCAAGCTCAACTGCGGCGTCAAGAAGGACGTTGTGGGCTATGGCTATCTGAACACCAAGACCAAGGAGTACGAGGGCCTCGAGATTGACCTTTGCTATCAGATCGCTGCTGCTGTCTTTGGCGTCACCTATGACGAGGCCAAGGAGCAGGGTCTGTGCGAGTTCACCGATGTTACGCCTAAGACCCGCGGTCCGCTGATCGATAACGACCAGCTCGATATCGTTGCTGCTACTTACACCATCACCGATGAGCGCAAGAAGAGCTGGGACTTCTCCACGCCGTATCGTACCGACCACGTGGGCATCCTCATCAAGAAGAGCTCTGGCATGAGCAAGATGGCCGACCTCGACGGCAAGATTATTGGCGTTTCGCAGGGCTCTACCACCAAGGACCTCGTAAACCAGATGCTTTCCGACGAGGGTATCTCCGCTACGCCTGAGTTCAAGGAGTTCCCGGACTACCCCTCCATCAAGAGTGCTCTGGACGCCGGCAATGTAGACGCCTTTGCTATGGACCGCTCCACGCTTAAGGGCTACACCACCGACGACTGCGAGCTGCTCGACCCCGATGTTGAGTTTGGTGCTCAGGAGTACGGCGTGGCCACCAAGAAGGGCTGCGACCTCTCCAAGGTTGTCGACGACACCGTTAACGAGCTGCTTGACGACGGCTGGATTGACGAAGAGATCGAGACCTGGGGTCTGCTCTAGTTTGATTGCGCGGGCTGCGGCGGCGCGCATTAGCTAGCGCTTTGGCCGTGACCCTTGTCGCCCGGGTGCCTGCGCATCCGGGCGATATGTTAGATGTAGTTAGGAAGGAACGACATGCTCGAAGGACTCTTCGACTCCATGCGATGGGAGATGACCTTCAGCGAGATGGGCAGCTTCTGGGATGGCTGGTTCGTCACGCTGCAGGTGGTCATTGCTGGCCTGGTGCTGTCTTTGGTGCTGGGCACGCTTCTGGGTGTGTTCTCGACCACGCGCTCGCGCGTGCTGCGTGCTATTTCACGCGTGTACGTTGAGTTCTACCAGAACACCCCGCTGCCGGTTCAGGTGTTCTTCATGTACATGGCCGGCCCTCAGCTGCTCCAGGCCATTACGGGTGCGCCTAACCCGGTTCGCATCAGCTCGTTTGCGCTGGGCTTCTTGGGTGTAGGCCTCTACCATGCCGCCTACGTGTCTGAGGTTATCCGCACAGGTATCGAGGCGGTGCCGCGCGGTCAGATGGAAGCTGCGCTTTCGCAGGGCTTCACGCGTGTGCAGGCATATCGCTACGTGATTTTGCCGCAGACGTTTAAGGTCATCCTGCCTCCGCTGTGTAACCAGGCACTCAATCTGGTTAAGAACACCTCGGTGCTCGCGCTCATCGCAGGTGGCGACCTGATGTACAACGCCGATGGCTTTGTTTCTACCTACGGCTACCTGCAGGGCTACATCCTTGCGTGCTTTATGTACTTCATCATCTGCTTCCCGCTGGCGCTGTTGGTTCAGTATCTGGAGCGCCGCGCCAAGCGTCGTCCGCGTGCCAAGGTGATTCCTGGCATTACGCCCGAGCCCGCAAAGGAGGCGTAATCGATGGAGATCTTCAACGCAGACAACCTGTCGTTCATCATGGACGGCTTCCTTAAGACGATTGAGATTTCGTTTTTCGCCATCATTCTCTCGGTGATTCTGGGTACCGTGCTCGCCATGGTCAAGCAGTACTGCACGGGCAAGCTCCGCATCTTCTCGGTGTTGGTAAGCGCTTATATCGAGCTCTTCCGCTGCACGCCTAACCTGCTGTGGATTCTCTTTATCTACTTCACGGTTAAGGGCAACGACGTGGTTATTTCGGTGCTCGCGTTTACCATCTTTACCTCTGCGGTTATGGCCGAGATTATCCGTGGTGGCTTTAACTCCATTCCTAAGAGTCAATTTGAGGCGGCACAGTCGCAGGGTTTTGGTTTCTTTAGCACCATGCGCCTAATTATCTTGCCGCAGACCTTTAAGACCATCATCCCGGCGCTCTTTAGTCAGTGCACGACGGTCATAAAGGACTCCTCGTACCTCGCGGGCATTAACGTTGCCGAGTTCATGTACTCCGCCAAGGTTGTTATGGCTCAGACCTCGCAGCTCTCTGAGGTGCTGGCGCTCTACGGCTTTGTCTTTGCGCTGTACTTTGTGCTCAATTTTGGCATCTCGCTGCTTGTGCGCGCCTATCAGCGTCGCGCGGTGGCAGCGTAAGGATTTGTGTGTTGGGCGGGTTCCTTTCAGCGTAAGGGAACCCGCCGTTTGGCTGCTTGGGTGTTTTGTTTGCCTGGGTGTGGCCTATAGTTAGTCAGTCGGTTTGAGTTTGGCTCTTTTGGAGGCTTGGCATGGCGGTAATCAAGGACAAGATCGAGCAGCGTCGAGCACTTCGCGAGGCCGAGCGCGCGGGTCAGCCCGTGGTAATCACCATCGCGCGCGACTTTGGCGCCGAGGGTCACGAGATTGGCAAGATGCTCTCCTGCGAGCTGGGCATTCCTCTGTACGACAACGAGCTGTTGGTGCGCTCGGCGCTTCGCGAGGGCGAGTCGGTTGACAAGATGGCTGCCTACGACGAGCGCCTAGCTATGGACAACGTGGCGTTTTTGCCCGACCGCGTGGATTCGCGCTCGCTTTCTGACAAGCTGTTTAAGTCGATGTCTCAGGTGATTTTGGATTTGGGCTCCACCAAGAGCTGCATCATTGAGGGTCGTCTTTCTGACTATCTGCTGCGCAATAACCCCAATCACATCGCTGTGCTAGTAACGGCTCCGTTTGAGGATCGCGTTGAGATTGTGCGCAAGAAGCGTGGCCTTACCAAGAAGAAGGG
>CAVJWJ010000018.1:0-25660 GCA_963653375.1 Roseburia sp. CAG:303
AACCAAGCAATATCTTTGCTGGTCATCCGCGGTATCCGGTTCTCAAGGTACCCGCCAGGAGTCGTTGCTGTTTGCGCGGCTCCCTTCGGCGAGGAATTAATTTACAGGAGTGTTTCGGCAGTCGCAAGCATAAAGATTTATGAACACATTTCCTACACAAGTTGAACCGAATCCTGCTAATTCGCCGCTCTCTATATACCGCTTACCGACATATAGACACCCTACTGATTCCTGGGCAAACAAATGGCTACTCAGCGCGTTTCTATCTAAGCGTTGGGCTTTGGCTATCGGCAGACCCCTCGATCCCCTGCTCGTAAAACGCATTGGACCGTAAACAAATCCGGCTGCATATCCATCCAGTCTCTTAAGGCTTTGCATTTTGCTTGGCCATTTCGATAGCCCTTGTATTGATGTTTTGAACCCTATATTAGAAGTGCTCTTATTCAGGATGTAGCTCCTTCAGTGCTCCAGCGCACGTTATGTCCCTCCCTATATTGGGATTGGAAAGCTCCATACACATATATCAACGAAGAAGCAAGGTTAAACCGTTGAGAGGGCTCTCTGTATACACATCCGCAAACTTGCCTGCCAAGGATGAAGTCTGATTCAGCTAGAGCAACCACATCGCAAACAAAAACGGGGCGCCTGTGCGACACCCCGTTAAAAAGTCATTTGGACTTTGTCTTTAAGCCTCAAGAGCCTTCTTGGCCAGAGCAGCAAGCTCATTGAAGGACTCGATGTCCTCATAAGCCATCTGAGAGAGAACCTTGCGATCCAGCTCGATGCCAGCAAGCTTCAGGCCGTGCATGAACTGAGAATAAGAAAGGTCGTTCAGACGAGCAGCAGCGTTGATACGCGTAATCCAGAGGCTGCGGATCTCGCGCTTCTTAACGCGACGATCGCGATACTGGTACTGCAGGGAGTGCTGGACCTGCTCTTTAGCAGCTTTGTACGTACGCGAAGAGGCACCGTAGTAGCCCTTCGCACGAGACATAACGGTACGGCGCTTCTTCTTGGCGCTCACTGCGCGCTTGACACGTGCCATATCTAATCAACTCCAAACGGTATTAAGTAGTGACTAAGTGGAATGAAAGCTGGATTAGCGACCAGCCAGACGAGCGTTGATGACCTTAGCGTCAGCTGCGGCAATCTCGGTCTCCTGACGGAAACCACGCTTACGCTTGGTGGTCTTCTTGGTCAGGATGTGGCTCTTGTAGGCCTTGGCGCGCATAAGCTTGCCGGTACCGGTGCGGCGGAAACGCTTCTTGGTGCCGCTGTGGGACTTCATCTTAGGCATGAACTTCTCCTTTGTCGGTTACAAACACTATTTCTCGGACGCTGCCTCGTCGCCCTCGTTATCGAAGGCGCCCTTAATAGGAGCGAGGAGCATGAGCATGTTACGGCCTTCGAGCTTAGGAGCCGACTCGACCGTAGCAAACGGTTTAAGGTCCTCAGCCAGACGCTCGAGCACGTTGAGACCCTGCTCGGGATGAGCCATCTCGCGGCCACGGAACATGATGGTGACCTTAACGCGTGCGCCCTTCTTGAGGAATCGCAGGACGTGACCCTTCTTGGTCTCGTAGTCACCCACGTCAATCTTGGGACGGAATTTCATTTCCTTAACTTCGACCCTGGACTGGTTCTTACGAGCCTGCTTGGCCTTCATGGCCTGCTGGTACTTGAACTTGCCATAATCCATGACCCTGCATACCGGCGGTTCTGCGTTAGGCGCGATTTCCACCAGGTCGAGGCCCTGCTCATCGGCAACGCGCTGCGCATCGCGGATGCCGAACAGACCAAGCTGCGAACCATCAACGCCGATCAGACGGCACGTGCTCGCGGTGATCTGCCCGTTAATACGGGTGTCATCAGACTTAGCTATTGTTCCAACCTCCTTCTGTGTACAAAACAAAAACCCGGAGCCAAGAGGCATCCGGGTTTCACATACAGAGATACGTAGCTCAAAGAGCAAACGTACATGTTCTATTGTGGAACCAGACAGCTGCTCCGTGGCGCCGCAAGGTGGGGACCCTCAGGTCCCGCTTTGACAGGTTGCTTTCGCAACGTTTAGGTATCTTAGCACAGCCCTTACTGCTCCACAGGGAGAACACGAAAGAGGAGTTCACGCGAGTTCGGCGTTAACCAGAAAAGGCTCCATTACTGGAGCCTTTTTCTTTTCGTATGGTGCCCGAGGCGAGACTCGAACTCGCACGATGTCGCCACCGGTGGATTTTGAGTCCACTGCGTCTGCCAATTCCGCCACTCGGGCGCACGTAAAGTGCAAGGGAGACTATAACACAAGATGCCACACGTGCAAACAAGGCAAATATGGAGCCCTTTTTTGCTGCGCGCTCAAAGAGCTGAAAGAAACCCTAAAGGAGCATGTACGTAAAGAGACTCCCAGTATTCTCCCCTTCGCTGTCCTCACCGCTTCGCGGCTGCAGAATCGCTCAGGAAAGAATCTGAGAGCCTCCGTAAAGCTCTTTAGACCTTGTCTATTTAGGCCTTGTTTACGCTACCAAACTGCTCCATGAGCTCCTTGGTGCGCTCGACAATAGCCTCGCGGCCCGGCTTGAGAAGCTTGCGGGGGTCATAACCCTTGCCCTGCTGATCCTTGCCAGCCTCGATGTACTCGCGCGTTGCCTTAGCAAAGACAACCTGCAGGTCGGTGTTCACGTTAATCTTTGAAACGCCAATCGAGATTGCCTTCTTGATCTGGTCCTCAGGGATGCCCGTGCCACCGTGAAGTACGAGAGGCAGGCTGCCGGTCAGGGCCTTGATCTCGCCCAGACGCTCGAAGGAAAGGCCAGCCCAGTCTGCGGGATACAGACCATGGATGTTACCAATACCGCAGGCGAGGAAGTCAACACCCAGGTCGGCAATCTGCTTACACTGCTCAGGATCAGCAAGCTCGCCGTTGGAGGTCACGCCATCCTCGACGCCACCGATGCCGCCAACCTCAGCCTCGATAGAAATGCCCTTGGAGTGAGCCAGATCAGCGAGCTCCTTGGTGCGGTCGAGGTTGGTCTGGAAATCAGCCTCGTGCGAACCGTCATACATGATGGAGGTAAAGCCAGCCTCGATAGCCTTGAAGCAGTCCTCATAAGAACCGTGATCGAGGTGGAGAGCCACAGGAACAGTAGTGCCGGAAGCCTCGACACAAGCCTTGACCATGTCGGCGCAGACCTTAAGGCTGCCCATCCACTTAGCAGCGCCAGCGGTGCACTGCATAATCAACGGAGACTTGGCCTCCTCAGCTGCGGCGAGGATAGCGAGCGTCCACTCCAGGTTATTGGTGTTGAACGCGCCCAGACCGTAATGACCAGCCTCGGCCTTCTGTAGCATTTCGGTTGCGTTGACGAGCATACGAACCCCCTAGTTCGACGTGCTGAAATGACGCTTGCAGAATACCACGCAAAACAATGAGGGCTGCCTTGGTGGGCAGCCCTCCACAGAAGTTGAACCTTTGAAGCGCATCAATCGAAAAATGAAACGTTTCAGATGTATTTAGGTCTTAAAACCAACCACTCTGATTAGTGCTCATGGCGCACGGCATAGGCCATAAATACGTTAGAAGCACGCTCCTCAGCCATCGTGGTTGTACGGTCGTGACCGATATAACACAATGTCTCATCAGGAAGAGAGGCCGCCATACGGGCAAGCGAACGCATAATCTGCGCCTCGCTGCCACCCGGAAGATCGCACCTGCCATGACCTCCTGGGAAGAGCGTATCACCCACAAAAGCAACGTCACCATCGGCTGTAGCAGCAAAAAGCACAATGCCACCGGGAGTGTGGCCAGGGGTTTCCATAACCTGCAGACGAGCATCGCCAAACTCGACCGAGTCGCCCTCGTGAAGTAGGCGGTCAGGCTGTGGAGGACGTTCGACCGTAATGTTCCACAGGTCACGCATGGAGTCGATGGCAAGGTCGATGATCTCGGCGTCTGCCTCAGAGATCAGGAACGGGACATCATCGCCCAACACGCGACGCATGCCAGCTACACCACCAATGTGGTCTCCATGAGCGTGAGTACACACAATAGCGCGAATGGAGATGCCGGGGTGAGTCGCGATGAAATTGCGCGCAAGGGTCTCCCCTTCCCAGGCAGGATCGATAACCACCGCTTCGGTGCCCGAGATAGCAAAATAGGTGTTGGTTTGAACAGGGCCATTAACCACGTGTTCTACGCTCAAGCGGCCATGGGGATTAGTATCGAGCTCCGCGTTAAGCGGGAGTTTCTCTTTGTCCATAGGACACAGGTCCTTTCTAGTGATTCTAGTGACGATGCGGAATCTGAGCGGCGCCACCCTCGCCAGGCATGAGGCGGCGAGCATCAAAGACGCTCTCTACGCGGCTAATTGCAGCAAGAAGCGAGTCGAGGCCGCTTGCATCGGAGATTTCCACCAAGAAACGCAAGGTAGCAATGCCTTCGCGGTCTGTTGCGGTAGCTGCGGAGAGAATGTTGCCACCTGCATCACCAATGGCAATGGTAACGTCCTTAAGCAGACCCATGCGGTCCAAGCACTCGACAACAATCTCAACCTGGAACAGAGCATCGGCGCCGTTATCCCACGAGACATCAATCATGCGCTCGGGGTTCCCCATGAGCCCCTTAACATTGGGACAGCTCGCACGGTGTACTGAGACACCGCGACCACGCGTAATGAAGCCCACGATGTCGTCGCCTGCTACAGGATTGCAGCAGTGAGCCAAGCGCACCAGCATGTCGGCTCCACCCTTGACCAAGATGCCAGAACTTCCCGGTTTCTTACTGCGCTTAGGAGGACGGCGCCCACCAGTACGTGACTGCTTGAGTGCATCAGCAACAACCTCGTCAGGGTGCTTGGTGTCCTCAGTCTCTACGGGCGTTGGATCAAGAATGGCCTTAACCTTGTTGCCCACCATGCGGGGAGCCACCTTACCGGCGCCAACCGCAGCAAAGAGATCCTCAAGCTGCTTATAGTTAAGGTCGTGTGCCACGGTAGTAAGTGCGCGCGTGGAGCGCGGAGTGGAGATACCAAAACCGCGTTTGCGCAGGTCTTTTGCAAGAATGTCGCGGCCTGAAGCAGCATCGTCGTCTTTGGTGGCAGCAGCAAAGTAGCGGCGAATCTTTGAGCGCGCCGAAGGCGTACGTACAATATTGAACCAGTCGCGCGATGGCTTAGCTGCCTTATTGGTAAGAATCTCAATGCGGTCGCCCATGGCAAGCTCGTGCGAAAGCGGCGCCACCGCACCGTTGACCTTGGCGCCTACACAGTGGTTGCCTACCTCGGTGTGAACGGCGTAGGCAAAGTCGAGTGGCGTGGAGCCAGCGCGCAGGCTCATGACCTCGCCCTTGGGTGTAAAGACAAAGATCTCCTGGTCAAATAGGTCAACCTTGAGCGAATGGAGATATTCCTTGGGGTCTTCGACGTCATCGGCAGCCCAGTCAAGCGAGCGCTTGAGCCAGTTAATCTGATCGTCGAGGCGCTGGGCATCGTTAGTCTTAGACGAAGACGAACCACCCGAGCGCTTGTAGAGCCAGTGCGCCGCAATGCCGTACTCAGCCTGCTCGTGCATCTCGTAGGTACGAATCTGAATCTCGAGCGGGCGCGCGGTGGGACCAATAACCGTGGTATGCAGCGACTGATAGTTGTTGAACTTGGGCATGGCGATGTAGTCCTTGAAGCGCCCTGGCATGGGGTGCCACAGGGAGTGCACCGCGCCTAGCGCGGAGTAGCAATCGCCCACTGTGTTGGTGATAACGCGCAGGGCAACCAGGTCGTAAATCTCGGAGAACTCTTTGCCCTTGCGCTTCATCTTCTGATAGATAGACCAGTAGTGCTTGGAGCGGCCATTAATCTGGAAATCCTCGAGTCCCACGCGCTTGAGTTCATCGGTAAGCGTTTTAATAGCCTCCGCCAAAAAGCGCTCGCGTGCCTCGCGGCTCTCAGCCACCATACGCGCGATACGCTGGTAGGCATCAGGCTCCAGATAGAAAAACGAGAGGTCCTCGAGCTCCCACTTAATGGAACTCATACCCAAGCGGTCAGCCAAAGGCGCATAGACATCCATGGTCTCGCGCGCCTTAAAGAGGCGGCGATCTTCGCGCAGCGCTGCAAGCGTACGCATGTTATGCAGGCGGTCGGCCAACTTAACGATGACGACGCGGATGTCGCGCGACATAGCAAGAAACATCTTGCGCAGGTTGAGCGCCTGCTTCTCGTCCATGCTGTCGACTTCGATGTTAGTGAGCTTAGTTACGCCGTCTACGAGGTCGGCTACCGTCTCACCAAAGATTGCAGAGACATCGGCAAGCGAGGTCTCGGTGTCCTCGACCGTGTCATGCAAAAGCGCCGCGCACACCACATCAGAGTCGAGATTGAGTTCAGCCAGAATAATTGCCACTTCAACAGGATGGTTGATGTACATCTCGCCCGAACGACGCTTTTGCTCGGCATGCTTTTCTGCCGCAAAGCAGTAAGCGCGCTCGACCTTGGCGCGGTCCTCCTCGCCCATGTACTTGCGACACAGGCTAGCGAGCTTGTCGTAGTTGTCAGCCATAATCTGATACGGCAAGTCATCGGCATGAGTAATATGAAGCAGCTCCGATGTGGGGCGCAGCGAACCTTCTTGGTTGGTATGTACCGGACCCGAGGCCTGCTGAGGCGCATCGGTGTTTGAGGCAGCAGTTTCCACGGTATCCCCTCCTATTGCATATGCGGCGTAATGGGCCGATTAATTCGTGCAAGCATATCACGAGCCGATGCATCTAATGCCCAGCTCTTGAAGGCTGCGAACTCCATGCGTGTACGAATACCCTCGAGATAGCGAATGGAAGAAGACAGGTCTACTCTTCCGGGATTCTCGGTCATCGCAATGAGGCGGCCCTCGTCAAAACCGGTCACGTGGGCAAAACCCAGCTCTTCAAAGACTGCTAGACCATAAGCGACCGAACGTTCGTCTACTGGCGTGCGCGCATCGATAGCCAGACACATCTGCGCAATGTCGAGGTCCGTGGCCGAAAATGCCGTCTCACCGCATTTGCCACGATTGGCACGCCACATGGTCTGCAATGCTCGATAGAGCGTAACCAACTCATCTCTTGTGGGAGCCAACGCATCGAGCAGATGCTCGTTAATTCGCGCGTCGCGCGCCGAGTAGAGTAGGTGAATACTTGCCTGCTGACCATCGCGACCAGCACGACCACTCATCTGGTTAAACTCAATCGAACCAAACGGCATGTGATAGAGCACCACGTGGCGAATGTCAGGCAGATTGACGCCCTCACCAAAGGCAGAGGTGGAGACAATGCAGCTCAGCTCACCTGCGCGAAAAGCCTCCTCTACGCGCATGCGATTGGCGCGAGAAAGACCTGCATGGTAAAACGCAACGGCATGGGCATACTCCGGCACGCGATGGCGCAGCGTGCGAGCAAGAGTAACGGCAGCATCGCGCGCATTGACGTAGACCACGCATTTCTCGCCGGTAGCAACAATCGACACGAGGCGATTCTCGCGCGAAGAAAGATTGCGCTCGTCGTCGAGACCGAGGTTTTCGCGGATTGTGTCGTCGATAACCACGTCGTCAATAGGAAGCAGTTGGCGGATAGCCTCGGCAACTTCTGGCGAAGCCGTAGCTGTAGCAGCAAGTACCTGCGGGTTGTTCAGCGCTGAGAGCACCTCGGGCATCTCGAGATACGCACTGCGGTCTCCACCTAAAGCAGCGCCCATATGGTGAGCCTCGTCTATCACCAAAAAGCCAATACGGGCAGCAGCAAAACGATTGCGATGAATAGCGAGGAACTCGGGCGTCGTTAAAACCACGTCGAGCTTGCCAGAACGCAAGGCTGCAAATAGTGCATCGCGTGCAGGTTGCAGTGTCTCGCCCGTAAGAACAGCACTGCGCAGGCCAAGCTTGGCAAGGCGTGTCATTAGATGGAAGGACTGATCTGCCACTAGCGCACGTAGGGGGTAGACAAAAATGCTCGCACAATGATGCATGATAGCTTCGCGTGCAGCATGAACCTGAAAAATGAGTGACTTACCACGACCCGTGCCCATAACAGCAAGGACACTTTGCCCCTGCTGAAGGTCAGCCAGCGCGTGGACCTGCGCACGGTGCGGCTCTGCCGTGCCAATAAACGCGTGGATGAGTGTGCGCGTAAGCTCGTCGTAGGAGAGCTTTGCCAGGTGTGCTCGGCGGGCATTGTCAACCTCTGGTGCCATCTCGCCCGCAGCAGAAACAGACTCAACCTGCTGCCAGTCTTCATCGGGCTCAGATTCTTGCGTGCTATCTACGTCGCCGCCCGTGTGGCAGAGGATGTCCTTTACCATGAGCTTGGGTTTTACTCTCCCCTGCCAGCGCTCAGCCACAGCCTCAAACACCAGATCAACCACTGAGTCACACGCCACACGCTGCTCAATATTGGGCACACGAAACATAATGGCAGGCACACTCGAGGCGCCATCGGTTGCCACAAAGCGCATGTGCTCACCCGTTTTACCTACCACAGCTCTGTCGCACATGGTGACACCGCAGGCCGCAAGCAGCGGAACCTTGTTGCCTTGACCAAAGGGCTCCAAAACCGAAATCTGCTGAATGGTCTCGATATCAAGCTCAGAGAGTTTGACAATGGCTGCAACCTCGTCTGTGTCCTCAAAATCCTCGGGCGGAAGCTCACTCAAAACTTGTCCCAGGCGACGGCGGAACTCATCAAGCTTATCGGCCTCAATGGTTACACCAACAGCGCCCGCATGACCTCCAAAGCGAATAAGCAGGTCGGAACATTTCTCGACAGCATCAAACAGATTGACTGAACCCACCGAGCGGCCTGAACCGCGCGCAACGCCGTCTGCAATGGAGAAGAGCAACGCAGGCACGTGAAAGCGATTGGTAAGGCGGCTTGCCACAATGCCCTTAACACCCTCGTGCCAGCCTTCGCCGCCAACCACAATCACGCGCCCACCATCGTAAGTAGCCTCTACTTGCGCCGTGGCTTCTTCGGCGAGCTCCGCCTCGATATTGCGGCGCTCCTGATTTATTGCCTCGAGCTCCTCAGCAAGCTCCGCAGCATGCGCAGCATCGGTTGCAAGCAGCAAATTGAGTGCGAGCGCGGGATCGGCCATACGTCCAGCAGCGTTCAGACGCGGAATAAGCGAGAAGGACAAGGCATCAGCCGTGATAGTTGCAAGGTCGACGCGCGCCATAGTTGCGAGCGCCACATAGCCCGGACGCGTTGTAGCGCGCATTTGCGCTATGCCATCGGCCACCAGCGCGCGATTCTCGGGCGTCAAAAGCATCATGTCAGAGACTGTGCCCAGCGCCGCCAGCTCTGTGTATGTACGCCACAGCTTGGGCTCACCCGCACGCTCGCCAAGAACCTGCACGAGCTTGAGCGCAACACCAGCACCTGCTAGCTCGCGCGAAGGATTTTTTTCATCAATCTTGGGGTCAGCTACAGGAATTCCCACCGGCACCAAGTCTGAAGGCTCGTGATGATCGGTAACCACAATGTCGATGCCGCGCTTCGTGAGCTGCGCTACCTCGTTTTTTGCTGCAATGCCGTTATCGACTGTAATGATAAGCGACGGGTTGCACTCCTCAACCACACGGTCAAGTGCGGCGGTTGTGAGCCCATAGCCCTCATCAAAGCGATGCGGAATAAACGGATGCACTTGCGCACCCAGATGGCGCAACGCTTCGGTAAGTAAGCAGGTGGACGTAATGCCATCGACATCAAAGTCGCCAAACACAGCAATACGCTCATGATTTGCGAGTGCTTGTTCAACGCGATCGGCCACCAGCATCAGGCCCGGAATAATAGCGGGATCTGCCCAGTCACGCTCAAGAGACGGCGTAAGGAAGAGCTTGCCCTCTTCTGTAGAAGTAACGCCATGCGCCACCATGATGCGCGCCACCAGTGGAGCAACGCCCAGGCTATCTGACAGCTCACGCTCAAGCTCAGAATCGTTTTTAGCAACTACCCAGCGATGCGTTGTCTTAAGCGAGGACATAAGCTGCCCCCAACCTGTGCGATGCGGCAAATACGGCAACGTGAGCATGATGGCGGTGATAGGCGCGATCATGCGCGAGAATACTAAGGCGCATGAGGGTACTTCCTTGTGTGTAGACCCGCTTCGGCGAGTCGAGCTGTTGAACGCTACCCATTATACGCAACATGCGGACACAGGAGCTTTTGCGGCAGCTTGGTATCCATCAGGTTTCGTGTGTGAACAGCCTGAAACAAACGGTTACGCATCCTCTTGTTTGCGCCTATACTGCGTTCTCGTTGCCTAGCCAAACCTGAGGCTTTACTGCCGCGCGAACGATACGTTAGAAAGGGTCGACTCGTAATGTTGATGGAACGTTGGAGCAGCCTGGGAAAGTTTATTGCCTCCCACATGCCCATGATTGTGCCCATTTGCGTAGCTGCAGGAGTACTCTTTCCGCAGGTCTTTGGCACCATCAAGCCTATCGTTCCCTATCTTTTTGCCATTATGACCTTTCAAGGTTCACTTAATAACACTACCCAGCAGCTGTTCTATGTCTTTCGTCACCCCAAAGACCTTGTTGTTATTTTGCTGGTGAGCCAGCTGTTTATGCCGCTGCTTGCCTTTGCGCTCGCACAGCTTTTCTTTGGCAGCAACGTCAATCTTGTCACGGGCATCTTGCTTGAATACAGTGTGCCCGTGGCTGTAGTGAGCTTTATGTGGGTAGGCATGTTTAACGGCAACGGACCGCTGGGCCTTTCGGTCATCTTAGTCTCGACCGTTATCTCGCCTTTTACCATCCCTGCCACCCTGCAGCTGTTGCTAGGACAGTCCATTCAAATGGACGCGCTGGGCATGGTATTTAACATGATTCTTATGGTGGCGGTACCCGCACTTGCCGGCATGCTGGTAAACGAGTTCACGCATGGCTGGGGGCATGAGAAGCTCTCAGGTGCTATCTCCCCTGCATGCCGTGTCTTCTTGGTACTAATTATCATTGCCAACTCGACGTCAATGTCGCCCTACGTGCTTCATATGACCTGGCAGCGCGCAGCCGTGGCACTCTTTATTTTGGTATATGCCTGCAGCGGATACCTGTGGGGCATCCTCTTTGCACGCCTGCTACACCAGCCGCATGACACGCTTATCACCATGAGCTTTGACTGCGGACTGCGCAATATTTCTTCGGGCGCTGTTATTGCCAGCCAGTACTTCCCCGGCGAGGTGGTGTACCCCGTTATGTGCGGAACCATCTTCCAGCAGATGCTCGCTGCAGTTTTTGGCGCTGTTATTGAGCGTATCTTCCCTGCAGAAGAAAACACGCCGAAGGCGGAAGATTCCGAGCTGCCTGCAGGTGAGTCTATTGACGCAAGCGCGAATGCAAGCGCGCAAGAGCTCTCAGCTACGCGATAGCATCCAAGAGTTCGCGCAGACGGGCAGCGTCCACATCAAGCGTGGTCTCGGCGTTTACCTGTGCCAATCGATAGCCCACAAAGTAGGGCGAAACCACCCAGCGCGGCAGAGCCTTGGCAATTGTTTTGCCGTTCATGTGGTAGAAAAACACGTTGTAGGACTCCGCGCGGCCACCGTGATGTCCGTTTAGGATATAGCGCACCACAATCTGCAACGCCTCAGCAAAGCGGTCTGTATCGCGCACATCCTGCGGCTCGGTACTTGCAGCAATCCCCTGCGGGCAAACAATGTTTACCTCAAAGAATCCCATAATGGGCTCGGTTGATATGTTTACCGAGACTTGTCCGCGCGACCATACATCGATACCGGTAAAGTTGCAGGGCTCGATTGCAGCGTAGCCATCGTCTTGCTCAAGCCCCACAATCTGCATATGAGGATGCGTGAGACTACCACCAGAGAGCGGACCCATATTCTTGTACATAAGCACACTGCGAAAACGATTTGAGTCGATCATCTGCTGCCAGCAGGACAGCGCAAAGCGAACAACATGATGTAGCTCCTGCGCAGGATAGGTAGTGAGATCTGCATCGTGATCGGCGGATTCGATGAGCACCGTCTGCTCGGTATGGCGCAGCGTTCGAAACTTATTCTCAAGCCAAATGCAATCACCCTCACGGCGCAAAATGTGCTGCAAGCCCTCTACATCACAAAAGGGGCAAGACGTTCCAGGGCGACGATTATCGTCGGGCTTGCCTTTGGCCTGCATTACATCAAACACCAGTGTCATGGTCATCCTCTTTTACGCTCTAACCCGTACTGTCTATCCCCTACAGCAAAAGACGGTGCCGCAGACCAACCGCAGCACCGCCCCTAACAAAACTCCCATGCAGGAAACGTATCAGCCACCCAAATAGGCACGCTGTACATCGTCGTTATGCAAGAGCTCCTGACCCGTGCCCGTAAGCGTAACGCGGCCCGTCTCCATAACATAGCCACGCGTAGCGATAGAAAGTGCCATCTGAGCGTTTTGCTCTACCAGCAAGATGGTAGTACCAGCTTTATGCAGCTCCTCGATAATCTGGAAGATCTGCTCAATCAGAATAGGAGCCAGACCCATGGAAGGCTCGTCGAGCATGAGCAGCTTAGGGTTACTCATAAGAGCGCGGCCCATAGCAAGCATCTGCTGCTCGCCACCAGAGAGCGTACCTGCCACCTGACGACGGCGCTCCTTCAGGCGCGGGAACTGGGCATACACGCGCTCAAGACCGGGAGCAATGGTAGAAGCCGGCTGCGTATAGGCGCCCATCTCGAGGTTCTCCTCGACAGACATCTCCAAGAAGACGCGACGACCCTCAGGAACCTGCGCCAAACCATGCGCCACAAGCTTATCAGCTGGGGTATGGGTAATGTCTTGACCCTCAAACTTAATGGAGCCCGTCTTGGAGCGCAAAAGGCCCGAGATGGTCTTAAGGGTTGTGGACTTACCTGCACCGTTTGCACCAATAAGAGCCACAATCTCGTCTTCGTTAACCTCGAAGCTTACGTTTTTAATGGCGTGAATGGCGCCATACCAAACGTTGGCGTTATAGACGGAAAGCATAGGATCTGCCATGTGCTACGCCTCCTTCTTCTTGCCCAGATAGGCCTCGATAACGGTCTCGTTGTTCTGAATCTCCTGAGCCGTACCTTTGGCGATAACCTTGCCAAAGGAAAGCACGCAGATGCCCTCGCAGATATTCATAACAAGGCTCATGTCGTGCTCAATAAGCATGATGGCAATGCCAAAGGTGTCGCGGATCTTAACGATGTTCTCCATGAGCTCGGCAGTCTCGGAAGGATTCATACCAGCGGCAGGCTCGTCAAGCAGCAGCAGTTTGGGATTGGTGGCCAGAGCGCGCACAATCTCCAAGCGGCGCTGAGCACCATATGGCAGGCTGCCAGCCTCGTCGTTTGCATGCTTTTCCATATCAAAGATAGAGAGCAGCTCCATAGCGCGCTCATGGGCAGCACGCTCGTGGTTCCAGTAGCTCGGCAGGCGCAGGACACCCTCAATACCCGAGTAACGCTCCTGGTTATGCAGGCCAACCTTGACGTTGTCCTCTACTGTCATGGACGAGAACAGGCGGATGTTTTGGAACGTACGAGCCACGCCCATGCGATTGACCTGGCTGACAGACTTGCCGCTTGTATCCTGGCCGTTGATAAGGATGGTGCCCGTTGTAGGCTGGTACACCTTGGTAAGCAGGTTGAAGACCGTGGTTTTACCAGCGCCGTTAGGACCAATGAGGCCAGCAATCTCGGTCTTACCAACCGTGAGGTTAAGGTCGTCTACGGCTTTCAGACCACCAAACTCAATACCCAGATGGATGCACTCGAGCGCAGGGGTGGAATCGACGTCACGATCAGGCACAATGGAGCGGCTGGGATAAGGCACCATGTTGCCGCGCTTGAACTCTACCTTAGGCATCGGCCTCGACCCCCTTTGTTTTCTTAGGCTTAATGCGCGAAATGAGTGCATGAATCTTAGGATCGTTGGTGCAGATCATAACGAGGATAAGCACGATAGCGTAAACGAGCATACGGTAGTCGGAGAACTGACGGAGTACCTCAGGCAGGATGGTCAAAATGGCAGCTGCAATAACCGAGCCACGCATGTTACCCAGACCGCCAAGCACCACAAACACCAGAATCAGGATTGAGGTGTTGAAGTCAAACTTGGTAGCGGAGAGCTGCGAGAAGTTTCCGCCAAACAGAGCACCAGCAGCACCGGCAAGAGCAGCGGAGACAACGAAGGCAATCATGCGATACTTGGTAACAGAGATGCCAACACTCTCGGCAGCAATGCGATTGTCGCGCACTGCCTCAATAGCACGGCCCGTGCGGCTACGCACCAGGTTGAGCACGATGATGAGTGCAATCATCACAAGGATGAAGCCAGCAAGGAACGTGGAGTAGGTGGAGACACCCGAGGCGCCCTGAGCACCCTTAATGATAGCCACGCCATCGTCGAGCAGGTGCAGGTCGTCTACCGTGGCGTTGCCCTTGAGGTTGAACATCACGTGCAAACCGCGGGAGTCGACACCAACAATCAAGCAGGTAACAACCTCTTTGATGATCTCGCCAAAAGCCAGGGTAACAATGGCCAGGTAGTCACCGCGCAGGCGAAGAACCGGAATGCCAATGATAAAGCCTGCAATGGCAGCCACGATAGCACCAGCAAGAATGCTTACCGCAAGGCAAATAGGGTCAGCCACGCCAGCTGTCTGGAGTGAGACAGCTGTCACGATGCCCGTGTAGGCACCAACGCTCATGAAGCCTGCATGACCAAGAGAAAGGTCGCCTGCGATGCCAACCACGAGGTTCAGAGAAATGGCCATCACGATGTAGGCGGTAATGGGCACCAGCTGACCGGAGAGCATGCGCGGAATCATGTGATTCTGCTGCATGAAGAAGACGATGGCAAAAGCCACAATGCAAAGCCCGTAAGTGATGAAGTCAGAACGGGTCTGCTTGTTCTTAAGGAAGTTCATCTGGCTCACCTACACCTTCTCCGGTACGTACTTACCGAGCAGGCCTGCAGGCTTAACCAGCAAGACCACAATCAGCACAGCAAATACGATGGAGTTGGACAGTGAGGTAGAGATATAGGCCTGAGCCATAGCCTCGATGATGCCCAGCAAAATGCCACCAACAAAAGCGCCCGGGATAGAGCCAATGCCACCAAAAACGGCTGCCGTGAAAGCCTTGATGCCCGGCATGGAACCCGTAGTAGGCTGCAGGACCGGCGAGTAGGAACACAGAAGCACGCCTGCAATAGCGGCGAGTGCGGAGCCAATGGCGAAGGTCATCGAAATGGTGCGGTTAACGTTAATGCCCATGAGCTGAGCCGCATCCTTATCCTCAGAGCAAGCGCGCATGGCCTTGCCCATCTTGGTCTTAGACGTGAACCACATAAGCACAACCATAATAAGAAGGCAGGCAATGATGGTAACCAGCGATACGGCAGAGACGTTGAACTGGGCCAAGAACGCCGGTACCGGGAAGCTCACCAGTGAGGTGAAGTTCTTAGGTGTGGCGCCCCAGAGCAGCTGAGCGGCGTTTTGCAGGAAGTACGACACACCAATAGCCGTAATAAGAACTGCAAGCGGGCCGGCAGCACGCAACGGCTTATAAGCCAAGCCCTCGATAAGAACGCCCAGCACGGTGCAGACGATCACGGACAGAACCACCGACAGCCATCCAGGCAGACCGATGTACGATGTGGCGCAAAACGAGACATAGGCACCGACCATGATTACGTCGCCGTGAGCGAAGTTGAGCATCTTGGCAATGCCGTACACCATGGTGTAGCCAAGCGCGATGATTGCGTATACGCTGCCCATGGAAAGACCGTTCACCATATATTGGATGAATACCGTCATGTTCCACACCCTCCTTTCTTAACTGACGTTGTTCAGCATAGGCTGCCCCGCCGCATGCACGCAAGGCGCGAAACGGACCCGCAAACCCACCGTAACGGGAGCGAAACAACGTACCTCAATACGCATAAGGCAGGGGTGGAATAATTTCCGCCCCTGCCACGCGAGTACACGTTATAAATAACGACACTAAAGACGAGCTTTAGGCCTGAACGTACTTGCCGTCCTTGATGATGTAGGCCGTCGGGTCCTTCTGAACCTCGCCAGACTCGTTCCAGGAGAGGTTACCAGTCAGGCCCTCAACCGTGATCTTGAGCATAGCCTCAGATAGGGCATCGGAGACATCTGCCGGATCGGCGTCAGCAGCAACGCCAGCCTCCTTCAGAGCCTCAGCAACAGCATGAACGCCGTCGTAAGCATCGGCAGCAAACTGGTCGGGAGTAGTACCAAACTCCTTCTCGTAAGCAGCAACAAAGTCGGCGTTCTTCTCGTCGTCAGCTGCAAACGGGGTCATGAGCAGCAGGCCCTCAGCCAGCGAAGTATCAAAGCCCTCAACGCCCAGGATGCCGTCCATGCCGTCGCAGCCCATCATCTTGACCTCGTAGCCCATGTCGGAAGCGTTCTTGAGAAGCACCGAAGCGGGAGTGTAATAAATAGGCGCAAAGATCATGGTTGCGCCCTTCTCCTTGGCAGAGGTGAGCTGGTTGGTAAAGCTGGTCTGAGAGTCGTCCTTGAAGGTCTCCTCGTCAACAATCTCGAGCTTGGACTCCTCAGCCTGCTTCTTGAAAGCATCAGCGATGCCCGAAGAATATGAGTCGCCGGAGTTGTAGAAGAGCACGAACTTCTCGTCGGCATACTTCTCGGCCAGGAACTTAGCAGCGTTTACGCCCTGGTTGGGGTCGGTAAAGCAAACCTGGAAGACGTTATCCTTACCGGCGGTAACGTCGGTGGAAGAAGCAGACGGGGTAATCATGAAGATCTTGGGATCGGTAGCGGCGACCTCGGCCACGGCTACGGAAGCACCGGTGGTGGTAGGACCAACGAGTGCCTGCATGCCCCAGTCAGCCAGGGTATTAAAAGCGGTAACAGACTTCTCGCCGTCGGCGACGTCGTCCTCGGTCTTGATTACAAAGTTGTAGGTGTCGTCAGAGAAATCCTTGCAGCCCAGCGTGGCACCATTGCACACAGAGATGCCGTAAGAAGCAGCGGCACCGGTCTTGGGGCCGATGGTACCGATCTTAAACTCGGCGCCCGAAGAGCTGCCGCCAGAGGTAGAAGCAGAACCAGAATCGCTGCTACCACCCTCAGAAGAGCAGCCAGCAAGAATGCCTGCAACCCCCAGACCTGCAGCGCCAGCGATAACGCTCCTGCGATTCATAACAACGTTGAATGACTTACCATTGAGGCTCGACATGCGGCTCTCCTCTCAAATGCGGTCGGATTCCAATAGATAAACACCCGACTAACAACAGAAACGCCCACCAAAATGAGCGTTTCTGTAGAATAGCCGCTTTTCGCGCATGTTGCCGCAGCTTTATTCAGTTTTGGTCAACTTCTATACAGATGCGAGGTTGCAAACCGTCTAGCTGCGCAAATACACATGCCATGAGACGAGCCGTTTGTTTCAAAACGGTTTCATACAGCGAGCCCGCACTGCACATCAACGGATTTAAGCCTGGATATATTTGCCATCCTTGATAACGTACGCGGTTGCAGGCTTCTCAACCTGGCCCTCGTCGTTCCAGGTAAGTTCGCCCGTCAGACCATCGACCGTAATCTCGCGCATGGCATCAGCAAGCTTGGTGGCAGCCTCAGCCGGGTCAACGTCAGCGGAAAGGCCAGCTTTGTCCAGAGCGGCGTAAATGGCGTGGACGCAGTCGTAGGCATCAGCAGCAAACTGGTTAGGAGTCTCACCATATTCCTCTTCGTAGGCAGAGACAAAGTCGGCGTTCTTTTCGTCGTCGGCGGAGAACGGGGTCATGAGCAACAGACCCTCGGCAAGAGAGGTGTCAAAGCCCTCTACCGAAAGGATGCCGTCCATGCCGTCGGTGCCCATCATGGTCATCTCGTAGCCCATGTCGGAGGCGTTCTTGAGGAGCACTGAAGCAGGGGTGTAATAAATCGGCGCGAAGATGAAGGTAGCGCCCGCCTCTTTGGCGGTGGTCAGCTGGTTGGTAAAGCTTGTGGACGAGTCGTCCTTGAAGGTCTCGGTGTCCACAATCTCAAGCTTGGACTCCTCAGCCTGCTCCTTAAAGGCATCGGCTACGCCAGAGGAATAGGTGTCGCCGGAGTTATAGAAGAGGGCAATCTTCTCGTCGGGATACTTCTCGGCCAAAAACTTAGCAGCAGAGGTGCCCATCGTGGGGTCAGTGAAGCAGACCTGGAAGACCGTGGTCTTGCCATTGGTAACGTCGAGCGAAGAAGCAGAGGGGGTAATCATCAGCATGTCGTCGGCAATCTCGCCCGAAACTGCCACGGCAGCGCCGGTGGTAACCGGGCCCACAAGTGCCTGCATGCCCCAGTCGGCCAGGGTATTAAAAGCAGTTACGCCCTTCTCGCCGTCGGCCTGGTCGTCCTCGGCCTTAATCTCAAAGGAGTAGGTCTTGTCGGAAAAATCCTTGACAGCAAGCTCAGCGCCCTGACGTGCAGAAACGCCGTAGGTAGCTGCGGCACCGGTCAGAGGCCCAATAAAGCCAATCTTAAACGTGCCCTCTGCAGAAGAGCTGGATCCATCGGAGCTGCTGCTAGAAGAAGACGAGCAGCCAGCCAGAGCGCTCATGACGCCCAAGCCTGCCATGCCAGCAACAACGCCGCGGCGGCTCAAAGTGGGGTTCAGGGTGTTTGCGAGGTTCGACATGCGATTCTCCTCTCGAGTTATGCCGGACGTGCCGGCACGCAATTGCCATCCGTGCTTGAGGGCTTGGATCCGTAGCGCTCCCTCAAGCGTTGGCTGCAAGCCTAGACGTTTTTGAACACCCATTTGTTACAGGCTTGTTTTGTGTATCAGGGCTGTTTCCAAGATGTCCAAACGGTTTCAGAGGCGGCGCTACGCCCGACGGCCGACAGCTGTGATGACAGAGGCGCGCGCAGCCGTTAGAATGCAGTTCATCGCGCAACAACCCACTGACTTAAAGGAGCAGCAATGCAGGAGAACCTTCGCACTGTCAACGTAGGCATCGTAGGCCTGGGTACCGTGGGCGGCGGTGTGGCTCGCCTTATTCTGCGTCATCACGATGAGTACCTGGCTTCTTACGGTATTGACCTGCGCCTCAAGCGCGCTTGCGCCCTGCAGTGGGAGCAGGCCGAGGCCGCCGGCGTTGAGCGTAAGGCGTTTACTACCGACTGGCACGATGTAGTTACCGATCCCGAGGTTGACATCGTCGTTGAGCTGATTGGCGGCGAGCATCCTGCCACTGAGATTTTTGAAGGCGCCTTTGAGCACGGCAAACATGTTGTTACCGCCAACAAAGCTCTGCTTGGCCGCCATGTAGAGGCGCTTGCTGCCAAGGCACGCGAGATGGGCGTGCAGCTTAAGTGCGAGGCCAGCTGCGGCGGCGGTATTCCCATCGTAAGCACGCTCGAGCACGACCTGGTGGGCAACGACATCCTGACCATTGCAGGTATCCTTAACGGCACCACCAACTACATCCTCTCGCGCATGGATGCAGAGGGCGCCGACTATGCCGACGTACTTGCCGATGCGCAGGCCAAGGGCTATGCCGAGGCTGACCCCTCCGCCGATGTAGACGGCTTTGATGCTGCCAGCAAGACAGCCATCTTGGCTTCCATTGGTTTCCACACCCGCGTAACCACCGACGATGTGTATCAGCAAGGCATTCGCACTATTACTGCCGAGGATATCGCGCAGGCTCACAAGCTGGGCTACACCATTAAGCTTCTGGGCATTGCTCGCAAGACCGCCGCGGGCATCGATGCACGCGTGCACCCCACGCTGATTCCTGCCGACCACATGCTCGCCAAGGTAAACGGCGCTATGAACGCGGTATATGTAGTAGGCGACGCTGTGGGCGAGACCATGTTCTACGGCGCCGGCGCTGGCTCCTTCCCCACTGCAAGTGCTGTAGTGGGCGACATCCTTTCACTCTCCGAGCAGATTAGCCACGGCGTGGCTCCGTTGCCCGAGAGCGAGCCGTTTGAGCGCACGCTTCCTCTGCGCCCCATGAACGAGCTTGAGACCAAGTACTACGTGCGTCTGAAGATTTCAGACCGTGTAGGTGCGCTCGCCGAGGCCGTTGAGGTCTTCTCGAAGCACAACATTTCAATCTCGCTTGTCAACCAGGTTGAGGACGGCCAGGGCGATGGCTCGTGCTCTGTGGTGTTCCTGACTCACAAAGCGCTTGAGGGCAACGTGCAGACCGCTGCAGCGGAGCTTGCTGATGCCAGCTGTGTACATGAGGTAGCAAACGTTCTGCGCATCGAGGATGTTGACGCTTGGATGGACGGTGTGCTGGCCAACTAGGCTGAGCTACAGCCAATCACGGTTTTTGACGCTACCCCATTTGGCATTGCACCTCATATGAAATGCACAACGGCTTGGACCCAACGCGGTTCAAGCCGTTTTTTGATTCCACCGAGGTTGTAAACAGACCGCAATGCAGCATTAAGCCCAACAAAACCGCCTAAGTCCTTAACGCGAGCGCAGCTCCACCGTGAGCTGCGGATCAAAAGGCAGCTCGTCAAATGGATAGAGCGGGCGACGAATATTCTGATGACCCAGACGCGGCAAATCCTGATCTACTGCGCCAGGCGTGAGCGCCATAACCCAACCTTGAGCTGCAGCAGAAAGATCGGGCTCCAAGTAGCCCATCTTTACCACCACAATATCCTGCTCATCAAAAGGTGTACCTGCTGCCTCGTATTGTGCAGCCGTCCTAAACTGCGTGCGTGCTGTAGTAACGATAACTTTAAAGTTACCTGCAGCTATACAAGCAGATGCTCCGCCAACAACGTCGGTAAAAAGGCACGCGACCGTACCCTCAAAGGGCACCGGCGAACCCGAAACTCCACCGTTCATGGCGCCAACTTCGAGACGTACCGAGCCGCCCTCCCCTGCTACCTGGCAAGCCTTAACAGCAGCTGGGTCATTCAGAGAAGCAAAGACCACACGCTTTGCACTGCCCTGTGCGCGGTAGGTCTCCAGCAGCTCTGCCAAAAATACGGTGCTGTCATCGGTACCACCAGCACCAGGGTTATCGCCTGTGTCAGAAAGGAAGAACGGTCGCAGCTCAGAAGACAATGCCTGAGCAATAGCACCCGTAGCTGTATCAGTAGGGCCTACAAACTCAAAGTGAGAGGCGTTGTCCCAGAAGCGCTGGGCTGCTGTCTGAGCCGCATGCTCAACAGCTCGAGCATCGAAACCATACGACACCACCGCGCCATGGCAGCGTTCCATATCTGCCCACGGAAAGCCCATATAGATTGAGGTATCAAAAACATCGTCTTGTAGCTGATAGGCATCAAGCGCAGCATAGAGCGATGCGCCCGGCTCCACTTCGGTAGAGGTCTTCTCGCCCGGCAGCAAAATAGGCACGTCAACCTTGGCGCGATAGAGCGTGCACTCGGGATGGTCGAGCACCTTTACGCAGGCACGTGCCGCGCGAGCATGAGTCCATTCAACATCGATATGCGGTGCTGTACGGTAGCAAGTAAGCAAGTCACACGCAGCAAAGAGCTGCTCAGATACACAGCCGTGCAAATCCATCGAAGCCGCAATGAGCACATTAATACCCAAGGCCTCGCGCACGCGAGAAGCCAGACGGCCCTCAGCGTCCTCAATGCCCTCAACGCTTGCTGCACCATGGAGCGTAAGCAACACGGCATCGAGTGGCCGCTCAGACATGGCCTGCTGCATGAGTTCTAGAAACTCCGACTCCCAAGCAAGGTAAAACTCGTTGGTTACCGGACCTCCGGGTAGCGCCGTAGCATAGGTGAGCGGAATCCACTCAACGCCCTCGATAGGCTCAATAGCCCCAAAGCGCTCCACAAGCTCCGGCGCAAGCGGGTGCGCATCTGTCGTAGCCCAGGGGTGCATGGCAAGCAACTCGCTCCCACGCAAAACATGGAAGGCCGCCTCATCTGAGCGGTATGGCGTGAACTCCGAGCATTCAATATGAATGCCACCAACAGCAATGCGATACGGACGAGACATGCAATCACGCTCCTGTGCCCCTACAAACCGGGTTCGACTTTGCAAACGCACCCATTATGCGCCTGAGCGTCACTCAGGCAACCCTCTCTTGACGGACAGTCTGTTCCCACGGCTACCCTCCCCCCAGACTCAGGCGTACCTGTACGGCTGAGTCTGAGACGCGTTCGGATGAAGTTGGGAATCAACTGAGAACCAAGCCTCCCCATGGGTTGTCTGTAAACAGCACGTTCCCTCGGCGTTGCGCACGCGTGCGGGCGTATCATAGTGACGTTATGAAAACCGTACGGCTTAAGGCGACGGGTCCCGCCCGCGCGTCCGCTGCCGGCGGAAAGATATCCACCGTTTCCGACAGGAAGGCAGGAATCAATGGTCTCTCGCATTTATGTGGAGAAGAAGCCCGGGTTCGATGTGGAAGCCCAGCAACTCAAAGGCGAGCTGCGCGACATCCTCGGCGTAAGCGAGCTGCGCGGTCTGCGCGTTATTAACCGCTACGATGTCGAAGGTATCGACGAGGAGCTTTTCCGCACCTGCGTGCCCACCGTGTTCTCGGAGCCGCAGGTAGACGTTGCCACCGATGAGCTGCCCGATACGGGCGACGCAGCAGTTTTTGCTGTCGAGTTCCTGCCTGGCCAGTTTGACCAGCGCGCCGGTTCTGCCGCCGAGTGCGTACAGCTTATCAGCCAAGGCGAGCGCCCTGCAGTGCGCTCTGCCAAGGTCTATGTGCTGGAGGGTGCGCTTTCTGAGGCCGATGTTGAGGCTGTTAAGCACTACGTGGTAAACCCTGTTGAGGCACGCATTGCTTCTCTTGAGCGCCCCATGACCCTCAAAGCCGAGACGCCCGAGCCCGAGCCCGTCGAGATTCTGGACGGTTTCCGCGAGCTTGACGAGACTGGCCTTGCCGCCGTTATTGCCGAGCGCGGGCTGGCCATGGACGAGGCGGATATCGCGTTTTGCCAAGAGTACTTCCGCGGCGAAGAGCGCGACCCCACCATTACCGAGATTCGCGTAATTGACACCTACTGGTCGGATCACTGCCGCCACACCACCTTTGGCACGCAGCTCACCGACGTCAAGATTGACGACACTGCCGTGCAGGCCGCCTTTGACCGCTATCTGGAGATTCGCCACGAGCTTGGCCGCGACGAAAAGCCCGTCTGCTTGATGGACATGGGTACTATTGGCGCCAAGTACCTCAAGAAGACCGGCCAGCTCACAAACCTTGATGAGTCTGAAGAGATTAACGCCTGCACCGTCAAGGTGAAGGTTGACGTGGACGGCGAGGACCAGGACTGGCTCTTCCTCTTTAAGAACGAGACCCACAACCACCCCACCGAGATTGAGCCTTTTGGTGGTGCAGCTACTTGCGTGGGCGGCGCCATTCGCGACCCGCTCTCGGGCCGCAGCTATGTGTACCAGGCCATGCGCGTAACCGGCGCTTCCGACCCCACGGTTCCCGTTTCTGAAACGCTGCCCGGCAAGCTTCCGCAGCGCAAGCTCGTAACCACCGCTGCCGCGGGCTACGCCAGCTACGGCAACCAGATTGGCCTTGCTACCGGCCAGGTCTCTGAGCTGTATCACCCCGGCTACACCGCCAAGCGCATGGAGGTAGGCGCCGTAGTAGGTGCCACACCAGCCAACCACGTGCGCCGCGAGTGCCCCGCCCCCACCGACAAGGTCATCCTTCTGGGTGGTCGCACCGGTCGCGACGGTATCGGCGGTGCCACCGGCTCGTCCAAGACTCAAAACACCGAATCGGTTGAAACTTCGGGCGCCGAGGTGCAAAAGGGCAACGCCCCTGTTGAGCGTAAGCTGCAGCGCCTCTTCCGCCGCGGCGATGCGTGCCGCCTGATTAAGCGCTGCAACGACTTTGGTGCCGGCGGCGTCTCGGTTGCTGTAGGCGAGCTGGCAGACGGCCTGTACGTAGACCTCGACTGCGTTACCAAGAAGTACGAGGGTCTCGATGGCACCGAGCTTGCTATTAGCGAGAGCCAGGAGCGCATGGCTGTGGCCGTAGCCGACGAGGACGTTGAGGAGTTCATGGGGTATGCCGCCGAGGAGAACCTCGAGGCAACCGTTATTGCTGAGGTAACCGCCGAGCCGCGCATGCGCATGGCCTGGAACGGCGTGGCGATTGTGGACCTCTCCCGCGAGTTCTTGAACTCCAACGGCGCACCTAAGCACCAGGATGCTCACGTGGTTAAGCAGAGCGTGTGGCAGCCCGCTTGGGAAGGCACTACGCTCGCCGAGCGTATGCACTCCTTGGTCACCGACCTTAACGTAGCCTCTAACAAGGGTCTCTCCGAGCGCTTTGACTCCACCATTGGTGCCTCCACGGTGCTCATGCCCTTTGGCGGCAAGACGCAGCTCACCCCAACCTCTGCCATGGTGGCTAAGTTCCCCGTGGATGGCGAGACCACCACAGCAAGTGCCATGGCCTGGGGCTTTAACCCCTACCTGATGGAGGCCGACCAGTTTGCTGGCGCCTACCTCTCTGTGGTCGAGAGCGTCTCGAAGCTCGTGGCTGCTGGCTTTACGCGCAAGAACGCCTACCTCTCGTTCCAGGAGTACTTCGAGCGCATGCGCACCGTGCCCGAGCGCTGGGGCAAGCCTGTTGCCGCTGTGCTGGGCGCTCTGATGGCTCAGATCGATCTGGGCTGCGGCGCCATTGGCGGCAAGGACTCCATGTCTGGCTCCTTTGAGCAGGATGGCCAGGAGCTCAACGTTCCACCGACGCTGGTTTCGTTCGCCGTATCCACCGGCAAGGCTGCGCGCGCCGTCTCCCCTGAGTTCAAGGGCGCTGGCCACCGCGTAGTATGCATTGACCCTGCCACCTATGACGAGCGCTGGATGCCCGCCACCGCAGACCTTAACGAGTGCCTAAACGTGGTAGAGCAGCTCACCGCCACAGGTGCCGCTCTTGCTATTGCCACCCCTGGTTACGGCGGTGCTGCCGAGGCCATGTTCAAGATGTGTGTAGGCAACCGCATTGGTCTTGCCGTTGACGAGCAGGTACCGGCCGACAAGCAGTTCCTGCCCGCCTATGGCAGCTTTATCATCGAGCTTGCCGACGGCGCCGAGATTCCTGAGCACAGCGAGCGCGTGCATGTACATGAGGTTGGCCAGACCACCGAGGCCTACGAGCTTGCAATGGACGGCGAGGTTATTGACCTGGCCGAGCTGCAGGAGGCTTGGGAAGGCGCCATCGAGAGCGTATTCCCCTACCGCCATGCATCTGAGGTCACCGAGGCTACTCCCGTGGAGAAGATCGACTTTGCAGCCAAGGACATTCACATGTACAGCGGCGAGAAGATTGCCCGCCCGCGCGTGATTATCCCTGTGTTCCCGGGCAACAACTGCGAGTACGACACCGCGCGCGCCTTTACCGCAGCCGGCGCTGTTGCCGACACCTTTGTGATTAACAACCTCACGCCCGAAAACGTTGCCGAGAGCACGCACGAGCTTGCCCGTCGCATTCGCGAGAGCCAGATTGTTATGATTCCCGGCGGCTTCTCCGGCGGCGACGAGCCCGATGGCTCCGCTAAGTTCATCACCGCGTTCTTCCGCGCACCCGAGGTAACCGAGGCAGTTCGCGACCTGCTGCAGGCGCGCGATGGCCTGATGCTCGGCATCTGCAACGGCTTCCAGGCGCTCGTGAAGCTGGGCCTGGTGCCCTACGGCGACATTGT
>CAVJWJ010000019.1:0-25397 GCA_963653375.1 Roseburia sp. CAG:303
AGGTGACCTGAACGAGGGTCTGGCCGTTGCCGAGGTCCTGAGCCATGGTCTGGGTAGCATCGAAGATGGAACCGTGGGTCTCACCGATGATGTCGGTGGAGACGATGTCGTCCTCGTTGTAACCGAAGGTCTCGGAGATGGTAGCAGCGTAAGCCTTCATAGCAGCGTTGACCTCGTCAGCGGTGACCTTCTTGTCAACAACAGCATAGAGGTTGGTGAGGGAGCCCGTGGGGGTCGGGACGCGCTGAGCAGCACCGATCAGCTTGCCGTTGAGCTCAGGAAGAACCAGGCCGATAGCCTTAGCAGCACCAGTGGAGTTAGGAACAATGTTGACGGCGCAAGCGCGGGAACGACGCTTGTTACCCTTGCGCTGCGGGCCATCGAGAGGCATCTGGTCGCCGGTCCAGGCGTGAATGGTGGTCATGATGCCAGAAACGATGGGGGCAAAGTCATTCAGACCCTTAGCCATCGGAGCGAGGCAGTTGGTGGTGCAGGAGGCAGCGGAGATGATGTTGTCATCAGCGGTCAGCGACTCATGGTTAACGTTGTAAACGATGGTGGGCAGGTCGCTGCCAGCAGGAGCGGAAATAACGACCTTCTTGGCGCCAGCGTTGATGTGAGCCTGAGCCTTCTCCTTGCTGGTGTAGAAACCAGTGCACTCGAGAACGACGTCGACGTCGAGCTCGCCCCAAGGCAGGTTGTTGGCGTCGGCCTCCTTGTAGATCTTAATGGTCTTGCCATCGACAGTGATGGAATCCTCACCAGCGACAACCTCGTGATCACGGGAGTAGTTGCCCTGCGTAGAGTCGTACTTCAGCAGGTAAGCGAGCATATCGGGAGAGGTGAGGTCGTTGATAGCGACGATCTCGGAACCCTCGTGACCGAACATCTGACGGAAAGCCAGACGACCGATACGACCGAAGCCGTTAATAGCAACCTTTACTGCCATGCGTGTCTCCTTTCGTTAGGCCCCGCAGGCTCTTTTGCCTGCCGCTCGGGCCCACAAACTAACCACGAGCAGAATATACCTGTTTTCTGGCGGCCCATTCACGTCATTGACGAGATTGCATGTTTTTCATTACTTTGAAGCGCTTCAATCTCAGTATTTCCATACAGAGGCTTTGCAATCACTCAGTTTCGCCAGTTGAATCGGCAAGAATCTTCTCAAGTCGAAGCACGCGATGATAGAGTGCAGACTTTGAAAGTGGCGGATCTGCCATCTCCCCTAAGTCGCGCAGGGATAAATCGGGGTAGGCTTCACGCAGGTCGCAAAACGTTGCCAAAGCGCGCGGTAATGAGTCGCGCAAGCCTGCCCGCTCTATCTGCTCAATCATGTCGAGCTGCTGCTGCGCCGCACCAGCGCTTCTTCCCTGGTTTGCAAGCTCGGCATTCACACGACGATTCACATCGTTCTTAACAAGCTTCATGGCACGAGCATCCTCGATCTCTGCCACACTGGCATGAGCCCCGGTAGCAGAAAGCAGGGTACGAATGTCTTGCGCACTCTTTACATACACTGCATAGCTCGACTTGCGAGCATTAACGCGAGCATGAACACCAGCCTCGTTTATAAGATCAGCAAGCGCATAGGCAAACTCTTCTGCTTGGCACGAAATTTCAAGATGAAAGTCACCACGAGGATCGGCCACAAAGCCGCCCGCAATAAGCGCGCCCCTAATATAGGCGAGGCGACAGCATTCGCGCGAAACCACATGACGCGGAATACCTGCCACCAGGTTGCCACGGCGGTCAAGCACGCCTAAAAGTACCAAAGCCTTTTGCAGATCTGGTTGTTCTGGCAAAACAATCAGGTAGTTACGGACGCGGTGCAACACCGATTTACGAGCTGTAAACTCCGTCTTGAGCTTCAGGATTTTGTGCGTAAGCGCCAACATGGTACGCGCCACAGCGCCTGTTTCAGTGGCCACCTGCAAACGATAGCCATCCTTACTTGCAATGAGCGTTCCGCAGATGCGCGTCAGCGCAGCAAGCGTAGCCAAATCACAGTATTCGCATGTGGGTTCGCAGCGTGCGAGCTCATCTCTTACCTCAGCAGTAAAGGACATAGCTTGAGCCTAGCTTGCAAGGTTCGCGCGAGAGAGGTCGCGATGCGAAATACTCACGTGATACTGTTGACGCTCCAGATAGCGCGCCGTTGCCTCGGCAATAGCAACGCTACGGTGCTGCCCGCCCGTACAGCCAATAGCTATGGAAAGCTGCGGCTTGCCCTCCGCAACATAGCCTGGCATCACCGCATCGAGCAACTGCTGCCAAGCAGTTAAGAATTCACGGGTCTTAGGATGTTCCAGTACAAAGCTCGAGACCTTCTCGTCCAAGCCTGTCATAGTGCGCATCTCGGGGTCGTAGAACGGGTTGGGCAAAAAGCGTACGTCAATCATAAGGTCTGCCTCTTCAGGCATGCCATGCTTAAAGCCAAAGGAAAACACGCGCACTTCCATGAGCTGCTGATCAGCCAGCTCACTGAACGCCCTACGCAATTTACTGCGCAGACTCGAAGTATGCATACGGCTGGTATCAATTACCATGTCCGCGCGGTCACGAATACTCTCAAGCTGTACGCGTTCACGCTGAATAGCATCTACCGTGGCCTCGCCAGGCATGGCAAGAGGATGACGGCGGCGATTTTCGCTATAACGACGAATAAGCACCTCGTCGGAGGCATCCAAAAAGACGACCTTGCAGCTCAGCTCATGCTCTTTAAGCGTACGAATAGTATCAAGCAGCTCGTCAAAAAGGCCCTGGCTACGCAGGTCGCACGTTACAGCAAGGTGGCGCCCCACGCCAGTATTGATGCCCACCAGCTCAGCCAGCTGCATAATCAGACGCGGCGGCAGGTTATCGATGCAAAAATATCCCATGTCTTCAAACACGTGCATAGCTTGCGTGCGTCCGGAACCCGCCATTCCCGTAATGATGACAATGTCAGGCACGCGATCAGCGCGCTCGTTAGCAATCATTTCATCGATTTCTGCCACGCTAGCCCCCTTAGAGCAGTTGCTTTGACGTTCAGTATAGCAAGGGCAAAAGACACACGGCGCGCCGCACATTAAGACGCGGGCGTATCGTCTGCTTCCTCACGCACAGGAGACCACGCCTGCAAGGTGTCATAGATTGCCTGGGCAACATCTGCAGGTACGCCTTTTACCTGCGCAATCTCGTCTGCATTAGCGGCACGCAAGCGCTTCATAGAGCCAAAGTGGCGCATGATGGCTCGTTTGCGCGTGGGACCCACCCCGGGCACTTCGTCCAAAACGGAAACCGTCATAGCACGGTCGCGCAACTCACGGTGGAAGGTGATGGCAAAACGGTGAGATTCATCGCGCACTTGCTTAATGAGATATAGCGACGCCGAACCAGAGGGCAACACCACCGGCGTATCATCCCAAGGAACAAAAACTTCCTCGTCCGCCTTGGCAAGACCGCAGACAGGAATGTCCAGTCCCAGTGCTTCAAGCTGATTCATGGCCGCCGTAAGTTGAGGCTTACCACCATCAACAACCAGCAAATCAGGACGGCTGCCGAAGCGCTCGTCTGCCATACGCTCCGGCGCATAACGACGCCCTAAAACCTCGGACATGCTCACAAAGTCGTTGGCTTCGTCCAGCTCCGCGCGAATCTTAAAGCGACGATACTGCCCCTTATCAGACTTTCCATTGGTAAAGACCACCATCGAAGCAACGGTAAACTTGCCATGAATGGTAGAGATATCGAAACACTCAATACGAAGCGGCGGAGCATCGAGCGCCAAAGCGCTCTCCAGCTGCAGCAACGCCTGATTGGTGCGATCATCTGCGTAGCCCGTGCGCATCATGTAGCGCATAAGCGCATGACGAGCATTGCGCTCACAGGTCTCGAGCAGCCGATGTTTCTCGCCACGCTGCGGACGATGGAGCACGCACTTGCGACCACGTTTCTCAGAAAGCCACTCCCCTACCACCTCGGCATCAGTAAGCTCAAGCGCTACATCGACCTCGGCAGGAATATCAGTTGTCTCGTTGTAGTAGCGCTTTACAAAGCCTCCTACAAGCTCCTCCTCGGGAACATCAAAGCCTTTATCGAGGATAAACTCGCAGGTACGCAGCGTGCGTCCCTCGCGCACGACAAACACGCATGCGCCTGCAATGGTTTCTTCACGGTAGAAGCCAATAAGATCAATGTCCACGCTCGTAGGAAAGACCACCTGCTGGCGATCATCCAGGCCGTTAATGACCTCAAGCCTGCGCTTAATGCGACCTGCACGCTCAAAGTCGAGCTCTGCAGCCGCCTCAGCCATATCCTCTTTGAGTTCTCCGATAAGCTCGCTGCGCTTACCTGAAAGAAAACGCTCTACCCGGCGAATATTCTTGGCATATTCCTCGCGCGAAATCATGCCCGCGCACACGCCCGGACCACGCCCAACATGATAGTCAAAGCACGGGCGTCCCTTCTGGGCGCAAACCAGCTCCACAACGTCGGTTTGCTCAGGATGCTTATCAAGCAGACGCTTTACGTGCTTCCAACCCGCACAAGACGCCGTGCACACCGGCACAACTTTTCGCAGCGTATCGATGGTCTCGCGCGCCGCACGCGCATCGGTATAGGGTCCAAAATAACGCGTTCCCGGGCGGTGCTTCTCACGCGTGTACTTAATAGCAGGAAACACGTCTCCGCGAGTTACCGCAATGTAGGGATAGCTTTTATCGTCCTTAAAGTCGACGTTAAAGTACGGGTGATACTGCTCAATAAGGTTTCGCTCAAGTACCAGCGCCTCGTGTTCGGTGCTTACCACCACGTAATCAAACGAAGCCACGAGCTGCATCATAAGGGGAATTTTCTCGCGGTCGTCAGAAAGCGTCACATATTGCTTCATACGGGCGCGCAGGTTTTTGGCTTTGCCTACGTAGATAACCTGACCAGCAGCGTCTTTCCACAGGTAGCAGCCCGGGTCGGTAGGCACCTGAGACACCTGTTCATAAATAGAAGCAGAAACGCCGTCGGGAACTTCCGCAAGATGACGAGCCGCCGCATGAGCATCAAAGGGGTGCGGAGTATGTGCCGCACCCGGTGCTGCCGAGCTATTGTTATCCGCGCTATCAGGCACTACTGCGCCTTATTGTGTACAACGTCGCCCATAAAGCGCTTGAACTTATCAATCTGACGATAAGTTCGCACCTGCGCCCAGAACTTATGCATAAGCGTGTCGCCCTTAGCATCAAATGGCGAAAATGCCAGGTGGCGCGCGTAGAGGTCGAGCGTCTTTTGACGCAGCTCATCATTTGGAACGCAAGTCTTGATTACCTTCGTTGGCACAAGCGTGTAGAGCGCTTCGCGATAGGCCTCCTGATACGGAATCTCACGCCCCAGCACAAACGCCTCAACAATCAGCTTTGCAAAATTCACGCCGCCCACAGCCATGTAGTACGTATTGGCACCCGGCCGAGCATTAACCTCAAAGAGCTTGTACTTGCCATCGCGCACATCGTATTTAGCGTCAAAGTTAGCAAAACCCACGTAGCCCGTGCGTTTGCAGAAGCGGCACGCATCCTCAATAAGCTGCTCATGGCGTTCAAGCAGAATGGTTACCGGGTTTCCAATGCGCGCGGGAGAGTGGTCCTGCAACACCACACGGCCGCCCGAAACCACGCGGACATCGCCCTGCTCGTCCGAAAACGTTGTGAGCGAGCAAATAGCATCGTCATCACCCGGAATAAAATCCTGGACCACAAGCTCCTTGTCGTAGCCCGCATCGCGCAGCAGATTGAAGACGCGCGTGAGGTCGGCAGCATCGTGTACCTCGTAGATTTTTTCCTTGCCCGGAAAGCTCATGAGGTCATAGCGCGCAGAGTTAGAGGGCTTGGCAATCACGGGATACGTAAAAGACTCGGCATCAATCTCAAGATTTTTATCGGAGCAATCAAACGTGCACGTTTCGGGATAAGCCAGGCCGAGCTCCTCGCAAATCTCGTAGAAGCGGCCCTTCTGCGTAATCTCGTCCAGCAGGTCAAAGTCGTTGTACGGAATGACATACCACTCAGAAAGCTCAACCTTATGCTCACAGATGGCGCGCACATGCCAGTCGGCGCTGCCCAACAGAATGGGCACCTTACCTGCGGCGCGCCATGCGCGACCCAAGTCTGCCAGCATGGCAGCAATGGCGTCAGATCCCTGATCAAGCTCTTCGCGTATGCGGTAGTCAGTAAAACGGCTCGAAGAAGTTACACGCACGTCAACCGTAGAAATGACAACAGTTGTAATGCCGTACGCCTCATGAAAGCAGCGGGCGTAGGAGTATGCCAAGATGTCGCCACCCAATACCACGGGCACCAGGCGACTAGAGAGCTCAGACTCTGCAAGTACCTCAGACGGCATACCTACTCGCCCCCGTTCTTGCGGTCGCGAATCTTCTGACGAAGCCCCTTTGCCGTAACTAGCGCACGATAGAAACCCTTTTTGAGCGGAAGATCGCGGTCGGGCGCAATCTTAACCGTGCCCTCTTTAGCAAATTTAGTCTTAAATTCATTGAGATTCATGGTCTCAGGAGCAAACTCACTGCCAATGCCCATGAGGTCGTACTCGGTACAGCCAAGGCTCGCAGCTTGCTCGCACTCAAACAGCACAAGCACGTCAGCGATGCGCAAGCGCCCAGCTCCAAGGGCTGTGGCTGCATAATAGCGCGTGGCGCGCGTGCCAGAAATGGTAACGAGCGACCAAGCCACCAGTTTGCCATCCAGGCGACCAGCAAACACACGGCAGTGCTCAGCACCTAAGATACGCACCATGGACTGGTAGTCAGACATGGGAGCAGGAACAAATCCATCGCGCTCGCCTGTCTGACACATAATCTCGTAGTACTCCTCAAAGGACTCCGCAGCGCGCTCGGTCTCATCAGCAACGGTTGCAGGGCACTCGCGCAAAGACTTACGCACGTCCCGGCGACCGCGCGGCTTCATGCGTGAAAGAATGTCCTCCGTTGTGCCCGAAAGGTCGATGATCACCGTCGTATCGTACGGCAGCGTAGAAAGGCAAGGGCACGTCTCAGGCAAATCATGAGCCACAGCCAAACGGATAAAGGCCTGCCTGCCATCCTCATTACGTATGAAGGCCGCCAGGGCTTCAAGCATTTCGCGCTCTTGCTCAGCCGTAGGCTCAAAAGCCCAGACAGGAGCATGGTGAGTCCGCAAATAATGGTATCCGTGCGTCTCGTACTGCAGCAGCGATGCGGCAGCCACAATGCTTCCATCCGCCTCAAATACAACGTAACCCCAAGGCTCGCGACCGGGAATGGTCTGCTCGTAGTCTTGCCAAATGGGAAGTTGCTCGACAGGAACAACCACGTTAAGCGAGGCAAGCTCCTCCTCATAGGCTTCGCGGGACAGCTTCTTTACCTGCATCATTGCGGCTCCGTTGCATCTAATTCACACCTGTAACCGATTCAGTGTATCTGTTGGAAGCGCGGGAGTTGTCTTGCACGACAAGCTTCTACGAAGAGACCACGCGTCGAACGAGTTCGGCAATCTCGTAAGCCTGTTTTGCGCCCTGGTCGGTAGGAAGCGTTGCTAGTTGCGCGACCATACGGTCACACACAGTCAAAGAGCTCCGGTCTGAGGGGAGCCGATACGCCACCCCATCCAAAACTCCTGGACCAAGCTCGGGGCGGTACCAGCACGTTGTGAAATACCCTGCCGAGCAACACTCATCAATAATGCGGTCTGCCACAGCGGTATCTTTTACCATAATCGGGAACTTAAGAAGCGGTTGCGCAAGAGCCGTAGCTACAGGAACCTCCACACCCGGCATGTCAGCAAACAGCTCGCAATACGTGCGAGTTGCCTCCGCACGAAGCTGCTCGTCGCCCTCAAGACGCTCAAAAGCAGTAAGTGCTTGTTCACACACATGAGCGCTCGGACGCATGGGAGCATGCGACACTCCCCCGCGCTGCTCCTCTGTGCTCACCGCAGGCTCCAGAAGACCAACAGCAGCAAGCCCATGGCGAAGACCGCGCGCCACAGGTCGCGGAACATGATTGAATACGCGACACTCGTTCACAAAAAGACGCTCACACATGTCAAGCCGAGCGCCCGAAACCGGCAGTGCAGCAAGACGCTCACGCACGCGCTGGGCCACCGAAGCAAAAGGTGTAGCAGGGTTGACCCAAACGGCGCCACCAAGCAGCGTGTGTAGCATTTTCTCGATGCCGAACGAGTGAAACGAGATGTCCGCCACTGGCGCGCCAGACTCATTAGTGGCCATGCGGCCCACGCAGTGAGCGCAATCCTCTATCAGAAGCGCGCCGGCCGCATGAGCACGCGCAGCCAGACGCTCGGTTGCAGCGTTGTCAACCATGCCATAAGTGTGCTGCGCCACAACGGCGCGCAAATCGGCGCTGCAATCCAGGTGCTCTGCGCTGATCATGGCAGTATTAAAATCAATTTCGCTATAGCGAGGATTAAGCCCCGCAACCAAGATGGGATCAACTGCAGTGCAGCATGTCAAAAGCTGAGTAGCCACATCGCCTGGGCCAAACTCGGCACGAATCTCCTCAAAGGCAATTTGCATTCCGTGGCGCGCCTTGAATACCAAGTACCAGTCACACGCATTGGTGCCGGTACGAGCCGCCAAAATGTTAGCGATAGCCTCTTCTTGCTTACTACGAGTCATAGTGCCCCCTATGCACGATGCGGAAGCATGCGCCTGACCATAGAGGACAGCACAGCTACCTCAGGCATATTCTTCCGCATGGCCAAGCCAAAGGTCACAATGAGCGCCGGCACGCCACCAATAATGCAGTACAGCAGCGACCTCATCATGCCGCCACCCATAACAGGACCAGCAAGCGCCTCAAGAGCAAAAAGAATCACGCCGCCCACGAGTGCTCCCGCTGCGCCCATAACAAGAGCGCGCAGACCAGAAGCAAAAATCGACTTAAAACCAATGTGACCCAGCTCGTGGCGCAGAATTGCAAAGGTTACGGCGTCGATAGACACAAAGAAGAAGGTCGAACTAATACCCACAATGTTAAAGCCAAAAATTGGGGTGAATACCAGGCAGATTACAATCTGAATGGCGCCCGCAATACATTCAGCCACGGCAAACAGCGACATCTTGCGCAGCGACGAACATGCTTTTTGCAGGTACGTACACACGCCGTAAAAAGGCAGCGAAACCGAGAGCCAGGCAATATAGACCGAGAGCATCTCTACGTCTTCGCTCGACATACGCGCGCTCTTCAGCATGTTGGACAGGCAGGGCGAAAACACAATGAGGTACATAGCAAACGGAATGAGGAGGAACAGAATCTGACCGCAGCCGTTGGCAATGCCGTCAACGAACTTTCCCATCCTGCCGCTTGCCACAAAGGAAGAAAGCTCCGTGAACATAGCCGTTGTAATAGGAATGGCAAACACCGAGTACGGCAGGATGTACCAAATGCGTGCGTAATACGTGATAGAAGCGCCATTGGGGTTAACCGAAAGCGAACACGAGCTCTGAACCGACGTCGTGGCAAACGAAACTACCGTAACGATAAGCGTCGGAATACCGATAGAAAGCGTCTCACGGATAAGCGGATCATGAATATCGATGCGTGGGCTTAGCTTTACACCGTGGCGCAGCAGAGGCGGAATTTGCATAACTACCTGCACGAGCACACCCAGCGGGTTAGAGATTGCGAGCACCATAATGGCGGCAAACGGCTGTGTTTCTACCAGCATGCCGTACAAAAGGAATGCGACCGTAATCACAACGTTATTGGCAATGGGAGCAGCCGTACTCCAAAAATAGTCGCGCTCTGCATTCAACACGCTCGAAATTACCGACGAGAGCGCATAGAGCACAATCTCGATGGCAAAGAAGCGGAAGAAAAACGTAGCTAGGTCAAAGTCAAATTCGCTTGAGGCATTGAAAGCCTGCGTCCAGATAATCTGCCCCGCAAAGATAAACGAAACCAGAGCTAGAGCACCCATGAGCAACGTTACCAGCGAAAGAAGATTGGAAGCGTAGGCACTCGCACCCTCACGTCCAGCCTTCTTTTTAGTGGAAACATAGACCGGCAAAAACGCGGTGACCAGCATGCCACCCATCACAAGTTCATATAGCGAATTAGGCAGGTTGTTTGCAATGGTAAAAGCGCTGGCAGTAATGGTGGTGCCCATACCAAATGCCTGCGCCCAGGTACGGAAAAAACCCGTAATACGGCTCACAATAACAAGGCCGCTCATGAGGGCAGCAGACTTACCAACATCCTCTGCAGAAGCATCGTCATCTTCGGCAGCATCCTCAGCTTGGGCGGTTTGAACAGCATCTACCTGAGCAGAAACCTTCTCGGAAGCGCTCTGACTAAAGGTGCCCTCCATTACAGAGTCGCTTCCAGTATCTGCCTCAGTGGAAGCACCCTCGAACTTCTCAGGCTTTTTGATTTCCTTCTCGTTCAATTCTTCCATCAAGCGCTACCCTTTCCGGCAGATAGGAGCCACAACCGCTCCTGTAAATGCAATCAAATCAGAAGGCGCCAACTCGAGCTGCGTGCCACAACGGCCTCCCGAGATAAACATGTGCTCATACAGCAAACATGAATCGTCAATGAGCGTAGGAAAACGCTTCTTCATGCCCACAGGCGAGCAGCCACCGCGCACATAGCCCGTCTGAGCAAATAAGTCGCGAACATGCATCATCGAAAGCGACTTCTCGCCTGCCGCCGCAGCCGCAGCCTTAAGATCAAGCTCCTCGGCAACAGGAATGCAGCACACCACATGTCCCCCACTAGGAGTTGTGGTTACCAACGTCTTGAAACCCTGAGCCGGATCTTGCCCCAAAAGCTGCGCAATGTGCGCACCGAGCTCATGACCTTCGTCTTCCTCAACCTCATACTCGCGAACCACAAAAGAAATGCCCGCGCGCTCAAGTTCGCGCATGGCATTGGTCTTTTGAATCTTCTCTTTGCGCGCCACATGCGCTCCTTCGTCTAAAAAAGAACCCCAAAGCAGTTCAAAAGACGCTTTGGGGTCGATTCATGCAATCGTGTGCACCCGTTAAAGAATCGGGCCGCCGCCGGCAAATTCACGATAGTCGGAACCAGCAATATAGGTGACACTACGAATACCAACGCCGCCGTTGGGAATCGAGTCGATCATCTTGCCGCCACCAATATAGATGCCCACGTGATAAATGCCGCTGCCAGCATTAAAAAACACCAGGTCACCGTACTGCAGGTTGCTCACGCTGTGCGTAATACGCGAGCCAACCTTGTTGTACAGCGTGGCCGGGCTGTTGGACCACGGGCTCAGGCCAAGCGCGTAGTCGATAAGACCCGAACAGGTAAACCAGGAGCTGCTGGTAGAACCCGTCCAGTTGTAACCGGTGTATGAGTAACCCGAACCAATTACGCTGTATGCACGCTGCACCATAGCCGCTGCGGATGTCGTAGGCTGGCGCGAGCTGCTACCAGAATTGGAGCTACTATTCGAATTTGAACCAGAGTTCGAATTCGAATTAGAGCCGCTGTTTGAATTAGAGCCCGAATTGGAGTTAGAACCAGAGTTTGAGTTAGAGCTCGAGCCGCTATTAGCGTTCTGCTCAGCCTTCTTGGTCTGCTCGGCAATAAGGGCGGCCTGAGCAGCAGCCTCCTCTTCGGCCTTCTTACGAGCAGCCTCCTGCTCCTCTGCAATCTTGGCCTTCAGCTCATCAGAAAGCTGGTCATAGTAGCTCTGAGCTTCACTTGCAGCCGCGCTAGCAGCAGCAGACTTCTTGGACTGCTCAGAAACAAGCTGCTCCTGCTTGGTCTTTTGCTCCTCCAGCTCAGACTTCTTGTTCTCCAGCGACTCCTTGAGCTCGCGCGTGGTGCTAATAACACTCTGCTGATACTCAGCTGCCTTGTCAGCATAATGCACGCTCGAAATCAGGCTGCTAAAGCTACCCGAATTAAGCAGCATCGAGATAATGCTCGAGCCGCCCGTCTTGTACTGCGTGGCAACAAGGCTGCCAAGCTCACTCTGGTTTTGCTCAAGCTGTTGCTGCTCTTCTTCGATCTCTGCCTCAGTCTGAGTAATCTGACTCTTAGTATCTTCGAGGTCAGAAGTAACAGTAGCCAGGTCATTTCCCGCTTGCTCAGCAGCCGAGGAAAGCTCATTAAGACGTTTTGATGCCGCATCAAGCTGCGTCTGAAGCTCTGCCGACGTTGCAGCAAAAGCAGAAATTGGACAAGAGCTGAGGCCCAAAACCAAACTGAGACCAACAGCAGGAACGGCGTAGAGGCTACGTTTAAGGTGCGCCATGTATGTACATCTCCTAACGGCGTGGTGAGCGGAGCTCTCCACTCGTATCGGGAACCACGTCGGAGCACCCAGTAGGGACCGGAGCTCGACAACGTATAAGACATGGTAACAGCATGCACCTATGCGGCTCAAATGTTCCACTCGCCCTCCACACGTCCTTAAAGGACCTTAAAGGGCGAGTGGAACAACTTTCCAGTCTTCAACACGCTATTTTTCAGTGCACTATTCAGCGGCGCCAAGCATTTTCATACGAGCGCGATCACGCTCCAGAATAGGCGCTAAAAACGTGCCGGTATAACTCTTTTTGCAGGCAGCGACCTGCTCAGGCGTTCCTGTAGCCACAATACGGCCACCACCAGAGCCACCTTCGGGACCCAAGTCAATCAGGCGATCAGCAACTTTAATGACGTCCAAGTTATGCTCAATTACAAGCACGGTGTTGCCCGCATCAACGAGGCGCTGCAACACATCAATCAACTGACGCACGTCTTCAAAATGAAGCCCCGTAGTAGGCTCATCCAAGATATAGAACGTCTTGCCCGTCTGCCTACGATGCAGCTCCTTAGCTAGCTTTACGCGCTGTGCCTCGCCACCCGAAAGCGTTGTTGCAGGTTGCCCGAGGCGTACATAACCCAAGCCCACATCGTAGAGCGTCTGCAGCTTTCGCTTAATCTGCGGAATGTTGCCAAAAAACGCCAAAGCCTCCGTCACGCTCATATCTAGCACGTCAGAAATGGACTTACCGCGATAGGTAACCTCAAGCGTCTCACGGTTGTAGCGCTTGCCACCGCAGACCTCGCACGGAACATAGATATCGGGCAAGAAGTGCATCTCGATTTTGATTTGACCATCTCCGCGGCAGGCCTCGCAGCGACCACCAGAGACATTGAACGAAAAACGACCCGGAGAATAACCACGCGCCTTAGACTCAGGAACGCTTGCAAACAGCGCGCGAAGGTCGTCCCACAACCCAATGTAGGTAGCAGGATTAGAGCGTGGCGTACGCCCAATGGGGCTTTGGTCAATATCAATAACCTTGTCGATTTCTTCGATACCCTCAATGCTTTTGTATGGCCCAACAGGTCGAGCAGAATGATGAATAGCATTTGTAAGAGCAGGTGCAATGGTATCGGTTACCAGCGAACTCTTTCCCGAGCCTGATACACCAGTAACCACCGTAAGAGTGCCAAACTCAACTTGAGCGTTAACCTTCTTGAGATTATTGGCCGCCGCCCCCGTAATCTTCAAAGCGCCACGACCAGGGTTTCTGCGCTCTTTCGGCAGTCGAATCATGCTGCGACCGGTAAGATAGGCTCCTGTCACAGAATCAGGGCAGGCCATTATCTCTTCCGGCGTACCCGCGCACACCACGGCACCACCGTTCTCGCCTGCACCAGGGCCCATATCAATTACATAGTCAGCTGCGCGGATAGTATCCTCATCATGCTCAACCACAATCACCGTGTTACCAATATCACGCAGGCGCTCAAGCGTAGCAATCAAGCGGTCGTTATCGCGCTGATGCAAACCAATAGAAGGCTCGTCCAGAATATAAAGCACACCCATCAGGCCTGCTCCAATCTGAGTGGCAAGCCTAATGCGCTGCGCTTCGCCGCCCGAAAGCGTGGCAGATGCACGATCGAGTGTTAGGTAGTCAAGTCCAACGTCTACCAGGAAGCGCAGGCGCTCCATAATCTCTTTAACGATGCGCCCGCCAATAAACTCTTGGCGTTCTGTAAGTTCAAGCGTCTCAAAGAACTCCAACGAGTCACGACAACTCAAGCAGCAAACTTCGTAAATCGACTTGCCGCCCACCGTTACTGCCAGCATCTCAGGGCGCAAACGCGCACCATGACATGCCGTACAAGGCTCCTCGCGGATGTATTTTTCCAATCGAGCCTTAGCAGTCTCGCTCGTCGATTCAACAAAGCGCTCGTACAAGATATTGCGCAGGCCCGAAAACTTTGTGGTCCAACTCGAACGCGTTCCGTCCAATTTGCGATAGTCCACACGCATCTTTTTTTCACCTAGACCATCAAGGAAGATCTTCTTAACGCGCGGAGAAAGCTCACTCCACGGCGTCTTAGGATCAACCTTGAGATGCAGACACAACGCATGCAATATCTGCGGGTAATAATTGCCGTTGCCAAAAACGCTTCCAAAAACACCCTCGTCAACAGAAAGACTTGGGTCCTCAATCAAAGCCTCTGCATCAACCGTCTTTTTGATGCCCAGGCCGTCGCATTCTGGGCAAGCACCATAGGGCGCATTGAACGAGAAGTCTCGTGGCTGTAAATCATCAATTGAATGTCCGTGCTCAGGACATGCCAAAGCAAGCGAGTACTCCAGCAGCTCGCCTTCCGTACCCTCTGGCGCATCTCGGTCAGGCAACAGGTAGACACTCACATTGCCGTGCGCAAGAGCACAAGCCTGCTCAACCGCCTCAGCGATGCGACCAAGCGAGGTGTCGCGAATGACAATGCGATCAACTACAACCTCAATGTCGTGCT
This sequence comes from Roseburia sp. CAG:303, assembly GCA_963653375.1. Lineage (GTDB taxonomy): Bacteria > Actinomycetota > Coriobacteriia > Coriobacteriales > Coriobacteriaceae > Collinsella. The sequence goes on from CAVJWJ010000019.1 coordinate 14,780, forward strand.
TAAACTTCTTGTCCAGCTCGATAGGGTCATCAAGTGAACGAACCTCGCCATCCACACGCACGCGCGAAAATCCCTCGCTGCGTAGATCTTCAAAAAGCTTGGCAAACTCACCCTTGCGACCACGCACTACAGGAGCCAAGACAAAAGCACGACGCCCTGCACCTGCTGCCAAAATCTTATCGGCCACCTGATCGGTGGTCTGTCGCTCAATTACTCTCCCACACTCAGGACAATGGGGAGTGCCAATACGCGCATACAAAAGACGCAGGTAATCGTAGATTTCCGTTACCGTTCCCACCGTTGAACGGGGATTTTTTGACGTGGTCTTTTGGTCAATAGAAACCGCAGGCGAAAGACCATCAATGGAGTCGAGATCAGGCTTATCCATCTGGCCCAAAAACTGACGCGCGTAGCTCGAAAGGCTCTCAACATAGCGACGCTGGCCCTCGGCATAGATTGTGTCAAACGCGAGACTCGACTTGCCCGAGCCAGAAAGGCCAGTAATAACCACGAGCTTGTCACGAGGAATCGTAACGTCAACATTTCGCAGGTTATGCTCACGGGCTCCACGAATAACAATGGACGACTCAGACATACACCGCACTCCTTGTAAGCCAAGCGCGCACGAGGGCGCAAGAACTCAATCTCATCTTTCAGGCTCTCAGTGTAACGCAATGCAGAAATAAGCGAACATGTATTCGTATACTATGTAAACAATTCACGCTCTGAGCAGCGCGCACTCTGCTGCGTTATAGTGTCATAGCACTCTTTTAGTTCAACGCGGACATCGCTGGAAAGATATACCACATGGGAACACCTACTGTCCTTAATTCAACGGCCAATGCCGTAGTTGCAGTCGTCACATTGCTTGCGTTCTTAGGCTGCGCACTCTGGCACCAATTTAGAACTGAGCATCGTGTTCACCCTTCTACAATTCTGTGGATGCTCCCCTATCTTGCGGTTGAGATTCTTATCATTGTCTGGGGCTCAAAGGGCATCTGCTGGGCAGACGCTTCTTCATTAAGCATCAATGCCGCCGTAGCAATTGCAGCTGGCGGCCTTGTTGTTCTGCGTCGTCCCGTACTTACTTGGCTTAATAGCAACCAAGGCGCAGCACCGCATCTTATCCGCGCCGGACGCGACATGCTCGCCATAGTCGTAGCGTCCATACTTTCGGTCATCTCGCTCGAAACCGCATGCAACAGTGCGCATCTCGACGAGATTCCTTACGCATTCATCTTTGTGGCAATAGCCATTGTTTTCATCTTTATGACGCTTCTCTACTTCTTAGGGCAACGCTTTGGTGCTGCGTGTTGTCTTGTTGTTATTACATGCTGCGGCCTGGGCATCGCCGAGCACTTTGTTATTAAGTTCAAAGGCACGGCCCTTTTGCCCAGTGACCTGCTTGCCATCCAAACAGCAGCAGCGGTAAGCGACGGCTACACGTTTACGTTTAACTCCAATATCATTCAGTCCCTCTCTTGGGCAATGGCAGCTGTCAGCCTGCTCTCACTCATATCCCCAGCACGCCCTCAGCATCTGCGCTCGCTTTTGCTCAATGTGGGTGTAAATCTCCTGTGCGCCCTCGTTGTTTGGACTGCAGGTACCAGCGCTTTCCAAAACTATAAGCTCGAAGACGAGCTTGGCTTTACCTATAACCGTTGGTGGCCTATCAGCTCCTACCAAAGTCTTGGCTTCATTCCTACGTTTACTGCCTTTGCGCAGAACTTTGAGATTGAGCAGCCCGACAACTATACCGACGAAGATGCCCTGTCTATCCAAGAGGAGCTCGCCGCACAATACGACGCTGGCCGTGGAGCTACTGCTGAGCGTCAGGCCGCTGTGGCACAGTACAACGAGCTCAAGCCAACGGTTATCACCGTCATGAACGAGACGTTCACCGACCTTTCCTTCTACGAAGCACTCCTCAACGTAGGCTACACGGGCCCCGCCTATTACAACTCCATCTCTGATGCTCTCATTCGCGGCACCCTCTACGTATCCATCACGGGCGGCGGTACCGCTAACTCCGAGTTTGAGTATCTAACAAACGATTCTTTAGCCTTCCTTGGTGGCGACAAGTGCCCCTACAGTCTCTACAACCTCACCAATGTTGATAGCCTAGCCAAGCAGCTTGCAGCTCAAGGCTATGGAACGCACGCCATGCACCCCAATCTGCCAGACAATTGGAATCGTCGCACTTCATACAAGCGTCTCGGTTTCTCTGAGTTTTTGGATATTGACGACTTTGAAGGTGCGCCTACCTATCACTCCGGCGTTACCGATGCTGCCACATACGAGAAGATTCTCGAGAAGCTCCAGGACAACCCTGGTTCGCAGTTTGTGCTCGATGTCACCATGCAAAACCATGGCGGATACGATGCCGGCAGTGTTCCAGAAGAAGATCTGACGCACTACTACGTCGATGGTCTTTCTGACGATACCAATACGCAGATGAACGTCTACCTCACCTGCATTAATAAGGCCGACCAGGATCTCTCTTGGTTCATGGAGCAGTTGCGTCAGCTCGACCTCCCGGTGGTACTTGTATTCTACGGAGACCACCAGCCTACCGTCTCGTCTGCCATGAACAACGAGTTGTTTACTGACGAAGACAGCTTTACGCATGCTGCACGTCTCTACAATTCCACCTACTTTGTGTGGGCAAACTACGATGTTGCCGGCTGTGAGCAAATCAGCATGGATGAGACCATCGGTGCTTCCGAGCTTTCCGCTCGCGTGCTCGACCTCATTGGCGCTCCGCTCACCGACTATCAGAAGGCACTTCTTGCCACGCGCGACGATGTGCCCGCCCTCTCCGCAAACAAGTACCTAGGCTCCGATGGCGGCGTTTACTCGATTACCGATACGCAAAGCGCTTACGCCACGGTAATCGACCACATTCGCCGTATGCAGTACCTCAACTTTGTAGAGAAGCTCTAGCTACATCGAGCAGGTACAATAGGGCCGCTGAATCATCCAGGCCGCGCCACTACGGCCTTGTCTTAAAAGGAGTTCAACATGGGTTGCGAGCATGCAGCAGCTGCAGGCGGCCAGACCGCGCCTCAACAGTTTGAGGAAAACAGCCTCTCTGAGGCCAAGCGCGTCATTGCCGTGCTTTCTGGTAAAGGCGGCGTAGGAAAGTCGCTCGTCTGCGGAGCTCTCGCCTGCGAGCTTTCGCGCACGGGTGCCAAAGTGGGCATTCTTGACGCCGATATCACTGGCCCCTCTATCCCCAAGATGTTTGGCATGAGTGGCCGCCATGTGCACACGCTGGGTAACCTTATGCTTCCCGAGGTTACCGAAAGCGGCATTCATATCATGTCTTCCAACCTTCTGCTCGAAAACGAAACCGACCCCGTACTTTGGCGAGGGCCGGTTATCTCTGGCGCCATTCGTCAGTTTTGGAGTGAGACCTCCTGGGGCCCGCTTGATTACCTGCTGGTCGATATGCCTCCAGGCACAGGCGATGTAGCTCTCACGGTATTTCAGAGCCTCCCTGTTGACGGCATTGTGATTGTCACAAGCCCGCAAGACTTGGTATCGATGATCGTGGCTAAGGCTGTAAACATGGCCCAGAAGATGGATGTTCCTATCCTGGGCATCGTTGAGAATATGAGCTATGTGGAATGCCCCGACTGCGGACGCAAGATTGAAGTCTTTGGCACTAGTAAGCTTGATTCTGTAGCAGCAGAATATGGGCTAGATATCCTAGGGCGCTTGCCCATCAACCCTGCACTTGCCGCCGCTTGCGATACTGGCACATTAGAGGAAGCACTGCCCGAAGATTTTCTGCCTGCTGCCGTAACAGCCTGCCAGGCATAGCACAGCGCAAAAGCGACACTTTGGGCACTTCTACCACATACGATATTGCAGTAATTGGCGGCGGAGCTGCAGGGCTCGCCGCTGCCATTACTGCAGCACGCACAGGAGCATCTACCCTCATTATCGAGAAGGATGTTGCCTATGGCCTGCCCATTCTTGCCACCGGCAATGGCCGCTGCAATCTTTCGAATGCCCATCTTGATTCCATTCACTATCGGCACCCAGAAATTGCACGCACCGTTATGGGAGAGCATCCTGAAGACGGGCTAAGTGCCTTCTTTGAGTCTGTTGGCATTGAACTCACTGCCGAAAATGACCGACTCTACCCCAAAAGCAAACGTGCTGAATCTGTGCGTGATGCACTGGTAGGAGCTGCAAATCGAGCAGGTGTCAAAGCTATGCTCGGTTCGCACGTTATTGCAGCTGAATTCTCAGCCACTCATTGGCGGCTTACGGCTGAGACTCCAAAGCAGCCATTCCCTGCGACGCAGCCCTCAGACAAAACAGACCTGCGACGGCGCCGTAAAGCTCTGAACACAGCACCTTTGCAGCGCCAGGTAGTCACTGCCAAGCACTGCATTTTGGCAGTTGGCGGAAAGAGTGAAGAAACAGCCCAGATTTTTAACCTTAACCATCTACCAGAGCAGCCCGTCCTCTGCCCCCTTGCTGGTGGCCTTGAGTTGAGTGAACAAGCGCTCAAAGAACTAGATGGCCTGCGCATTGATGCAGGGCTTACCCTTCTGCACAACAATTCGCCTGTCTGGGAAGAATTCGGCGAAGCACTCTTTCGCAGCTACGGCATTTCAGGTATCGCGGCCTTTAATATGTCTCGTCGTGCATACCCAGGAGATATCATCGAGCTCAATCTTTTTGCCGACATGTCTGAAGAAGCCTTGCTTACCAAACTTAAAAAGCGTCAAGAGCTCCTTGCGCCTATCACTCCCGCAAATCCGCACTGGTTCGATGGCCTTTTTGCTCCACAGCTGGCGCGACTCATCGCGCCCACCTACCACGGAAACCTCACAGCACTCGCACACCTCGTGCAGCACTTGCATTTCCAAGTCAGCGAACCAACAGAGCTCAAAAGTGCGCAGGTTCGCCAGGGGGGCATACCGTTTGATGCAGTGGACCTCGAAACCCTTGAAGTCAAGTCCAAACAGCACCTCTACGTTTGTGGAGAAGCCCTTGATATGGATGCCGACTGTGGCGGCTTCAATCTAGCATGGGCCTGGACAAGCGGTATCTGCGCTGGCATGGCCGCAGTCGCACTTTGATAGGAACCAACAATGCTCGAACTCACCGAAATCAATGCGTCACTCAAAGAAGGCGCCACAGAGTCTGGATGCATAGCCGCATGCCAACGCGAAGCTCAAGCATTACTCAATCTATCTGATGCAGACATCACCCATATCTCCCTGCATCGTAAATCGGTGGACGCCCGCAAAAAGCGCGATGTCCATTTCATCCTCAGCGCGCGCATCGAGACATCCGCGCGCATCGACGAGCAAAAGCTTGTTGCATCCCTCGGCAGCAGCGCAAAACGCCGCGTCCGCATTGTTAACGACGCCAAGTCTGTATATCCTTCGCCGATTGCCGAAGCCCTACGCCCCTCGCTTCGACCTATTGTTGTTGGTGCCGGTTGCGCAGGACTATTTGCCACGCTTTCTCTCGCTCAGGCGGGCCTAGCTCCCTTTCTTATCGAACGCGGTCAGGATGCCACGCGCCGCACTACCGATATTGAGTATTTTTACACCACGCGAACGCTCAACCCCGAAAGCAATATTCAATTTGGCCTCGGAGGCGCTGGCACGTTTTCGGATGGCAAGCTCACTACAGGAACAAAAAACCAGCTGCATCGTCTTATCTTAGAAACACTTGTACAAGCTGGTGCGCCGCGCGAGATTCTTTGGGACGCAAAGCCTCATATTGGCTCCGACATTCTACCCATCGTGGTAACGAATATTGTTAAGCGCATCGAAAATCTTGGCGGCGAAGTCCGCTTTGGATGCCGTCTGACCGATATTCAGCGTAAACCAAATGGCTCTATTCACAGCATTGTTGTTACCGATTCAAATGGTTGCGAAGAGACCTTAGCTACCAACCAGCTCATCTTATCTTGTGGACATTCCGCTCGAGACGTATTTGAACTTCTTCAGCGCCGCAGCTTCATGCTCTCACGCAAAACATTCGCCATGGGTGTGCGTATCGAGCACCTACAACGCGACATTGACCGAGCACAGTATGGTTCTGCAGCAGGTAATCCAGCTCTAGGTGCCGCTCCCTACAAACTTGTCGCCCATCTGCCAAATGGGCGCAGCCTCTTCTCATTCTGCATGTGCCCAGGAGGTCAGGTTGTTGCCGCAGCCTCTGAGGCAGGCGGCGTTGTTACCAATGGAGCCAGCCTCTATGCACGCGTTGGCTCAAATGCCAACGCAGCGTTATTGGTAAATATCAACCCGGATGATCTGCAAGGCGATAACCCCCTAGCCGGAGTTGCCTTACAACGCAAATGTGAACAAACTGCTTTTGAATTGGGCGGAAGCGACTACCATGCCCCCGCGCAGCTTGTTGGAGACTTTCTTGAGCATCGCCCCAGCTCAAGCGCTGGTCGTATCTCCCCTACCTATCCTCTTGGCGTCACCTGGACAGAAATAGATGACTGCCTGCCTCAGCACGTGGCACAAACACTTCGTCTAGGAATTCCGGCTCTCGACCGCAAGCTTCATGGCTTTAATAATCCCGAAGCGGTCCTCACTGCCGTAGAATCTCGCTCTAGTTCGCCCGTCACTGTTATGCGTGATAAAACCTGTCATGCCATTGGCGCACCTGGACTCTATCCATGCGGTGAGGGTGCTGGCTATGCGGGAGGCATCATGAGCGCAGCCACCGATGGCCTTCGCTGTGCGCAGGCGCTCATAGACGACCTTTCCGCCCAGAACGCGTAGGCAAGGGCTACAAAACCCGACACATCACTTCTCGCGCGGACCGTGCAAGGATTTCCACTCGCATACAAGCGTTATCTGCCCTACAGGACCGAACAGCCCGCACCTGAACTCCTGAACATCACGCAGCCCCACACCCGCCAGAGCAAGCCTCGTACTAGATGTGCTTACCCTTAAAGCCCGTGCGCTTGCGCCCGCCACCAAACGCAGAACCCTTGCGAGCATTCTTACGCAGACGCTCAATAATCTCCTCTTCGCTCTCGCCGCCAGCAAGTGCTCTCAGCTGCACAATGGCATCGCGTAGCTGTGCCGCCCGCTCAAAGTCCATAGCTTCCGACGCAGCACGCATATCGTCTTCCATGCCAGAAATCACACGAGCAAGCTCATCTGCCGGCATATCCAGCAAACTCTGCGGTAGCTGTGCCGACTCCTCAAGCTCAAGCGACTCAGCCTCATGCTCTGTAGATGCCGGCGTAAAGAATGCGCCATGCCCCAGCGAATCGCCTCGAGCGCGATCACGTTTCCCAACATTTTCCGTTGCTTCGGCAATAAAACTCGAGATATCGTTGATGGCCTTTCGCACTGTCTTAGGCTCAATATGATGCTCTTCGTTATACGCCATCTGAATCGCGCGACGGCGTGCTGTCTCATCAATCGCTTCACGCATCGAATCGGTCACCGTATCCGCGTACATGATGACCTCGCCCTCCGCATTACGAGCGGCACGACCAATCGTCTGAATCAGCGAACGACGATTGCGTAAAAAGCCTTCCTTATCGGCGTCCAAGATAGCCACGAGCGAAACCTCAGGCAAATCAAGGCCCTCACGCAGCAGATTGATGCCTACCAGCACGTCGATCTTACCCTGGCGCAAATCACGCAGGATTTCAACGCGGTCCATCGTTGCCGTGTCAGAGTGCATGTAGTTCACCTTTACGCCGGCATCCAAGAGGTAATCCGTCAAATCCTCGGCCATACGTTTAGTAAGCGTTGTTACCAGCGCGCGCTCATGACGAGCCACGCGCTCCTTAATCTCATCAAGCAGGTCGTCAATCTGTCCGCGCACCGGGCGCACGTCAATCTTGGGATCAAGTAAGCCCGTGGGACGAATAATCTGTTCAACATTATTCTGAGACACCCGCAACTCGTAGTCACCCGGCGTGGCCGAGACATAAATGAACCGAGGAATACGCGCCTCAAACTCGTCAAAACGCAAGGGGCGATTATCCAATGCAGAAGGCAGACGAAATCCATGTTCCACGAGCGTTACTTTACGCGAGCGATCCCCCTCATGCATGCCTCTAATCTGTGGCACCGTTACATGACTCTCGTCAATGATGCACAACATGTCTTTGGGAAAATAATCAATCAACGTAAACGGAGGCTCACCAGGAGCACGACCATCCAAGTGTCGCGAATAGTTCTCGATGCCCGTACAAAATCCCATGGTCTCCAGCAGCTCAAGATCATAGTCTGTGCGTTGCTGCAAACGCTGTGCCTCAAGCAGCTTGTCTGATGCTTTTAGCTCAGCAACACGCTGCTCGCACTCTTCTTCAATAGTCTTCAGAGCAGCGGTAACCTTTGGCTTCTCTGTCACATAGTGCGAGGCGGGCCACACGGGCACCGCATCGTACTCACGCAATAACTCGCCAGTAACCTCGTCTATCTCAGCGATAAGCTCTACCTCATCGCCAAAAAACTCAAAGCGCAGCGGATGCTCTGCATAGGGCGGATACACATCCACAACGTCTCCGCGCACACGAAACGTTCCACGTGACAAATCATAGTCATTACGATCGTACTGAATATCAATCAACGTATGAATAAAGTCATCGCGCTCAAGCGGCTGCTTCTTATCTACGTTAGGCGCCAAACCCGCATAGTCCTCAGGACTACCAATACCATAGATGCACGAAACACTAGCCACAACAATCACGTCGCGGCGCGAAAGCAGTGATGCAGTAGCCTGATGACGCAGCATCTCCACCTCTTCATTAATAGAAGAGTCCTTCTCAATGTACGTATCACTTTGCGGAACGTAAGCCTCGGGCTGGTAATAGTCGTAATACGAGACAAAGTAGACAACGGCGTTATGTGGGAAAAACTCCTTAAGCTCGCTTGCAAGCTGTGCAGCAAGCGTCTTATTGGGTGCCATAACAAGAGTCGGCTTTCCCACCGCCTCAATAGTCTTGGCCATGGTAAATGTCTTACCAGAGCCAGTCACGCCCAGAAGAACCTGAAAGCGGTCTCCTGTCTCCACTCCCTGCACAAGCGACGCAATGGCCTGTGGCTGGTCTCCAGACGGCTCATAGGGCGCTACAACCTCAAATTGAGGATCTTCTCCCGTTGCTCCAAATCGCTTTAATTCGCCGCCAACACGCTCAACCTCAAACTCAGTCACCGAACACGCCGCCTATCCGTTGAAATTCTGGGGATACAAATCCTGATATCGATCCTGAGCATTTATAACTCTTGCCAAGTACGCCTGCGTCTCGGGAAACTTAATTGACTCTTCAAGCGAGCTTTCTTCCTGAGACCACGCCATCACATTACCCATGCCGGCGTTGTAAGCAGCAATAGCCTTTTCAGTTGACCCATTAAAAAACGATATGAGATACGAAAGATACGCGCAGCCAAACTCAATATTGGTTGTTGCATCCTCAAGATTGCTTGAGTCGTACGAGGCATCAACCAGTCCCAAATCAACCATATCTTGGGCGGTCTCAGGCATAAGTTGCATCAACCCACGAGCTCCACTCTGCGATTTTGCATCAGAGTCCCAACTCGACTCAGTATCAATCACAGCACACACAAGGTAAGGATCAACCCCATGTGATGTGCTTGAGCTTAAAATCTGATCTTCATAAGAGAGTGGATACAGCAAACGCAGCAGCGGAGCCGGAGCATATGAATACAAAAACGAGGCGATGCCAAAAAGGAGGACAAAAGCCATAGGTATCACACGGTACCAAGCAAACAGGCGAACAGGTTTAAGCGTAGTCATGGGTCGCCTCCTTTGCAAAGCCATGCAATTCTAGCCATGCATCAAGCTGAAGCTCAAGCGCAGAAATATCAGACGAGTTGTCAACAATAACATGAGCGAAGGCACCGAGCTCCTCTTCGCTCTGTTGCAAGCGTGCTCGACGCTCAAAATCCTCATAGCTCATACCGCGCTCATGAGCACGCTCTCTGCGAAGCTCATACGGAGCAGTTACCAACATGATTTCGTCAGCCAAAGGAAAGGCATCACAAAAAGACTTAGGAGCCGAAACTTCAACAACAGTAAACGTATGCCTCGGCTCCTCTACCGTACAGCAGGTAGGCAGCAAACGAGAAGAGAGCTGCTGCAATAAAGCAGGATGCACAATGGCATTTAAGGCATCAGTTTCTTCAGGAGAAGAAAAGGCACGCTCAGCGAGAATAGATTTACAGATACAACCCGACTCATCTAAAACATCAAACCCAAAGTGTTCACAGAGGTCATCAACAACCTGAGAACCTGGTTGATACATATCCTTTGCCATCTGGTCAAGATCAATACGCATGGCTCCATGACACTCAAAATAGCGAGCGACATACGACTTACCTGAGGCAATATTTCCAAGAAGAAAAAGAGTAAACATAGTGTCCATTGTGGCGCAGGATGCTCTTGCTGAGCTGCACAAGATTAGAAAGCAGATATATCGCAGAGACGCCCCAAACCAAAAAAGCGCCGCGAGGATACCCTCACGACGCTCACTTTTCGCGCTCTTGTGAATCTAAAACCCACTTGAGCAATAGCACTTCACCCGCAGCCAGGAACACAAGGCCCTTACAAACGGGAAAAGCGCCGTCCACCGGTCAGCGGCGCC
>CAVJWJ010000020.1:0-14083 GCA_963653375.1 Roseburia sp. CAG:303
CGGCGTGCCATAGGGAGTCCCTTCGTTGTTGGTCTTCGCTATGGTAGCGGAAGGCAGCTTGCTTTAGCGTGGCGTTCCCACGACGTTTTGCAGTGGGCTTTCTTACAGCAGCGCGCCTACCACAACAAGGGCCACGCAGCAGACAAGTATTACCACGTCGCGTGCGGCAAAGGGATAGCGCTTGTAGCTGCTTGTGCGATTGCGCAGGTAAAAACCACGTTGTTCGGCGGCAAGCGCTGCGGAGTCGGTCTTGCCAACGCTCGAGATAAGCAGAGGAATGCACAAGGGGAGCATGAGCTTGAGCTTCTTGAAGGGGTTCTTGGTGTCATACTCAACACCGCGTGCTGTCTGCGCTTCCATGATGGCGTTCATCTCTTGCGAGAATACGGGCACAAAGCGCAGGGCTGTTGTAAAGGTAAACGCGTAGCGGTAGGGCACATGGAGCTTTTCTACACAGGCGTTGGCCAAATCAGTGAGCTTGGTAACCATGAGCATGAGGATGAGCGGCAAGGCTACGCCGAGCAGGCGCAAGCAAGCCTTTGATCCGGTAAGCAGGCCTGTGTCGGTCACAAACGCAAAAAGCGTGTTACCCTGGCGCACAAAGGCAAGCTGTAGTACCAACATGATAAGCGCCAAAGGAACCAGCAACTTAAGCAAAGAGAGCAGTCGGTTAAGTACGCCTGCATAGGCGCCCAGCGCAAGGGTGAGTACAAGCAGGCCAATGAGCGCCACATAGGTGTTTGCCAAGAAGGTTGCAATGATGATAGCCGCGGCCAGGGCGAGCTTGGTCACAGGATTGAGCTTGTGTAGCAGCGTGGTACCCGGCATGTAGTCGATAACGTTAACCACGGCGGACCATCTCCTTGGTAATGCGCACGATGTCGGCAACCTCACTTATGCCAGCAAAGGCTGGTGAAACACTGGTAGAAAGGCGGCGAGAAAGGTCTATGACTTGCGGCGGAGCTACAAAGGCTTGCTCCATAAGTGCTTCATTGGCAAAGATAGGGCCTGTTTCTCCGCAGGCAAGGATGCGCCCGCCAGCCATAACGGCAATGCGTTCGGCAAAGTCCGAGACCACTTCCATGTCGTGGCAGACCATGATAACGGCGCAGCCGCGTTCGGCCATGTCGCGCACGGTGTTCATAACGGTCATGCACTCGCGGTAGTCAAGGCCGCTTGTGGGCTCATCAAGCACGATAATCTTGGGCTCAACCACAATCACGCTTGCAAGTGCCACCATCTGGCGCTGACCGCGCGAGAGCGAGAAAGGCGCCTCCTCAAGTGGCAGGCCAAAGCGTTCGGCCACGGTGCGGGCGCGGTTACGTGCTTCGGTGGAATCTACTCCGCGAAGCTCCAGACCAAAAGCAATTTCGTCAAGTACAGTCTCTTTACAAATCTGGTGGTCAGGGTTTTGAAAGAGTGTTGATACCTGGCGAGCAATTTGGCTGGTGGGGGTGGTGCGCGTATCCAGTCCCGCTACCGATACGCTGCCTGAGGCAGGCTTAAGCAGACCGGTGAGCAGCTTGGTAAGGGTAGTTTTGCCAGCACCGTTTTGGCCAACAAGACCCACCAGCTCACCGGGATAGACGGTGAGGTTCAAATCTTTAACAGCAGCTCCACCTGCGGGGTAGGCAAAGCTCACATGGTCAAAGTGCAAAAGAGGCTCGCCTGTTTGCGCATGAATGCGTACAGGAGCATGAGGAGACGTGGTAGGCCCATCGGTTGGAGCGAAAGTGCGCCCCGCCTCGCCCACAACGCGTTTGATAAGCTCCTCTGCTTGCATAACGGTAAGGCACGGCGTGTTCTGAGGCGCTAAACCGGCGGCTGCAAGGCTGTTGGAAATACGGGCAACGCGCGGACTGTCTACGCCCATCTGCTTGAGCTCACTTGCGTGTGAGAACACGTCTTGCGGAGCTCCTTCGAGGGTAACCTTGCTACCATCAAGCACCACAATGCGATTGCAGAATGTAGAAAGCAGCGCCACCTTCTGCTCAATTACTACAACGGTAATGCCTTGCTCGCGATTAATCTGCTGCAGGGTTTCAAATACCAGCTGGGAGCTCGCGGGGTCAAGCGCTGCGGTAGGCTCATCGAGCACTAGAACGCGAGGGCGCATGGCAAGGATGGCGGCGATGGCAACCTTTTGCTTCTGACCGCCCGAGAGCGTGGCAATCTCGCGGTCGCGCAGGTCGGTAATGCCTACGGTTTTGAGGGTTGATGCAATGCGTTCCTCAATTTCTTCGTGGGCAACGCCAAAGTTCTCAAGACCAAAGAGCAGCTCGTCTTCTACAACCGAGGCTACCATCTGCGTGTCAATGTCTTGCAAAACACTGCCAACTACCTGCGAAATATCGGTGAGCGAGACCTCACAGGTGTCGTGACCTTCGACGCGCACGGCGCCATAGAGTTTGCCGCCATAGTGGTGGGGGATAGCACCCGAGAGGCATGCGGCGAGTGTGGACTTGCCGGCGCCGGAAGGTCCAATGATGCCGATGAAGTCACCTGGCTGCACGTCAAGCGAGACGTGCTTAAGGGCTAAGGTCTCAGACTCGCCGTAGCTAAAGGAGACGTCTTCGACTTCAATAATCGTTTCCATGCGTGCCTCTCGTAGTGGGTAATGAATAGGGGGTTGTTGTTACTTCTTGAGCACCTTAGCAAGCGGGATGTAGAGAGCCTGTACAACCACGGCGTTAAAGACGGCGGTGCTCAGAACAACGGGAACCTTGGGCAGTGCAGCCTCGATGCCAAAGCCCATGATAAGCGTGCCTACGATAGCAAACAATGCACCAGAAACGAGGGTGGCAGCAAAAGCAGCGATGAGCGGGTTAACCTTGCCGCCAAGCTTAGAGGCAACGAGTGCAACCATAACCAGAGCGCCAACAGCCTCGGTCAGGAAGTTCAGACCCGGGATAGACGTGGAGAGCTGGGTGACGGCTGCGGCAAGCAGGCCGTAGATAATGCCCTGAGGTACGTTGGCGCGGGTGAGCAGAATGGCAAGTGCATAAGCGGCAATGATGAACTGTGGCTTGATACCTGTCATGGCAAGAGCGTTGCCGAGTGTCATATTGAGAATCAGGGCAGCAGCAAGAAGGACGGCAAGCAATACAAGCGAAGAGATGTCGAGCAGACCGCGGGAGTTGGCTTCGGAAGAGACGGTGCGAGCGTTGTTGTCAGACATGATGGGTTCCTTTCAAGGTTGGTTTGCTTTGGGTTAAAGCACTTATGAATAAAGGTAGAGGTGGACGGTAGGCAATTGGATATACAAGAAGCTAGTCGGCAAGCTTCAGAGCTTTCTTGATGGGCAGGTACAGGGCACCAACAAGTACGGCGTTAAAGACTGCGGTGGCAAAGACTACAGGGAGCATGGCGGCGGCCAGCTCGGTTACCAGGCCCAGCATGGCCATCTTGATAACCATGAAGATGCAGCCCGAAACCACGGTGGTTACAAAGGTGCCAATAGCAGGCACGACACTGCGAGCGCTACCCTTCATGCCAGCGTTAACAATGGCGGCCATCAGCATGGCGGCAATGCCCTCGGCAGCAAAGTCAATGAACGGCGAGGTGGTGGTGATCTGAATTACGGCAGCAGAGATAAGGCCAATGATGAGTGCCTGACCAACGTTGGGGCGCACTACAAGAATGGTGAGGCAGAAGGCGGAGATGATGAACTCGGGGCTAATCATGCCGCCCGTGAGGCCAGAAATTGCCTTGCCTACCGTGAAGTTGAGGATAAAGCCAGCGGCAAGCAGGATAGCTAGCAGGACAAGCGCACGGATGTCGAGCTTGCCGCGATCGATGGTAGAGACGGTGCGAGGTTGTGTGGTTGCGTTGGAAGCCATGGTAAAAACCTTTCGGGGTTGAGGCGTGTGTGGCCTAGTACATCAAGGGGAACGGAGGCGCGTGATGCGCGGTGCGGGCGGGCTTTAAATAGAAAAAGACCCCCGGTCGAAACCGGAGGCCTCATCATCTGCCAGGAGCTATTTTTGGCGTGAGGGACTCACAGTCGACCGACCGTATACGCATCACGCCACCACCAGTTCATGACGGAGTTGTTAATGGACTTAATCATGTTGGTGGCTCCTTTCGGATATCAAGCGTTGGTTTGTGTTGCGCTGCACTATAGCACAGTGAAGTGCGGACGCAACAACTGTTTCGTATATGTTTCGGCGACCGTGCTCAGGTCGTGCTAAAAGTAGTGCTAAAACCTGTCTACAGCGGCGCCGCGCATAGGCTCCAAGCAGGCGTTTTACTGCTTATCGGGGTTGAGCTTCGAAAAATCGTCGATGATAACGTCAAGGCACTTAGGCAATGCACGGGCACCAAAGATGCCAGAAGTATTGGGCAAAAGCTCGCCGTCATACTCCATACCAAGCGAAGGTGTGCAGGTGATCTTGGCCTCGTGTGCCTGGAAAATCTTGAACTGTGGACGGCCAATTCCCTTGCCTGCGGGGTCCAAAACGCCAGCCAACAGAGTGGGCAGCAACTGTACGGTGGCAACCGGTTCAATAACAGCAATGTCAATCATGCCATCGTCCATACGGCAGTCGGGGAAGAGGTTAATGTCGTTTTGGATGACGGCTGTGTTGCCTACCATGCAACCAATGCCATCAAGCTCATCAACTTGCCCGTCGTGCTCAATCTTAAAGTGCGCAACCTGAGGGTTGGGTGTGGCAAGCGCAGAGAGCACGTAGGCAATCTCGCCAATCTCATTTTTGTTGGGAGCGGCCTTTTCCATAATGGCGGCGTCAAAACCAGAGCCGGCAATAATGATGAAACCGTGACGTTGTGGGTTGCCCTCGGCGTCATTCCAGAAGAGCTCACCCATGTCTATGGGAACGGTTCGGCCGCGGCGGCAGGCCTTGGCAAGGGCGGCTGCCTCGGGCGCGTTGCCAATGTTGTTAAAGAACAGGCAGGCGGTTCCCGAGGGGAAAATCAACACCGGTACATGGGTGTCGCGCATGCAATCCAGCACGTTAGAGACGGTGCCATCGCCGCCCGAGACTACCACGCGGTCAAAGCTGCGAACATCGCGCGTGGCGTCTTCGGGCTCCATACCGTCCCCAATAAAGCGCATAGTTATCTCGTCTCCACCCTGAGCAAGAGCATGGGCAAAGGCGTAGATTTCGTCAGAGCGGGTACCGGAGGCGGGGTTATGGATGATCAAGCAGCGCATGCGATTGGTTTCCGTTCACTGAAAAGCCTTGTATAGTTACGAATAGCGATATCCTACCCTGCACACGCGGGCATCAACCATCATCACGGGAGCGGCATGTACATCTCCACATCTGAGGAACTTTGCGCGTTTTGTAAGCGCGCTGCTACATTCGATGCCGTGGCGATTGATACTGAGTTTTTGCGTGAGCGTACGTACCACGCGCGCCTGTGTTTGGTTCAGGCTGCAACGCCCGAGGAGTGCGTGGTTATCGATCCTCTTGCAATCGATGACCTGTCGGCGCTCGCGGAGCTTATGACCGACGAGGACACGCTCAAGGTGTTTCACGCCTGCTCGCAGGATATGGAAGTGCTCTACCACGCGCTGAACGTGCTGCCTACTCCCATCTTTGATACGCAGGTTGCCGCTGCCTTTTTGGGCGAGCGCGTGCAGATTTCCTACAACGGTTTGGTTCATGCTTTCTGTGATGTGGATCTGCCTAAGACGGAGTCTCTGACCGACTGGTCGCGCAGACCCTTAAGTGACCTGCAGCTTGAGTACGCGGTGGATGATGTGCGTTACCTCATTCAGGCTTTTGACGTTATTATCGAGCGCTTGGACGAGCTGGGACGCGCGAGCTGGGTTCTCGATGAGTTGCGCCCCATGATCTCGCTTGACCACTATGTGGTAGATCCTAAGACGGTCTTCAAGCGCGTGAAGCGCATTAATTCGTGCACACGCCGTCAGCTTGCGGTGGCACGTGAGCTGGCTGCTTGGCGTGAGCGCCGTGCAGAGCGCCGCGATGTGCCGCGCAAGTGGATTATGTCTGACGAGGTGTTACTTGCGCTGGTAAAGCGCGTGCCTACTACGGTGGACGACTTCCGTCGTACGCGTGGTACCGAGCAGCTTTCCGAAGCTGACGTGGATGCTGCACTGGTAGCTATCGAGCGCGGACGCAATTGCCCTACGGCTAAGCTTCCGCAGATCAATCGTCCGCATCGCGCGCCTTCGCCTGAGGTGGAGAGCGTATGTGACCTCATGTATGCCCTCATCCGCCTGGTCTCCGAGCGTTCTGGTGTGGCTACGTCTATCATTGCAAGTCGCGATGAGCTTGTCTCGTACATGGAGCATCCCGAGAAGAGTCCCCTGCGCGATGGCTGGCGCTTTGAGCTGGTGGGAACTCTTCTGGATGATCTGCTCTCGGGCAATATGGGCCTTACCGTTAAAGACGGTGCTGTAGAGATTCTCTAAGCAACGCGCGTCAGGTCGCTGCTATCCAGCTCAAGCTCTTCAAACTCAGGCTCGTTGGAATCCCAAGACAAGGGATGAGCTTTGAGCTGACGCGCTTCGGGTAGCTCCTGGTAAGTTGGATGCTCGCTAAGCTTGTATGCCGCCACCTCTTCTGCCTGACACCCTCGAACAAAGAGCCAGACGTGCTCGTGTGGGGTAGCAAAGAGCGAGGCTGGCAGCTTTCCCGCGCGCTGTGCATAGGCCTCAGCGCTTTCAAAATCCTGAAACGCAAGTACGAGCTGTGTGTCGCAGTTTCCAAGAATCGACATGGCACGCGGACGCCCATAGATTGCCTCGAGCTGGTTGATGGACTGCAATAGCAGGGTGACCCAGATTTCTCGACTGCGCACCACAGAGAGCACGTTGTCGATGTCGGGGATATTGAGATTGGCAAAGTCGTCGAGCATCAGACGTACAGGTTGCACCAGTCTACCTGCGGGGTTGCGGTCAGCCTCGCGGGCAAGCTCGCGGATGGCCTGGGATACAAAGAGGTTTGTGAGGGGGTCCAGACTGCGGTCCAGGTCGTCTATCGTCACAAACAAGGCATGCTTCTCGCGCCCCAGGCTTGCAAAGTCCACTTGCTCTTCGTGTTCGTAAAGAGCACGGGCGCCTTCAAATCCCAGAGCAAACATCTTTTCGGCCAAGATGCCAATGATGCTCGCATTCATCTTCTCGGCGGTTCGCGTAGAAGAGTAGCGGCGCCAAAGAGTAAGCGCGTAGCTCTCTGGGTCGAATGCCTCCAGATCTTCGAGCAGGGCAATGGTAGCCTCGTCACCCAGATGTTCGAGGAGCTTAATGGTGGAGCTTAGGTTCTGCTCGCACTTGGGCAGTTGCTCAACGGTATACGCAATGAGGCATGCCAGAAGATTGGCTGCGGCGTTATCCCAAAAGGGCTCCTTCTGGTCTTCGTGCGGGCAGAGCGCTTTTGCCACGCTCGTGATGTCTTGCTGGTTGGGACGTCCATCGCTTCCGCGGCGGATAAAGGCGAGTGGGTTGTATCCAACCTCATGGACACTGCGCTGCCAAGATAGGCCACATCCGGGTGCAGCAGCGCCTTTGGTTTGCGTATGGCTGGCAAGGTCGGCAAAGTTAATGCGTTCTACGCGGTATCCGTGTTCTATAAGCACAGGAGCCATCTCGCGGCAGAGCGTTCCCTTGGTATCGAGCACCAGGTAGCTCGAGTTCATTTGTAGCAAGTTGGGCTTGAGCACGTGTCGTGTTTTGCCAACGCCTGAGGGGCCAATAACAAGCATGTTGTTGTTGATACCGGTGCGGCGCGTGTCGGTGCTTATATAGCGCTTGTGGGCAACAATGGTACCGGTGGTACTGTGGGCACTGCTAATAGGAGAGGGGATAGCAGCATTAGTCATGGAGCGGCTCCTTTCGTGCGGGGATAATCTGGTGGGCAAAGCCAAGCTCACAGGCGTGCTCAGCAGATAGGTAGGTATCTTTGCTGGTCATGGCATGGATGCGCTTGGTAGATAGACCCGTGCGCTCAACCATGATTTGCGTAAGGCGGCGCCTGAGTTCCAGTAGGCGCTTACTGGTTTCTGCAACGGTTAGGGCAGAGCCTCCCGCTCCCTGGCTAATGAGCGGGTCGTGAATCATAATCTCGGCGTGCGGCGCTATCTCACGCACGTCTCCTGCCAGGTAGATGATGGATCCCATGGACGCTGCCAGGTCGAGGCAGACTGTGCGTATGGGGCAAGAGATAATGCGCAGTGTGTCGTAGATGCCCAGACCAGCGGATACGGAGCCGCCGGGGCTTGCTACAAAGAGTGTGATTTCGGCTGTGCTGTCAATGCGCTCCAAATAGCGAAGCTGCTGGCAGATGTTGTGTGCAAGCTCCTGGTCGATGGAACCAACGAGTGCAATTTCGCGTGCCTGGAGCATCTCATCGGCGATGGATGTAACGGTGATACCGTGTGCTGTTTCGTGCATAACACGCGGCGTGTCAAAAAAGTGAGGTACTTCGCTCATAGGTAGGTCCTTATCGGTTTCGAGGTGTAGAAAAAGCAAGCGCAGTCTGAATTCTCTGGTCGAGTTCGGTCAGTGGTTTGCTGGGATTGCTTGCCTCGTTCTGCTCAAAAATCTTTGCGAGATACAGAAGGGCAAGCGGCCTTATGTAGGGGTAGACAAAATCGCTAAACAGCGCTCCTGCATATGCCGTTTCTGAGTGCATGCAGCGCAGCCGTTTAAGACGGTTTATCAGTTCTGCACCACAGTCTGTGCTTAGGTAGGCTTTTGTGCGTTTAGCATTGTCATCGAGTGTGTTTGCCAGGTTGTCGTCATGAGCTGCAACTGCAAGCCCCTGGTAGGCAACCTCAAGCGAGACGATGTCTGCGCGTACAAAGATATTTACCAAGGCTCGCTGCTCACGAGGGCTTAAGTTGCTGCCCGGCAGGTGTGTTCTGTTTGCACGAGTTGCTTGCTGTGCTGGACGCACGGTGCGGGCCGGGGTATTAAATCCTGTATTCCCGTAAGAATCCAAGCATTGCTGCATTGGCTCTATGAGTGCCAGGGTTAGATCGTGCTTAGCTTGCAGGAGGGCTCCTCTTACCTCTCGTGCGCAGATTGAGTCGTAGCTGTCGTCAAGGCACATGATGTAGTGAGCGAGGTACCCCATGGTGTTTGGGCGGGTCTCGTCAACGTCAGGTCGGGTAAAGTCCGTCCAAGTCAGACGTACATCTTCTAGATGCTTGCGACATCTCTGGGCAAGCGCCTTACTTAATCCAAGAAAGCGGCGGTAGTCCATTTGGCCTAAGATGCGAATGTCTTGGACAAGGCACTGGGTCGAGACGGTGCCCTCAAGGGCATTTTCAAGCATGTGATCGAGCGTTTGGGTATGTGAAATCTGAGCTCTATTCATAGGCTCTCTCCTTTCTATGTAAGGTTCGAAATTGTTTGATGTTTGAGGTGCTAGTTGCGAGTGCTAACTATGGCTAGTTCACGCGTTGTGCATCGCTGCTGCCTGCAGCGAGGTTGTTTGAGATGCAGCTGTCAAGGTTCGCTGAGCGTAGTGTCTTGGCATGACAAAGTGCCCTATAGGGACCTGCGGCAGGACGGCCTCGAAGCAAAATCGAGATAGCAATGCCCTAGGTAGGTGCCTATAAGTTCTCTTCCGATATTTAGTTGTGATGTATGTGGTTGCTCATGCTTAACATGCCTACCATCTACCTCTTACACGCTAAAACTCATCTGAATATGCTCGGTCACTGTTTGCCAGCGGTGGCTGGTGTACCCACCCTAAAACGCCGCTATACCTAGAGTCAAGAAAAATTTTTAGTCTGAAAATGGAGACTGTTCCGTGTCCGGGCGGGCTGTCATACTTGAGACTCAATATTTCATGCACGCAGTGCGCGTGCGTAGACGAGGGGGGGGGTGCTCAATGCGCCTTAATTCGCAGCAGACGTCAGAGCAAAAGCTAAAAACGAATGCGGAAATAAAGACGGATGCAGAAAGCAGCGTGCATAAAGTTGTCATTAACCCCCTCGAGCTTATTTGCGCGCACCTAAAAGAATTTGCAATTGCCTGCATTGTGCTTGTGGTGGTAGTTGCGGGCTTTGCGGGCTTCAATGTGTACCTGGACGGTATGTTTTTCCGCGAGGGCACAGAGCATCTCGGTACCACGTATAGCCAGGTAGCTACTACCTTTGAGCTTTTTGCCAATCGCAATTGGAGCCTTTTGGACAACTGGGAAAGCAGCCTGCAATATGCATCGGAACCTTCTAGTGCTAGCTCGGTGTGGGACTACTACGACAGCCTTAAAGAGGCATGGCATTACAGCGACTTCTACATCTTTAATGAGAATGATGACTTTGTTACTACATCAGGTAGGAGCGGTACGGCAGGCAGTATTACCAACGTTTTTGATGAGATGTACGCCACGGGTGGACAGGTTGCCACCAGTTATGTGGCATCGAGCGGTGTGCGCAAGATTGTGTTTGCCCAGCTTCTCGAGAATCCTGTGGTGTATCAGGGTGTTTCGTATACAGGCGTTGCCGTTAGCTATGACAATGAGTATGTTTATGGCCTTGTTGCGGGCGATGTATACAGCGGTAATAGTGATTGCTACGTGGTACGAGAAAACGGCGATGTAGTCTTTTCGCTCGAGCCCAAGACTGTTGTTACGAGCTACATTTCAAATGTCGTGGACTTTTTGGATAAGAATGCCAGTTTTAAGCGCGGTACCTTTGCAGAGTTTACCGAAGGCATATCTGCAGATGGGGAGGGCGGCGCGCTTATCTCGTATGCGGGCTCCAATTACTACCTCATCTACCAGCCCATGGGCATCTATAACTGGAACGTTGTGAGCATTGTTAAGGCAAGCACGGTTGATTCCACGCTCAATATCGTACGGCTTGCCACTTCGATCGCGCTGATTTTATTGGCCTGCGTGTTCTTTGCGGGTGTGGCTGTAATCATCGTCGAGAAGTACCGCAGGATTGTGGCTCAGGAGGAACAGGCTCACCAGGAAGCCGAGTATAAAAGCAAGCTCACGCGCGAGGCACTCTATGGACTTGCTGACGTTGCAGATCGCTTTGCCATTATTGACGTGCATGCACGGACATACCGCTACCATGAGTGTTTGCTTGATAGGGACTTGTATCCTCCAACAGGCTCGTATGAGGTTCTGCTTGAGGGTCTGAACCATCGCTATACCGTACTCACCGATACTGACGATGCAAAGCTAGGGCGTCTCTTAAGCATCGACGCCTTAAAGCGTGAGCTTACGCGCACGGGCGACCGCATTAAGGTGGAGTACGCCTCACGTACCGAGGCAATTTACATGCTTATGACGGTAGTGCCGCTTGCTTTTGATGCCGAGGGAGAGCTTGAGCGCGTGCTGCTGATTGGTCAGGACATTGGTCTGCGTAAAGAGCTGGAAAACGAAGCCAACACCGATGCTCTTACTGGCTTGTTTAATAAGCGCTACTTCAATGCGGTACTTACCATTAAGAAGCGCAAGAAGATTCCGTTCACCTTGTTTTTCTTGGACCTTGATCGGTTTAAGCCGGTAAACGATGTCCATGGTCATGAGGTGGGCGACAAGCTCCTCAAAGAGGTTGGCGAGCGTCTGGTTGACTGTGTACGCACAGAGGATTTTGCCTTCAGAATTGGTGGCGACGAGTTTGCCATTATTGCAACCGGAGACTTGGACGAGGCTGCCGTGAAACGCATGGAGAACCGCATTTGCGATTCGGTTGCTGCGCCGTACATTATTGACGGCAAGGAGCTTCGTGTTGGTACTAGCTGCGGGTTTGCCTCGTGGCCGCGCGATGCTGCACGGGTGAGCGAAGTTCGCGTGCTGGCTGATGAGCACATGTATGCGAATAAGGATGCACATCACAAAGCAGATGCTAGTGCTGAGCGATAACGCTGGCTGATAGTGCAGGGCATGGTCTTTCCGTTAGGGAGTGGGCGCAGTGTGCCTGCACATGCGACAATGACCCCCGTGTAAAAGAGCCCCGCTGCTAGCTTGCGGGCTAGCCGATAGAAAACGGAGTTGATATGGCAGAGTTTGTATACCAGATGTACCAGGCGCGTAAGGCGCATGGCGACAAGGTAATTTTGGACAACGTGACGCTGAGCTTCTTCCCGGGCGCAAAGATTGGCGTTGTGGGCCCTAACGGCATGGGCAAGTCTACGCTGCTCAAGATTATGGCTGGCTTGGAGGAGGTCTCCAATGGTGAGGCTCGCCTTACTCCGGGTTACACCGTGGGCATTTTGCAGCAGGAGCCGCCCCTGGACGACGACAAGACGGTAATTGAAAACGTTCGCCTGGCCTTTGGCGACATCATGGCTAAGGTGGATCGATTCAATAAAATCGGCGAAGAGATGTGCGATCCCGACTGCGACATGGATGCATTGATGGCCGAGATGGCGCGCCTGCAGGACGAGATTGATACTGCCGATGGCTGGGATATTGATTCCAAGCTTGGCCAGGCTATGGACGCGTTGCAGCTGCCCGATTCTGACATGCCGGTTAACGTGCTTTCTGGCGGTGAGCGTCGCCGCGTAGCACTCTGCCGCTTGCTGCTTGAGGCTCCTGATCTGCTGTTGCTCGACGAGCCTACCAACCACTTGGATGCTGAGTCGGTACTCTGGCTCGAACACTTCCTGCACAACTATCCGGGTGCGGTGCTGGCTGTTACGCACGATCGCTACTTCCTAGACAACGTTGCTGAGTGGATTTGCGAGGTTGACCGCGGTCATCTGTACCCCTACAAGGGCAATTACTCCACCTATCTGGAGACCAAGGCTGCGCGTATTGCTGCCCAGGGCCAGCGCGATGCCAAGCTTGCTAAGCGCATGGAGTCCGAGCTTGAGTGGGTGCGCAGCTCGCCCAAGGCGCGTCAGGCCAAGAGCAAGGCGCGTCTTGCTCGCTACGAGGAGATGGAAGCCGAGGCTCGCGCGAGCCAGAAGCTCGACTGGACCGACATTCGTATTCCGGTTGGCCCGCGTCTGGGCTCCAAGGTGCTTGAGGCAGAGCACCTGCATAAGGAGTTTGACGGCCGCGTGCTCATTGACGACCTCTCCTTCACGTTGCCGCGCAACGGCATTGTGGGTGTGATTGGTCCTAACGGTGTGGGTAAGACTACGCTGTTTAAGACTATCGTAGGCTTGGAGCCGCTTGACGGCGGCACCCTTGAGGTTGGCGAGTCGGTCAAGATTAGCTACGTTGACCAGAATCGTGCGGGTATCGACCCCAATAAGAACCTCTGGGAGGTTGTCTCTGACGGCAATGACTTTATCCAGGTAGGGGAGACTGAGGTTCCCAGCCGTGCGTATGTTGCAAGCTTTGGTTTTAAGGGCCAAGACCAGCAGAAGCGTGCAGGTGTGCTCTCGGGTGGCGAGCGCAATCGTCTGAACCTTGCGCTCACGCTCAAGCAGGGTGGCAACCTACTGCTTCTCGACGAGCCTACCAACGATTTGGACGTTGAGACACTTTCTTCTCTTGAGGCTGCACTCCTGGAATTCCCGGGTTGCTCTGTAGTAATTAGCCACGACCGTATGTTCCTTGACCGTGTGGCTACGCATATTCTGGCGTGGGAGGGCACGGACGAGAACCCGGGCAACTGGTATTGGTTTGAGGGCAACTTTGAGTCTTATCAGGAAAATCGTGTGGCACGCCTGGGTGAGGACGCTGCGCAGCCGCATCGTATTCATCGCAAACTCACGCGCGACTAGTGCATTGCCTGTAGCTCAAGCGTAAGCGGGGAGGGTCGGTTGTTGCTTAACCGGCCCTTTCTATTTTGGCTGTTGCTGGATGTTTGGCTGTCTTTCAGCCGTGGTATAATTGGGCCGCATAAGCGAAACGGATGGGAGTGCCAATGTCTGTCTGTGTTCCCGTGAGGGATATGAAAAGTACATCGTCGTTTGTCGAACTAGTCGAGCGTGAATCCGAGGTCACGGTAACTAAAAATGGTCGCGAGGCTATGCATTGTATGAGCGAGGCGCGGTATCAGGCGATGCAGGAGGAGGCGGCCCGTGCTCGGCTGCTGTCGCGTATGCTCACCGCTAAGCGTGAGGAAGAATTGGGCGCTTATGCTGATTACGACCAGTTCGCTTCGACGTTAAAGGCAAAGTATGGCCTATCCTAGGGTCATTCTCGCTAGCGCCCAATTCGAATACGAGTCC
>CAVJWJ010000020.1:14308-25199 GCA_963653375.1 Roseburia sp. CAG:303
CAGACCCAGGACTACGCCCATCTCGTTTAGGGCGCGCTGTAGTGCTTGGCTGTTAGCCCACTTTAAGCCTCGATGCTTTCGATGGCCCATGCGGCTCCGTTGCCTGCGCGACGGCGAATCTCAATGCGTACCTCGTGACGCTCTCCATCGCGGGTGTATTTGAGCGGGAAAGAGGCGCGACTGCGGGTGGCCTGAATGGTGCCCGCCTCGCGTGCAATCCAGTAGTATTCGCCTGTGATGCCTAGCGCATCTGCGCCAAGGGGCAGTAGCGCAGCAAGCGTACTGAGCAGTTGGCCAGAGCAATAGACTTCGGTAGAAAAGTCGGTGGGGTAACCGCTGAAATCAAAAGCGGAGGTCTGGGGTACTGGCTGTGCGGGGGTTGCTGCTTGAGGTGCAGCTGCAGATTCAGGCGCGCTCGCTTGTTCCGAGACCAGTGTGCTTTCATGGGCTTGAGTGGAGGATTCGGGTGCAGTTTGGGAAGCCTGTGTGCGAACCGGCTCCTCGCAAGGTGTAGATTCGAGTGTAGTAGTGCCTGCGTTGGCATTGTCGGGGTCGTAGAGCACGGTCAGTGTTACGGCTGGGCGTGGAGCTTCTGGCTCGGGAGCTGCTGGAGCTTCCTGCTCTGCGTCATTGAGGATGACCTCGGCAGACTTGTCTTCAGAGCTGGTTGCAGGTGTGCTGTCGGTGTCTTGCTTGCATGCAGCTGGATCCTCTGGATTTTCTGGCGCCTGTGCAGCTTCTGCATCTTCAATCTTGTCTGCAGCAGAGGCTAAACAGTCATCAGGCGTCACGTCTACTGCTACAACCTTAGGCTCGGTCAGCTCATCTGCTGTCGAAGCTTCCGTTTCCTGTGCAGGCTCTGCTGCAGGCACAGACTCAGGCTGCGGCGCAGGCGCCGACTCTTCCTTCTTGGGAACAAGGCGTGGACGAACCGGTTTGAGAGACTTATTGCCCTTCTTTTTCTTCCACGATTTAGCGCCAGCGTTCTCATTCTTCTTAGTTCCTGCGGCGAGCGCCTCGTCCCATGTGGGTTGAGCAATGATGGTTGCATAGATGCGGCCACCCTTAAACACCGTGAGCTTGATGCAGTCATCAAGCTCTTCGAGAAGCTCGCGGGTCGAGGCAAATCCAAGGTCTTCGGCACGCAAATCTGCGGCCTCAAGGACCTCTTCAAACTGGGTGGCTATGGTCTGTTTGCCACAGGGGATAGCCTTCAAAAAGAGCTGGTAGAGATAGACGTGATTGCCAAGCGAAAGTGCGTTTGATGATGCCATGATGCGTCCTTACTATTGTTGTTCAGGAAGCTATAGTACCATCACCTGTTTGCCGAAAGTTTTCTATTTGGCACCTGTCGTGGTCGAAGCGGCATCGGTGCTGTTGGTATCGGTGCCTGTATTCGTAGCGTCTGTTTTTGAGTCACTCGAGCTGTTCTGGGTAGAATCAGTGCTGCTATCGCTGGTGTCAGTGTCGGTGTTTGCAGAATCACTTGCAGAGTTGTCCTGCGAAGCCGAGTCAGCAGCCTGCGTACCAGAGCCATTGCCTGCACTCTGATTTTGTGCGGTGCTCGCACTGGCATCTGTCTGCGCCTGATTGCTGTTGGCATCAGTATCACTGCTGGTAGTTGGATCAGTGTCTACGGCATCCATTGCAGCGTCAGCTTCTGCCGTGTATGTGGATGCAGGCCACAGGGTGTCAATGCGTTTGCCCCAACCAACGCCCGATGTGCTTAAAAGAATAATGCCGGCACACAGCGTCACGGCAAGCACGGCGGCAGCAACGGAGAACATAACCACCTTGCGCTGCATGGCTGCACGTTCGGCTGCGGCGCGGGCTTGCAATTTGGTAGGTGCTACGCGTGCTCCGTAGCGAGCGGGCTTTCGGTCGTAGAATCCTTGCGCCGCGCGCTTGCTGTAGCCGTAGTCCGAGACATAGCCATTGTTTACGCCGGGTGTGGGGGCAGGGCCCTTAAGACGGCGCGCTCCGGCGGTGAGAAAGCGGCGATAAACCTGAGAGCTCACCACGGTTACTACCGAGCTTATGGCAGCCCCTACTACAGAGCCTGCAATGCCAATGTGCGAGGCTAATGCCACGGAGGTAGCAGCTGCTGCGGCACCGGCAATAATCTGCGGGATTGAGAGTCCGTCAAAGAGTTTTTCCTTGGGAGCAATGGCCTGCGTTTGGCCTATGAACTGCTCTTTTACGTCTTTGGAATCGCGATGATACACGCGGGTATGGCGCGCGTCGGTATAGTGTTCAGAAGTATCGAGAGCCATGTTTGGACCTTCCTATCATGGCAAGAAGTGGTGCGTTTAAGTGATGAGCGCAAAAATGCGCGTGTCTGATTGTTGCCCCGTTTTGGCTTGGAGGGAACGCCTCTCACGCCTTTCACATCTGAGCATCACGAGACCGTCACGAAATGTTTGGAAACTCCTATGACGGCGTTCGACATTCTGTGTTTTGGTGCAATGCAGCGGAGTGATATTGCTGTGCGATGACTTACTCACGCTTACTCATTTTGCTTTCATTCCTCCACTTAGGAGACTGTTTGCTCCGCGGGCTTTGGCATCGTCCCTGCGCAGCGGCTGGGGAGCAGCTATTATAAAGACTATTGTTTTGAACTCGTGCGCGGGCGTAGGGCATGGCGTGCGTAAACTCAAGGAGTAAATATGGGTAACCCCGAGGACAGCCTCGACGTAAGCGCTTGTAGCTGTGAGCTTCCTGCCCGCGGCGATGGCTTTTTTCGACTTGCTGCAGCAACGCCCGAGCTGCGTGTGGGCGATGTAGAGGGTAACGCTCGCGCTATTTTGAACGCGGTGCACGAGGCAGCCGCAGAGGGTGTTGGTGCCCTGGCGCTTCCCGAGTTGTGCCTTACGGGCTATACCTGCGCTGATCTTTTTCACGATCAAACGCTTCTGCGTGCCTGTGAGCACGCGCTCGAGTGGTTGCTTGAGCAGACATGCGAGGTGCCGCTGCTCTTCACCGTTGGTCTTCCTGTGGCGCATAAGAGCGCAATTTATAACTGTGCTGCCGTGTGCTGCGCAGGCGAGCTACTGGGCCTTTCCGTTAAGAAAAACCTCCCCACCTATGGCGAGTTTTATGAACAGCGCTGGTTTGCGCCGGCGCCTGAGTTTGGCCCTGATGAGATGTCGTATGCAGGTCAGGTAGATGTGCCATTTGGTGCGGGATTGGTATATCGCTGTGCAGACGAGGGCGCCGAGGACGTTGTCATAGGCGTTGAAATTTGCGAGGACCTGTGGGTTCCCAATCCGCCTTCAACGGCCATGGCAGTAACCGGTGGCGCCACGATAATTTTGAACCCTTCTGCAAGTGACGAGGTAATTGGCAAGGCCGATTATCGTCGCGATTTGGTGTGCAGCCAGAGTGCGCGCCTTTATTGCGCCTACGCCTACGCAGATGCGGGGGAGGGCGAGTCGACTACCGACCTTGTTTTTGCGGGTGACAATATTGTGGCTGAAAACGGCTCTATTGCGGCTCGTACGGCGCTCTTTACGCGCGGTATGGCTGTGGCTGATGTTGATTTGGGCCGCTTGCAGGCAGAGCGCCGTCGTGCCAATACCTGGACTGCCCATGCGTTTGATGAGCCCAGTCCTATGCAGATTGAGTTCTCGTTTGCTGCACTTTCAGACGAACTGCCTGATGGTGCTCGTTTGCCCCTTTATTCAGCCGCCGAGACGCTCAAGGTGGCTCCGCGCACGCCCTTTGTGCCCGCGGACGATGGAGACCTGGCCGAGCGCTGCGAGACTATCCTTGGCCTGCAGACGGCAGGCTTAAAGACTCGCCTTGCTCATACGGGCACCACACATGCTGTTATTGGGCTTTCGGGCGGTCTCGATTCTACCTTGGCCTTGTTAGTTACCGTGCGCGCTTTTGACGCGCTTAACCTCTCACGCCAGGGCATCACCGCGGTCTCTATGCCTGGGTTTGGCACTACGCACCGCACTAAGAATAATGCGCAAGATTTGGCGCTTGGCCTGGGCGTTGACTTCCGTGAGATTCCCATTGGCAAGGCTGTCTCGCAACATTTTGCCGATATTGGTCACGACCCTTCGGTGCAAGACGTTACGTACGAGAACTGCCAGGCGCGCGAGCGCACGCAGATTCTAATGGACCTTTCCAACCAGGTAGGCGGCTTTGTGATTGGTACGGGTGACCTCTCTGAGCTCGCCCTTGGCTGGGCTACCTACAATGCTGACCACATGAGCATGTATGGTGTTAACGCCAGCGTGCCTAAGACGCTTGTGCGCCATCTGGTTCGCTATGCGGCTACATCTTTTGGTGGCGATATCGAGCGCACGTTGCACGACATTTTGGATACGCCGGTGTCGCCTGAACTTTTGCCGCCAACGGGCGACGGTGAAATCGCACAAAAGACCGAGGACCTGGTTGGCCCCTATGAGCTACACGATTTCTTCCTCTATCACATGCTTCGCTTTGGCTTTGAACCGGGCAAGATTTTCCGTATGGCGTGCCGCTCGTTTGAGGGTGTGTATGACCGCGAAACAATTCTTTCTTGGCTGCGCGTTTTCTATCGACGCTTCTTTGCTCAGCAGTTCAAGCGCAGCTGTTTGCCTGACGGGCCCAAGGTGGGTTCCGTTACGCTTTCACCGCGCGGAGACTGGCGTATGCCAAGCGACGCTAGCTCGCGCTTGTGGCTTGCTCAGATTGACTGTCTCTAGCGTGTAAAGCTTGCTCCTGCTAGCTCTGCGCAACAAATGGTATGTATCCCTGTAACTGAAAGGCTCCCTATGAAGTTCTCCAGCCGTCTCGACCGTTTTGGCGACGAGGTTTTTGCTGCTCTTAACAACCGTCGCGTCCAGCTGGAGGCTGAGGGCCGCACCATCTATAACCTCTCGGTAGGCACGCCCGATTTTGAACCCTATCCGCATGTGGTTCAGGCTCTGACTGAGGCAGCCCAAGACCCTGTGATGTGGAAGTATGCTCTGCGCGACCTGCCTGAGCTTAAGCAGGCGGTGTGCGACTACTACGAGCGCCGCTTTGATGTGACGGGCATCACGCCCGACATGGTTTGTTCGGTTGCAGGTACGCAAGAGGGCGTGGGCATCTTTGGCTTGGCAATGCTAGACGAGGGCGATACGGTTCTGGTTCCCGATCCGTGCTATCCCGTTTTTGAGGCGGGGGTTAAGCTTGCGGGTGGCACGCTGGCGTACTACCCTCTGAACGCCGAGCACAACTTTTTGCCCTATGTTGCAGGTATTGACCCCGAGGTGGCAGACCGCGCTAAGTACATGATTGTCTCGCTGCCGGCAAATCCGGTGGGTAGCGTGGGTAACCCCGAGCTCTACCAGGAGCTCATTGCTTTTGCGCGTGAGCACGACCTGCTCATTGTTCACGATAATGCTTACTCCGACATTACCTACGACGGCCCGCGCGGCGGCAGCTTCTTGCAGTATCCTGGCGCGCTTGAGGTAGGTGTTGAGTTCTTCTCGCTCTCCAAGTCTTTTAACGTGACGGGCGCGCGCATTGGATTTTTGGTTGGTCGCACCGATGTAGTCGCTGCGTTCTCCAAGCTGCGCAGCCAGATTGACTTTGGCATGTTCCTGCCTATCCAAAAGGCTGCTATTGCTGCGCTTACTGGCCCACTTGACGAGGTTGAGCACCAGCGTCTGATGTACCAGGAGCGTCGTGATGCTCTCTGCGATGGCCTTGAGGCCATTGGTTGGCAGCGACCTAATGCGCACGGCTCCATGTTTGTGTGGGCAAAGCTTCCTGGCGGTCGCACGGATTCTATGGCGTTTTGCGAGGAGCTCATGGAGCGTGCTGGTGTGATTGTCACACCGGGTGCGAGCTTTGGTCCACATGGCGAGGGCTACGTGCGCATGGCTCTTGTGCTGCCTCCGGAGGGTATCCGTCAGGCCATCCAGGCCATTGCGGACGCAGGTATTGTGGGCTAGCTCAACGCTTACTGCTCTCGCTTGAATTCGCACCTGCTCCACTCATAGCACTGCGTAGTATGTAAGTGATTTTCGGTAAGCGGCAGTAATCCAAGGGCGAATGGCGCATAATAGGCATGTTTGCCAATATTTTGGGCAAAGGGGTGCCCAAAGAAAGGGGAGTAACGATGGTTAACGACAGGAAAGTCGCAATTGTTGGTTGCGGTTTTGTGGGTTCTTCCTCCGCGTTTGCCCTCATGCAGAGCGGCCTGTTTTCCGAGATGGTTCTGATTGATGTTGATAAGAATCGTGCCGAGGGCGAGGCGCTCGACATTAGCCACGGTACGCCGTTTGGCAACCCCATGAAGATCTATGCCGGCGACTATGAGGATGCTGCCGACGCCGCCATCATCGTGGTTACCGCCGGTGCTGCTCAAAAGCCGGGCGAGACTCGTCTGGACCTTGTGAACAAGAACGTCTCCATCTTCAAGTCGATTATTCCGCGTATTCGCGAGGTGGGCTTCGAGGGCATCCTGCTCATTGTTTCCAACCCTGTTGACGTGCTCACCTATGCAGCCATGAAGATGTCTGGTCTGCCCGAGAGCCACGTGCTGGGCTCTGGCACCGTGCTTGACTCTGCTCGCCTCAAGGAGGCCCTGGGTGCTCACCTGGACGTTGATCCGCGCAACGTTCACGCTTACATCATTGGCGAGCATGGCGATTCTGAGCTGGCCGTTTGGTCTTCTGCCAACGTCTCTGGTGTGCCTCTGACCGACTTCTGCGAGATGCGTGGCCACTACGATCACGAGGCATCTGAGAAGCGCATTGCCGAGGATGTTAAGAACGCTGCCTACGAGATTATCTCTAAGAAGCACGCCACCTACTACGGCATCGCTATGTCTGTGCGCCGTCTGTGCACGGCTATTATGCGCGACGAGAAGCACATTCTGCCGGTCTCGAGCCTCATGGTGGGCGAGTATGGCCTGGACGACATCTGCATTTCTATGCCTACGATTGTTGGCCGTCAGGGTGTTGAGTGCCGTGTGCCTGTTTCCCTTTCTAACGAGGAGTACACCGAGCTTCACCGTTCTGCCGACGCTCTGAAGGAAGTTATCTCTCAGGTGAACTTCGACGCGTAAGGACATGCATCAGTGGCGCAAACCCACACGCTAGCCATACGCGCCGGCCTATAGTCTAAGCACACGAAAGGCGGTATCGACATAGTCGGTACCGCCTTTGCTGTTGAGTGAGTGCTGGTGGGGGTGAACGCGCAACGTTGGTATATCGCACCAAGAATACCTGCTCGAGGGTTTCCCGAAGGCCGCAGCTATTCGGATGAGCTATTTGCTAAATTGCCATGACATATTGGCTGTATTTTTTGTGTAGACGATCTTAATACAATTTGAAGCAAGCCTGAGTTTCCAATGAGTAAGGCTTAAGTGTTAGCTAAATTAAACACCGTTTAATATCTGGACATCTCTTCCCGTTCTCAATAAATGAACACGGCTCATATTTTGAATATGGTCCTCACAGATAAGAAATGCCCAGACTTTTGCCCTAAATACCAGGTCTGGTATTGCGATTTAAAACCAGATAACATGGGCAAACTGCTGAATAGCTGACTGATAGTAATTTTTAGAAAGGGGATGAGATGGGACGCGTTTATCGGTGTGGGACTGCTAAAACTAGGAGTGCTTTAGTATGCGCTGACAAGAAAGCGCGCGTCTCTATTATCGCCTTGCTCTACGAGTTATTTGATTACCCAAGTCCCGTTTTGATAAGCGGGGGGGGGGCATCTCCTAACTAGCTTTTTGGTCGTATTACAAAAGAATAAAAGTCGCAATGTAGATGTCTCTACAGAACAAGGGTTTTCGAGCGGTATTGCCACATCTGTTTTTAGGTGTGGTGATACCGCCTTTTTATTTTGCGTCTCAGCATTGATTCCTTGTGCACTGCAGCTATCGACTTTGTTTGGAGCTGGTTGTGAATAGGAATCTGCACGCATTTTGCTTGCCAACCAAGTTGGACATACCAATCGCTCATTGGGCTTTGGGGTAATCGAGGAGACTTATATGAAACGTAGCTTAATTACAAGTGTCTTCCTGTTAATGCTAACAACCTCGGCATTTTGTTTTGCATCTCCCTTTGTGGCCAATGCAAACGAGAGTTCTTTGGCACAGGAAACCTCTGGGTCTATTGTGTACGCCCTCGGAGACGAGCCTACAGAAATTGAGGCTCCTGTCGCTACGAATACTCAGACTGAGAATGAATTGAGTAACGAGCAAATAAACCTTGCAACCCTGAATGATGACAACGCTGATGTCTCTCTTCAGCCCGGCGACAACGTTTGGGTGAACGGTGAGACCGGTGATGACTCCAATCCCGGTACGGAGAACTACCCGGTAAAGACCTTTGCCCGCGCCAAGGAGCTCATGGACGAGCTTGGCTCCGACATCATCTGGGTCACGGGCGCACTCCAGGTTTCCGGTACCACCGAGACCTGGGACCTGAACGGCAAGACCATCATGCGTGATGGCGCCTACCACGGAGAGCTGGTGCGGGTTTCAAACAAAGCCGCCCTTACCCTGACCAACATCGTCATCGATGGCGGTCTGGGCAACGGTGCGTTTGGCAGGGGCGACATCCTCGAAGGCAATGGCGGCTCACTCGTTGGCGTCTACGGCGGCAGTACCTTTACGGTTAAAGAGGGCGCGAAGCTCCAGAACAACAGGGTCATCGACGAGGGTCACTGGTATCCCGAGACTGGCGGCGGCATCTTTGCCAGCAATAGTACGGTGAACGTAAGCGGCGGCACCATCAGTGGTAACTCGGCTGTGTATGGCGGCGGCATTAGCGCGATGTATGAGTCCGTCGTTAATGTCTACAGCGGCGAGATTTCTAATAATAAAGCCGTTAAGGGCACCAGCAAAGGAACACCAAAGGACTATAGCGGCTGCGGTGGCGGCATCTGCGTGTATTCTAGCGCTGATCTTAACGTCTACGGCGGCACCATTACCGGCAACACTGCGTTTGAGCGCGGTGGCGGAATCTCGGTCGGCTGCTACTACTCCTTCTTCAACAGTGATTCTTCAGTTCTCACTATGACCGGTGGCACCATCTCAAACAACAAGGCGGGAAGCTCCGGCGGTGGCATTTTTGTTCAGGCGGGCCTTACGGCTAAGGCAAATGCAGGCACGCCGAACTATTCCATTGCTCACATCAGCGCTGGCGAAATCACAAATAACAGTGTGGTGGGCGGTGGCTATGGCAGCACCTCGTTCGGCGGTGGTGGCATCTATGTCAATGGCTACTCCCATGCGGTGACTACCTACCAAAACGGCGAGCTCTACCTCGAGAATGCTGTAATCTCTGGCAACTCGGCCGTGATTGATGGCGGCGGCTACGCTGGATGCCCCGTTTCGTGTACCGAGGTGTTTTTGAGCAACGGTTCCGTCTTTTATGGGAACAAGACCGAATCTGGTACGGCGCGGGAGATTTATGTGAAGGCATCGCTTGCCTACGGAACTCATAGCGGTGACCCTGCCTATGAAGTGAGTCCCTTGATGCTTGGCGGCGGTGCATATAGGTGGGTCTACGATGATGGCACTGAAGTTCCGTTGAATGAGCTTAAGGGCACACTTAGCGCCAGTGCAGAAGAGGAGCTTCGCCTGAGCAATGACCTCGATGCTACGGACGCCGGCGTGCAGAAGGCGCTGGAGCTCGCTACGGTTCACATTACAGGCAACACGTCCGTTGCGCGCGGCGGCGGCATTGGCTCCAATGGCAGCGTGTTCATTGGCAAGACGGAGGACACCACCGAGGTGCACGTCTCCAAAGTCTGGGACGACCTGGATAACAAGGACGAGGCGCGTCCTACCTCCGTTGTGGTGGAGCTCTACCGCGACGGCGAGTATGTGGGCTACCAGACGGTGACGCCGGACGATGACGGCAGCTGGGAGACCACCTTCGAGAACCTCCCCAAGGCCGATGCCGAGGGCAATGAGTACGTCTATACCGTCAAGGAACGCAATGTCGAAGGCTACGCGGCCGAGGTAACGGGAACTGCTGACGAGGGCTTCATTATTACCAACAGGCGTACAACTTCGGTTGATGTGACCAAAACATGGGACGACGGCAATAATGTCGACGGTAAGCGTCCCTCTTCGGTGACAGTTGATCTTCTGCGCGATGGTACCAAGGTGGATTCCGCCGAGGTTGAGGCTGATGCGGAAGGCAACTGGAGTCATTCCTTCACTGGTCTTCTTAAGTACGACCCTTCTGATAGTCATGAGTATTCATATACAGTAAAAGAACACTCTGTTGAGGGCTACGAGTCCAAAATCGACGGCAGTGCTGCCAAGGGTTTTGTGGTCACGAACTCCTACACGCCTGCTACCACCTCCATTGAGATAGAGAAGAAGTGGGCAGGCCCTGTGGCTGAGTCTGTAACCGTAAAGCTCCAGTCCTCCGAGGACGGCAAAGAGTGGGCTGACGTTAAGGATGCTTCCGCAACACTTACCAAGGATGTCAACTGGTCCCACACGTTCGGCGACCTGCCCGTCTACGCGCCTGACAAGCAGGGCGTCAAGCTCACCTACCGTGTGGTAGAGGACACACTCGAGAACTACGAGACTACCTACCTGGTGGGTGGCAAGGCTTCTGACGGTACCGTGACTCCTGTTGCTGGTAAGACCGAGAAGGTAACCATCGTCAACACTAATACCGAGAAGGTAGCCATCTCTGGTACTAAGGTTTGGGACGACGCCTCCAACCAGGACGGCAAGCGTCCTGAGTCCATCAAGGTCCACCTGTATGCCGACGGCGAAGAGGTTGACAGCAAGGAACTCACCGCTGCTGACGCCACAAAGGACAACTCCAACTCCTGGTCCTTCGCCTTTGGCGAGCTTGCTAAGTACGACACCACCGACGGCCACGAGATTGCCTATACCGTAAAGGAAGACGCTGTCGAGGGTTACACC
>CAVJWJ010000021.1:0-15877 GCA_963653375.1 Roseburia sp. CAG:303
GCAGAGGCCGAGGGTTCGATTCCCTTCGTCTCCACCCCTGACTTTTGAAGCCCCTACCTGGGGCTTTTTTCATATGTGGCCGAATGCCTCAGATTTTAGAGAACACTATACTTGCGAAGGAAGGCCCCAGATTTTCTTCTTCGCTGGTCCTCGCCCTTCGGGCTGCGGAATCGCTCAGAAGAATAATCTGGGGTCTTCCCACTCAAGGCGCAAACGAAGAAAAAGCAAAATCTGAGGCTTGTCGTAAAGCTAGGGGTTCTTACTACACGCGTTAACGCTTGCCGCCGCGGTCTCCTACGCGACGCGAGCCACTGTGGTTGCTGCGGCCACCGGCGCGGCCAGGACGTGCGCCATTGTTGGAACCAGCATTGTTACTGCGTCCACCACGACCACCTCGGCTACCACGGCCGTAATCAGCCTCGTCAAAGTTGCGCCAACCCTCACGACGACCCGTGTCGTTAAAACGCACGCGTTCGCCATTGCGCGTGCGGCCTTCCTCCTCCAAAGTCATACGCCCAGCAGAGCGCTTGTTACGGCGCTGCTTGCTGGAATCAGACGAAGTCTTGCTGCGACCGTCGCGCGGCTTCTGAGCCTTAGCGGAATGGGAGCCACCGCGGCGAGCAGCCTCCTCACCAAACTTTGCAGCACGGCGAGCAGCACGGTTAATTACAGGAGCAACAGTTTCCTTCACTGGCTGAGCCTCACTCGGTGCCTGCGTCTCATCCTCAGCATGCACGCGAACCTTGCCAGAACGCTTTGCGCGAGCCGGACGTGCCTTCTCGCCCGCCTCCTTGGCTGCTGCGCGCTTCGCGGCATTCTCCTGACGCTTAGCCTTCTGCTTGCGACGCTTTTTCTCTTGCTTGCTTGGCGCATGCGAAGCAGGCACGCGATTAGGGTCAACATGCGGCGCATCCGAACCCACGTTAATGCCAGCGGCAGTGTACAGATCGGCCGTCTTGCCCATCAGGGCCTCAATATCGTAGAACTCCCCCAAGTCTTGCTTGGTCACAAACGTGAGAGACCAGCCCTCTTCACCAGCACGGCCCGTGCGACCAATGCGATGAATGTAATCGGTGGGCTCCTCAGGCACATCGAAGTTCACTACGTAGCGCACGTCAGAAACGTCGATACCACGCGCAAGCACGTCCGTAGCCACTAACAGCTGAACCTTACCATCGCGGAACGCCGCAAGGGCGCGCTGACGCTGAGCCTGGCTGCGATCGCCGTGAATGGTCTCGCATTTGAATCCCGCACGAGCGAGACGACGCACACAAGTATCTGCACGGCGCTTGGTGCGCACAAAAATAATGACGCGCTCGGACCCTTCTTTCTTGAGCACCTCAGTCAAAGCGGCATTTTTCTCGTCAAGAGAAACGGGCAGCACATACTGGTCAACCGTATCGGCCGTTGAAGTTACCGGAGCAATCTCTACGCGAGCTGGCTCGCGTACCAAATCGGTAATAGCACCTACGCGCTCCTCATCGAGCGTGGCCGAGAACAGCAAGGTCTGGCGCTCTTCGCGGCAGTTGTTCACAATTGTGCGCATCTGAGGCAAAAAGCCCATGTCGAGCATGCGGTCCGCCTCGTCAAGCACCAGTGTTCCAACCTCATCGAGATTGGCAGCACCCTGTTCAATCAGATCTACCAGACGACCCGGAGTTGCCACCAAGATATCGCAGCCGCGCGCGAGTGCCTGCTTCTGGGGGCCATAGGAAAGACCACCCACAACGGTAACGGCAGTGTGTCCCGTACGTTTGGCAATGACAGAGCAGACCTCGTCAATCTGCTGAGCAAGCTCGCGCGTGGGCGTAATAACAAGCATGAGCGGTCCGCGGCCACGAGCAGCATGGCGGCGCTGACGGCTACGCTCCCCCTTTTTGGCAGGCGGAGCTACATGTCCCAACTTATCCATGGTAGGCAGCAAGAAGGCAGCGGTTTTACCCGTGCCCGTCTGAGCAGCAGCAAGCAGGTCGCGGCCCGCAAGTACCTCTGGAATAGAAGCTGCCTGCACAGGCGTGGGCGTCTCATAGCCCATATCAGCCACAGCATCGAGTACAACCTGCGAAAGGCCCAGGTCAGCAAAACGCGGAGTTACCTCTTCAGAAGCTTTGGTTTCTACAGCCTCTGCCGCCAGGGTACCTTCAGTAAAATCCATCAACTAACAATCCGTTCTAAACACTGAATACAACAAGCTCTCCGCACAACTGTCGCATGCGGACATAAAGCGCAGCACAACAGCCGCACGAACATTCAAACGATATGCAATCGGATATTCCGCACAGAAAGGATGAGTCTGCACAGGACGAATCGCCATGACGCACAAGGCCAGGCAAAGGCCACATAAGGTGCGTTATGAGGCGATGGAGCAGGTTTCGCCACGCGTTAGTATAGGGGACTTTTTCAAAAGCCCTCTTTTGGAGCATTGTCCACACCTGAACCCCATGTTTTCGGCAAACGGCAAAGCAGCCTCCTTGGGCTGTTTCTGTACTGCGCTTGACACCCCCAGGGGGTGGGGGTATACCATCGATTCAAGCAAAACACCAACGCCCTTTCTAAAGAGCGATGCGGAGGACATATGACACAGGAAAAATTTGATGTAGGAGGCATGACTTGCGCCTCCTGCCAAGCGCATGTTGAGCGCGCCGTTAGTGCTTGTAACGGTGTATCGAACGTCACCGTCAATCTGCTCTCCGGCTCCATGACCGTAGAATTTGATGAGCATACGACCGATGCACAAACCATTTGCACGGCTGTAGATCGTGCAGGATACAGCGCTGCGCCTCTTGCCACTAACACTGACGCTACTGCCGGCACCACCCGGACGACCTCAACGCACCGTGTCTCCCCCACCAAGAAACTCGAAGCAGCGGCAGCAGCCATGAAAACGCGTCTAGTTGTCTCCATTGTCTTCTTGGTGCCGCTTTTCTATATAGGCATGGGACACATGCTTGGTTGGCCGCTTCCATCTGTGTTCTCCGACCACACTCATTCTATGACGCTTGCCTTAACAGAGTTTGTCTTGGTGCTGCCCATTCTCTACATGAACCGCTCGTACTTTATTGGCGGCTTCAAATCGCTCGCGCACCGTGCTCCCACTATGGACGCGCTTATTGCCATTGGTGCCGCAGCTTCTGTAGGCTGGTCGGTCTATGCCATGTTTGTCATGGCAGATCAGCTAGCCGCAGGTGATGTACACGCAGCCATGATGACCGAGATGGATAACCTGTACTTTGAGTCCGCAGGAACGATTCTCACCCTGGTTACCGTGGGTAAATATCTCGAAACGCGCAGCAAGTCTAAGACGGGCAGTGCTCTTGAAGCGCTGATTGACCTTGCACCCAAGCGTGCACACCTCCTTGCCGAGGACGACACCGAAACCGACGTGAACGCAGACGATGTGCAACTTGGTCAGGTCTTGCGTGTAAAGCCGGGCGAAGCCGTGCCCGTGGATGGTGTAGTGCTTGAGGGAACCTCGGCTGTAGATGAGAGTGCTCTGACAGGCGAATCGGTGCCAGTGGAAAAAGGCCCGGGCGACACCGTCTCAGCAGCAACCGTTAATCGCACAGGATCGTTCACCCTCCGAGCAACGCGCGTAGGTGCAGACACCAACCTTGCAAAGATTATCCAGCTCGTGGAAGATGCCAACGCAACCAAGGCGCCTATCGCACGCCTCGCAGACAAGGTAGCTGGCGTTTTTGTGCCCGCCGTACTCGTTATAGCGGCGCTCACCTTTGTCGTGTGGATGCTTGTAACCGCCAACGTCAACGAGGCACTCACCGCTGCCGTAGCTGTGGTTGTTATCTCCTGCCCCTGCGCCTTAGGACTCGCCACACCCGTTGCCATCATGGTTGGCACGGGTAAGGGTGCCGAGATGGGTATGCTCTTCAAAAGTGCCGAAGCGCTAGAAACTCTGCGCAGTGCAGACACGATTGTGCTTGATAAAACGGGGACCGTCACCAAAGGCACGCCCACTGTCACTGATGTTTTACCTGCTACTCGCATAGATGGCTCGGCTATGAGTGAAAAACAACTGCTCAAGCTCGCCTGCGCGCTCGAAAGCAAAAGCGAACATCCGCTGGCGGAAGCCATTATGGCACGCGCCAATGAACTAGGCATTGTTGCGCGCACCGTGGAGGACTTTGCTGCCGTGCCCGGCCGCGGCGTTACCGCGCGCGAAGGGCAAAACCTTGTGGCCGCAGGCAATGCTCGCCTGATGAACGACCTAGGCATAGCCTATAGCCAAGACACCTTGGACAAGCTTTCTGCTGATGGAAAAACTCCGCTCATGTTTGCCAAAAACGGAGAGCTCGCAGGCATCATAGCCGTAGCCGATGAGGTTAAACCTACGAGTGCCGATGCCATTGCTGCCATGCGCAAACTAGGGCTCAAGCCCATTATGCTCACAGGCGACAATCGAACCTGCGCCATGGCTATCGCACACCGTGTGGGCCTTCCCGAGAACTCCGTTATTGCCGATGTGCTCCCCCAAGACAAGGAACGTGTGGTGCGCGAGCTGCAACAGCAAGGCAAGTGCGTTGTTATGGTAGGAGACGGCATCAACGACTCCCCTGCTCTCGCGCGTGCCGATGTAGGAATTGCCATTGGAACAGGCGCCGATGTTGCCAAGGAAGGCGCTGATGTTGTACTCATGCGCAGCGACCTCGCCGATGTGCCGCGCGCTATAGAGCTCTCCCGAGCCGTTATTCGCAACATCAAACAAGATTTGTTCTGGGCACTCTTCTATAACTCACTGGGGATTCCCCTAGCCGCTGGCGTGTTCTATCCACTGCTTGGCTGGCAGCTTTCGCCCATGTTTGGCGCTGCTGCCATGAGCCTCTCAAGCGTCTGTGTGGTAACCAACGCCCTACGCCTGCGCGGGTTTAAACCACGTAGCTGATACACTGGACGGGTATGGGCCCGTCCCAAACCGAAAGGACAAACCATGAACGTCACCATTACCTGCGAAGGTCTGCACTGCGGCCACTGCGATGCCTCGGTAGAAAGCGCCCTGCTTAAGGTTTCCGGCGTAAGCGATGCCGACGCCAATCACGAGACTAATGTGGTTGAAGTTGCGTGCGCCGAGTCTGTCTCGCACGAAGACCTTAAGGCAGCCGTTGAGGGAGCTGGCAACTTTACCGTGCTCGATATCACAAACGCCTAACTGGCTGGGAGTTTTTATATGATGGCAGACCACGACAAGGTCTCTCGCCTGCTTAAAACAGCACGCGGGCAGATTGACGGCATACTCAAAATGGTCGACGAGGATCGCTACTGCATTGACATCTCAACACAGCTTATGGCTACCCAGTCGCTCATCGCGCGCATTAATGCCGATGTGCTCAAAGCGCACGTAGAAGGTTGTGTTCGCAGTGCCATTGAAGATGGTAGCGAGGAGCAGTGCGAGGCTAAGCTTGAGGAAATTGGCCGCGTGATCGAGAAGCTCTCCAAGTAGCTCGAACACAGTACACCTGAGCACTGTTGCGTATGCGCATGCAGCCGCTCGCATTCTCAAGCGTCTCAAACGTTTCCCACGCGTAAATGCGCGGGTTTATGCTTTAAGTCGTTGCATGTGGGTAAAACTGCAGGTATCCTTTTTCCGATTACCCACCTAACAAGGAGCTTTTCAATGCAGGACTTTATGCAAAAGGTACGCGAGTTTATGAATGGCCGCTACGGCGCAGACGACCTTACCTGTGCCCTCGGCGCTCTGGGCGTGCTCATTGCCCTGATTGCTGCGCTGTTCAACTGGTCGATTCTTACCTGGATTGCAATTATCATTATTGTTGTTGCCATCCTGCGCGCGTTCTCCAAGAACTTTGAGGCCCGCGAGCGCGAGAATCTGCAGTTCCGCGAGCTGACCTCCAAGGCACCTGCGGTAGATCAGATTTTTGACAAGCTTCCGTTTAGCCGCGCTGGCGAGCAGATGGCTCGCTCCGCCCGCACCGCAAAGAAGGTGCTGGTAAACCGCAAGACCACCATGTACTTCCGCTGCAAAAACTGCGGACAGATTCTTTCGGTACCGCGCGGCAAGGGTCGCATTCGCATTACCTGCCCCAAGTGTGGCTGCCAGGCGGAGAAACGCTCCTAATTCGCTATGAAACTTCTTGCCTTCCCCAGCATTCGTGCCAACGATACACGCGCTGTAGAATGCGCAGAACAAGCTGCCTCCCTAACCGCCTCTGCAGAAGCGATTAGGGAGGCTCTTTGTGACGAAGCCTTTGTTAAAGATGGTGCGTGTTACTACCTCTACGAGGCCACGCGCGAAGAAGAGCCGCCTATCACTGCGCTCCTGGGCATTATGCGCCTCGAGCATGGCTCCGAATGTGAACAGGCGCTCAACGAGGCTGGACGCGCTGCTGCGTGCGCCATCGAGCAGCGTACCCTAGACGCGCACGTGCAGCTTAGCCCCGCACTACTCACCTATCCCGAAAACCCCGTACTGACAGCAATCCTTGTTGCCGCAAAGCAGGGTGCAGCCCTTTATGACATCTACGACCCCAGCGGATGCCGCCATAAGGTTTGGAAAATAAGTCGCGGTCCAGCTACTGAGGCCATTGCCGCCATGGTGGAACAGCTGTCAGAAGA
Organism: Roseburia sp. CAG:303; assembly: GCA_963653375.1. Taxonomy (GTDB): domain Bacteria; phylum Actinomycetota; class Coriobacteriia; order Coriobacteriales; family Coriobacteriaceae; genus Collinsella. The sequence continues at coordinate 6,586 of CAVJWJ010000021.1, forward strand.
CGAGATGACCGCAGACGCCGTAACGCTTACCGCATACACACACGTGCGAGATTCCCTGCAAGCCCAGGCCAAGCAAGATGGCTCATACACGGGGCGTGAACCCTTTCACTTTGCCTTCGCAGCCCTCATGCCTCAGCGTGAAAGCGCCGCGTCTGCGCCTCACCTGCCCGAGGGCCTCATCATGCATCAGATTGCTGCGCTGTAAGAAGCTCTAGAGCAGCTCAATGCCAAGCTCAGCCGCGTAATCTTCTTGCGTAAAGATCTCCTTGAGCTCAAAGCGACCGTCCTTAAACGTGAAGTGCAGCGTAGAAGCATTGCCAGGAACCGGTTTGCGCTCGTCCGCAGCCTGTCCCAATACTCCATCATGAAACTCTTTAATTGCCGAGCCATGCGAAACAGCCAAGACGCATGTGTGGTCATCGCGCTCCATAACCTGCTTCAATGTTTCTGTCATGCGCTGGCGGACGGTCATCTGAGCCTCGCCACCAAAGTGCTCAAAATAATCACCCCAGGGGCGAGCCGGCATAAGCGAAATGCGCTCCGCCTCGTACTCGCCAAAATACCACTCGCGTAAACCGTCGAGCTGCTCAAACTCAATGCCCGGCATAACCGTGCGAATGGTTACATGGGTACGGGTAAGGGTTGAGGTATAGGCGTGGTCAAAGCTCAAATCGCGTGCACGAAGAAACGCTCCTGCACGTCGTGCCTGTTCAAGGCCCAATTCCGTTAACGGAGAATCTGTCCAACCAGAAATCATTGCCTTGCGATTAAACAAGGTCTGTCCATGGCGCACAAGGTAGAGATCTTTAGTCATCAAGATTCCTTTCAAAGGAGCGTTATGCAAGAAAAGCTATTACAGCAAAACCGAAGCGAGATCGCGCTTGGGAACATGATGTACGCCGGCCTCATCGCGCCAGTATTTAATACCCTCCGGCGCAACCTCAAGCGGCTCAATGTGCACCTCTTCTGCAGGCACGCCAAAGGCACAGACAAGCTTGAGTTCAAAGTGCTCGGTATCAATACCTAAAACATCTGCAAGAGCTGGCTTGAACGCTTTGAGCATGCAACCACCAACAGAAGGCGTTGAAGCGCGAGCAGCAAGCATCATGGTTTGCGCAGCAATGCCTGTATCAACCTCGGTAATGGGAGCCGCGGGTTTACCGGGAACCATTCGCTCTGCAGCAATAATTACGTAGCCTGTGGGTCGCTCGCCTGCCTCGGGGCCATCCCAATCCTTAAAATATCCTGCCCACGCAAGCTGTTCAAACACCGCTGCACGCTCATCTGTGTCTGTCACCACACGAAAACGCAAACGTTGGGCATTTGCACCGTTTGCGCAAAGGCGCGCTAGGTCGACCAAGCCAAGCAGATAATCTGCAGACAGCTCCTGAGACTCATCAAAACGACGATAGCTGCGGCAAGAACGCACCAGCTGAGCCATATCGTTCATGCCATACGTCGCCTGAGCCTGCGCAGCGCGGCAGGCAACTTGCTCATTTTTGTTGTCGTCCATAAGGTGCTCCATCTCGCTTGACTATGCGCAACGCCTGCCATTGTACGACAGGCAAAGCAGAACGTTCGCGCGAACCCTGCCCCCCGCTTTGCTATGATGCGAATCAATATGCCCAAGGAGGAGCTATGCAATCCTACGAAGCCAATGAGTTTGAAGACGATGAGTACCCTGAGGACGCCCCTTCTGCAGAAGAGCGAAGCTACCCCATGCTCATTATTGATGCAGATGCGTGTCCCGTTACGCGCGAAGCGCTTGCATGCGCGCGCTCGGCTCGCATGCCCGTGCTCATTGCAGGCAATACCACGCAGAATCTTGAACGCCATGTTCATACCGATGATCCGCGCGATGTCGAACAGGCTAAAGGCCGTGATGCACGCCATCCGGGCTTTTGGGTGGAAGTGCTTGATGTTTCTATTGGAGCAGACAGCGCCGACTTTGCCATCGTTGAGATATTGCAGCCGGGCGATGTGGTAGTGACACAAGACATTGGCCTTGCAAGCATGGTGCTTGGGCGAGGAGCTGCAGCGATTGGCGTGCGCGGACGCATTTATGACAAAGCAACGATTGATATGCAGCTCTTCATACGACACGAAGAGAAAAAGGTCCGCCGCGCAGGCGGCAGAACACGTGGGCCCGCAGCCTTTACCGGAGAAGACCGGAGCCGTTTTAAGCACAATCTCGCACGCCTCTTACAGGAAGCCCTCTCATAGGTGAGTTTTAGCGGAAGTACTAGAGGCCAAACGCCGTAAATATGAGGCCCCAGAACGCGCCAATGAGGTAGAGCATAACCAGGATAACGATATTCTCACGCACACTGCGATTAGTGCGGAAGAGTACCAAATAACCCACGCCAGCCGAGATGAGCGTACCTGCAAGCATGGCGCCAAGCGACATAACGCCCTCGAGATAGAGCTGCGTAATTACTACACTTGCCGAGCAATTGGGCACCAAACCCACCAGGGCCGAAGCAAATACAGCAAACGCCTTATTGGCGGAGAGGAACTGTGCCAGAGCCGCCTCGCCTACCGTGTCGAGCAGGGCAACGAGCATCAACGTGACCAGAAAGATAAACACCGAGACCTGAATGGTGTGAGACAGTGCACTACGCACGATATGGCCAATGTGCATATGACCGTGGGCGTGCGCGTGCTCATGGCCATGCTCATGAGCGTGTTCATGCTCATCATGCTCATGCTCGTCCTCATCTTCACAACCGCAGTGGTCGCGCTCGCAGAGCTCATGGATATGCGCCGCGCCTTCGCCAGCGAGCGCCATCTCGTCAATAATGTCACCCTCAGAGTGGTCGTCATGCCCGCAGTTAACATGTGCCGGGTTTGCACTTGCACCTAAAATGGTGCGACGTAGTGCAGCATGTACGCGAGCATTCTTACGCAAAGCACGTAAGGCCAGGTCGATGCCAAAGCCTGTAACCAGTGCAACGGCTGCCTTAATGCCCAAAATTATCCCCATGGTCCCAGCCGGAACCTGTTCGGCAACAAGCATGGGAAGCATCTCGTCTGACGTAGAAAGAAACACAGCAACCAAGGTGCCTAGCGTCACAATGCGCCCCGCATACAGCGTAGACGCCATAGCCGAAAAGCCACATTGCGGCACCACACCCAAAATAGCACCAACAGCAGGACCAGCTGCTCCCGCGCGACGAATTGCCGCATTTACCCGGTTACCTGCAGCATGTTCAATCAGCTCAAGTACCAAGTACGTTACCAGCAAGAATGGCACGAGGGAAAGTGTGTCCTTACCCGCATCAAGCACAATGTCGACAAGAAAATCCATTAAGACAAGAGCCCTTTCAAAGCACAGAAGTGCCTTGCGCACCACGCGCAAGGTGGGCGCGATTGTAGCAGAGTCACCAAAAACCTTGTGTCTTTAACAAGTTTGCGCGCAATAAACTGCTACAAGCGCCCACATCTTATGCTTACGCACCTTGCGCAAAGCGATACGTCACAACCTGGGGCTGCCCGACCACCTGTGGATCATCAATCTCTACGCGAACAAACTTGAGCGTAACGTCCGCATATCCCGCACGATGCAGCACATCCGCATAAACCCGCGCCTGGAGCTCGTGTTTCTTCTGCAGTGACTCTGGCGATTCCGTTGGCGAGCCGCCCGTCTTATAGTCAATCACCAAAGCACGTGCAGGGTCACTCGGATCGGTTGCAAGCGCATCTATAGCGCCCTCAGCGTACGTACCAAAAATCGCACGTACCTCTTCCTCGTCCATGCCCAATGAGAAGAACGGAACCTCTGCGCGTACACAAGGCCACGCGAGCAGTTCAGCGCGCACGTCAGAGGCCTCCCAACGTGCCAAAGCTGCTTGCAAACGCTCCCGCTGCGCCGCACTCACATGCCACAGACGTACCTGAGCATCAATGCGTTCGGATGGAACGGTCGAAGAACCTGTCTCAATCATCCATTGAGCAAGCGTGTGAAATGCAGAGCCCAGCGCCAATGGATTGTCTTGAGAGGATTCATCCTTATCTGCAGGCGTTGCTGCATCTAGGGAGTCCTGGTCCTCGGCATTCACGTCAGCCGCACCATCCACTTCTGCCTCAGCATCCTCGAGGCCACGTGCAACAACGCGGTCTTCGGAATCTTTATGCGAGGCTGCAGCCATCGAAGAGTAACTATACGAATCGCGCGAAACACGCGATGCCAGCGCCATGCGATACCAGGGAATTTGTGGACGTACCAGAGTAAACGAGTCAGCCGGACCTGCGTCGACAGGGAGCTCCTCCTCCACCACAGATTCAGAAGTATCTACAGTGGCGCTATATTGCTGGCCCTTGCAGGCAAAATCTGAAAGGGCGATTAGTTCAAAATCACCTGGCTTGGAGTTTTCAAATACCAAATGATCGTCATCCAGGCGCTCAAGCCCATGCGGAAGAATCTGCTCAAGCACAGCACTGGTCAAATCAGTGGAACGCGAAGACGCCAGCGTGGTAGAACCCGCATCCATGGCAAGAATCAGGAGCTCCTTGGCACGCGTCATAGCAACGTAGAGAAGACGCGCACGCTCCTCAAGTTCAGCCTCTATGCCCTCCTCACCTATGCGGATGTACTCCTCAGCCGCCGACCCCGTAGCCGAGACATCATCCATAAGCTCAGGCTTCAACCAGCCCGGAGCCGAGGCACTTCCCTTAACGAACTGTTTAACGTACTTATCAACATCCGATGCAGAAACACCGGAGTCTCCCTTAGTGTGAGCGGCTGGGAAATTCTGAGGTAGCGCAACAGCGCGCACCTTTTTTGCATCCGCGCGGAAACGCACGCGCGGGACTGATGCTCGCACCGAGAAGCACTCTGAAACAGCAACCACCGGAAACTCAAGACCTTTTGAAGCATGCGCTGTCATAATGCGCACGGCAGCAGCGCCCTGCTCATTGAGAGCACCCGGAGCTTCTGTTCCTTCAAGAAACGCATCAAAGGCAAGCGCAATCTGGCGCGGCACAGACCCAAGTTCTGCCTCGGTCTCGCCAATCACATCAAGTGCTTTAAGCACATTAGCCGCAACTGCGCGACCCTGTGCCCCTTGAGCAGCCAGACGTACCAGCCAGCCCGATTCGTTTACCACATCACGAGCAATCTGAGAAAACGAGTCGTGACCAACTCGTGCAAACGCACGGCGCAACACCTCGCGAGCACGCGTAAGGAGCGGTAACTCACCCATGCCAGGTGCGTCCTCAGAAGCCAGAAGGCCAAAGTCAAGCGAGCGCCTACTTGTCTCGCCCGTTATAGAGTCGTAAGCGGTGGTAAGAGCCAAAAACTCCTCTACGCCCAAAGCGAACATAGGCGAGGCTAAAAGAGGTGCCAAGCCGGACGAAGTGTCCATGGGATTGGCTAGTGCATATACCAGTGCACGCACTGCCGCAACTTCAGGAGCAGAAGCAAAAACCGAACCGCCCGAAATCACACAGTCAAGCCCCTGCGCACGAAAAGCCTCAGCATAGACACCAGCGTTGGTCATGCGTCCCAAAAGCAGTACCATGTCCCCCACCGGCTGACCTGCATCAGCAAGTGCGCGGAATCGACGCGCAATAGCGCCTGCCTTAGCACGTGTACGCTCGTTACTTGTTCCACCCACAACAAGCAGGGCCTGACGGCGCGAAGTCTCGTGTGCCACCAGAGTGTCTTTACGCTCAGCGTGAGGTTCCAGATCCAGGAAGTCACGCATAAGGCCGCCTTGCTCAGCATTAAAAATGCGCGCAACATATTCCAGCGCCTCTGCATGGCTGCGGAAATTACGAACCAGTTTGACAAGGCAGGCGCCAGCAGCATCAGATTTCACAGACGCGGCAATAGCACGCTCCTGCCGCCGGAATACCTCAACATCCGCGCCGCGGAAACGGTAGATGGACTGCTGAGCATCGCCCACCGTGCAAAGCGCACGGCCATCTTTACCTGCAAGCTGCGAAATCAAATCTACCTGTTGTTGATCGGTATCCTGGAACTCATCGATCATCACAAGTTTAAAACGTCCTGCATATGCAGCACGAATATCAGCATGAGTTTGCAGAGCTTCACTGGTAAGACGTAGCAAATCATTGTTATCAAGAAGCGACGCAGCGCTTTTAAGCTCGCGATACTCAGCTTCTGCGAGACGACAGAGCTCTTGCAGCTCATGCATAGCCCCACGCGTGCATGCCACTATGGCATTCATAAAAGTATCTGCAAGCTCAGCCCTAAATAAATCACCCTGCTCTTGAGGGAATGACTTAGATTTGCGCGGGATTCTGCAAGCAATCATGCACGCTACAAGATCTTCGAGGGTCTTATCGCTCTTTTCGAAGGTCTCAATAGCGTCAAGTGCTATGCATGCAAACTCACGAGCCTTAGGACTTCCCTGCAGGCAAGAACGGTACGCATCGGTCAGCGCGGAAAAATCAATTGACCCACGTGCAAACTCAATGTCATCCAAGCCATGAGGCATGCGTGAAGCAAGCTCTAGAATCTGTTGCACCAGCTGGCGCACCGTTGTTGTATTTCCAAATCCCCCATCACTGCGTATGGGATACAACGCCACAAGTTCACGGAATGCACCAGGCGTGCCAGTATTCTCGTTTCCATCATTCTCGGTATCGCCCGCACTAACATGACCTAAAACATGGTCAATTGCCTGACCAAGCATCGTTTGAGCCGCAGGACCCTCAAGCACCTGAAACTCAGGATCAATGCCCAACTCCAAAGCGTGCGCACGCAAAATACGCGAGCACATGCCATGAATGGTAGAGATCCACGCGTCATCCACCAGCAAAGACTCGTCATCCATACCGGCATCAAGAAGAGCGCGGCGCACGCGGTCGCGAATCTCGGCTGCGGCATCCTTGGTAAACGTAATTGCAAGCACCTGGTCTAGATGCTCAATGTACGGACCTGACTCAGGAGAAAGTGCCCAGAGAATACGGCGCGTCAGCGTAAACGTCTTACCCGAGCCCGCACCCGCAGAAACAAACAGAGGCTTATCGAGCGTGGTTACAATATCGCGCTGTTGTGGCATTAAGGTCGAAAGATCCATAGCGCTCTCACGCCCCTCTTCTCTCAAATCCCAAAGGATGGTTGTACTCATGGCGAGCAGTAGCATCGTCAGATGCAGCTACACAGCCTGCTTCAAGCTCGTGTAAGCGCGTTTCGATATGCGCCTCGGTAAGGTCAAGCAGCTCGTCAAAGGTTGTTGAATCTTCGGGATCCTTACCCGGAAAACCATCTTTTAGGCCAGGTACATGCCCATCATTCTTAACCTGCTCCGCAAGTTCAGCAGAAACCGCGCCGCGCATGGCAGGGTGCTTGCCCTTGGTAGAAAAGTACAGCGCACCACGTGTATCGAGCCCTAACGCACGCCGCACGGCCTGCGCATAAATAAGCGTCTGTGTGTGAGCAGGCAGCCAACGTTCATCATTAGCCACAACGTCAGAAGCCTTAAGACGGAAGGGATTAACATCGCCACGGTGTTTGTAATCAATCACTACCGCGCGGCCCTCAGCATCCACATCCACACGGTCGATGCGCCCCCCAAACGGCACACCAGCATACGTTATGCCTGCACCATTAAAGGAGTACTCCAAATAGGTCGGAGCAAACGGAGCAAGTGCCAAAGCCTCATAACGAAGCACGCGTTCAAGCTGCGGAAGAATAGCATCCACCTGCAGCTCTTCTTCATGATTAAGCGGCACGAGAGGGGCCGAGCTCGACGTCTTACCACGCGCATGCTCAGCGCGAACCTCACTAAATACCTCGTGAAGCATCTCTATTGAGCGCTCAAGATTCTGCGGCGTCACGCGGCGCAAGCCCTCTTCACGCAGCTGATTGTGCAAGCGATAGAGCACATCGTGCACAAAGTTACCCATCTCCATGTTGCCAAAGCCTGCATCAAGCGAAGTCGGACGCACGCGTGAAGACATAAACCAGCACAGTGGGCAGCTCGAATAGCTCTCAATTTGCGAAGCGGAGAACTGACGCGGCACGAGCGGCGCATCTTCTGTGCCCGAAGCTCGACGGCGCAATACGAGGTAAGGCAAAGCTTTGTCCGAGAGTTGCTGAGGAGGCAGGCAAGAAACGCGCTCCTGCTCCATGCCACTACCACCTGCAACGTCAAAGTCGCACACAATGTTGTCTTCGCCTACTGTAAGCGCGCAGGACCCATTGTTCGCTTGAGCCAAAAGCTCAGTCCAGATAGCAGCCGGATAGCTTTCTTTTGCCTGGCGGTCGTGCGTCACGCGCGCAAAAACACTGCTTCCAGAAACAGCGCGAAGCGCCGACTCAAAAGCGACCCTCTGAGAAGCAGCGGGTTCTGCCTCCACAGAAGATGCCGAAAGCTGTTCAGCTAGAGACACCGCCAGCCCTTCCTCAAATGTCAGAGGATACTCCGCAGTTCCCATATCAATAAACAAAGCAGCGGCAAAAGAGTCTGCAGAGACAGATGCAGCTTCTTGGAGCGAAAGGAAGCAAACTTGAGCACCGCCGCGCTCATTCACCTCGGTATGATGCGCAATTTCGGTAGTCACAGGTTGCATAACGCGCAACTCATCAAGGGCAAGAACGGCAACGCGCTGAGATACATCTAGCTCACGTGCCGTATCCATAAGCATGTCAATCGCGCGCTGCGCCAAAGCAGACTCCGCAAGCGGCGCTACCTGGCCACGCACGGCACCCCAAGCAGTAGCAGGAGCCGCTTGCACCACCGAAAGCATGGCTTTAAAGGCCGAAACGGGACGCTCGCGCCAGATATATTGCACCACGTCCGAGCAAACAACAGGAACGCCTGCCCAAGCATCATCCTCAGACAGCTCCTTACGCTCGCGCGCAACCTTGGTTTGCACGCGCTGCAGCTCAGAGAGCACATCGTCTACCGAAAGCTCGCGTTTGCCACGAATCTTTTTGTCAAACCGGCGCGCATCAAAGCTTGGCACACCAGAAAGCGGCGAGTAAAGCCAGTCGGAAAGCTCTGGTGCGGGCCACCACTCCGCATTACCCACGCTCCCCGCCTGAGCAGCCTTCATGCGCTCAACAACGCTGGAGATTGCGGCAAACTGACGACCCACCTCAGATTGTGCAAAGCCAACTACACCCGTTCGGCAGGCACGAATACCTCGGGCAGCCAAGTAAGGCGCCAGGGTGTCAAACGCTTCTGCATAGCGCGGTGCCACAACAGCAATGGTTTTACCAGCGTCTGCCTGAGACACCAGCTTTTCGACCTGCTCCGCATAGGCACGTGCGCGCGCATGAGGCCCCGCAACTTCAAGGAACGTCTGCGGCACGCGACGA
>CAVJWJ010000021.1:16242-17509 GCA_963653375.1 Roseburia sp. CAG:303
CAAGGTTTGAGCTACGCGCGCCAGAAGCCGCCGCGTACCCGGGTTGTCGCTCAGTGGAGCCAGCTCGCGCGCATCGTGGCCAGCTAAAACGTTATCGATAAGCAGCTGCCGCCTCAGATTCGAAACGGTACCAGTGCCGTCACCAAAAACGCCCCACAGCTCATCTATCCAAGCATCAGGCGTGGTTACATCAATACCAAGACTCAGTCCGGCGCAAGCAAGGGCACGGCGACACAACTCGCGCTCAGCATAGTTGCGCACCAAAAGCGTCACACGCCCGTGCTTGCTCACTGCCTCACGCAGTAGGTTGAGCTCAGGTTCAATCAGGTCTGCGGCCGAATCAAACACACGAATGCAAGTTGACATAGCTCTCCTTGGGAGTTCGTTTATCAACCCCATCCTACACGCCCGCACGGACACAAACATTGGCCAACTCTAGACGCGCAAACAAAACAGCCGCGGTCTCCCACGGCTGCACCATAACAATCAGCACCTAGCTCTTAACACTGAAAAGCCTTTTGTCCTATGACTCGCTCAAGCCAATCAGTACTCGACGATAGCCACCCGCCTCGCCATTCAGAGCTTTGGAGACACGGCTTACCGTCGTAGACGAAGCCCCGGTGCGCGACTGCACCTCTACATAGGGCTCGCCCTCGTCGAGGTAGCGAGCTACCTGGAGACGCTGCGCAAAATCGCAAATCTCGCGCGGAGTACACAGGTCCGATAGGAATGCCTGGATATCCTCTTCGCCGTCCAACAGCATAAAAGCCTGAATGAGCTGCTTAACATCCTTGCGTTCGAATATCGACTCGTTTCCCATGAGCACCTGCCATATCAAATTGCCGCCACAGCGGCGCATGTAACGCATGCCAGTGTAGCACGTCACCAAACTAAAGTGCGCTCTATCGGCAGACGGTTACATTGGGGTCCATGTACCTTATGTGTGCGCACATCTACTTGTCGTTGTGCCACACAATCGGATGCATACTCAGCCCGTACGTGCCCCGCGCACCATCTTGAAGGGGAGATTTATGAGCTTCATTCTCAACTGGCTGTTGAGTTCCATTGCCATCGCCGTTGCAACCTATCTGGTTCCCGGAATTACCCCCGTTGGCACTATGGCTCCCTGGGTCTGCTTTCTGTTTGTGGGACTATTCTTAGGTATCGTCAACTCTTTGGTTAAGCCGATTCTGAGCGCCATTTCGCTGCCCATCACCATTATTACGCTGGGCATTTTTCAGCTGATTATCAACAGCTTTATGCTCGA
>CAVJWJ010000021.1:17785-25134 GCA_963653375.1 Roseburia sp. CAG:303
CATTAATCATGTCGTTCAGCTTGGTCCACATGCCAATGGTGGTGCAAGACGAAGCGCGGTCGCAACCAGCGGCGCCACCTTCAAGACACGACACCGGCGCCAAACTACCCTCGGTCAGACGCAACACATCGCCCACCGTATACTGATCAGGCGCCTTGGTGAGGCAGTAGCCACCTCCCTTACCGCGCATGCCCGAAAGCATGCCATCGCGCACCAAAATAGACAGAATGTTCTCGAGATACTTCTCGGAAATACCTTGGCGGCGCGCAATCTCTTTAAGCGGCGTGCGACCAGCAGCCTGATGCTGAGCCAGATCAATCATGACGCGCAGAGCATAGCGCCCTTTTGTGGATACCAACATATGGAGACCTTTCACTACCTGTTTTGGTTATAAGCATATCAAAACCGTAGGTAATAGGTAATCGGAATACAAATTGTTATATGCAGCGTTACCAAAACGCAAAATATGCAATCTAGCAGGTAATTCATTAATCTGAAATTAAAACCTAAATCCTATTGACAAAGTAGGTTTAACGCGGTCTAATGCTTGCCAACAGGAATTCATATATTCCTATCTGTTTAATAGGTTGATTGAGAGAGACCATGAGGCTTTTTAAACGATGTTGCAAGACCACCAAGTAGCTTAGTGTTTGCGCTGGCCGCACGCTCACACTAGCCACTATTCATTCCCCGCGTATTTATTCACCTGTCTAGTATTCCATTTACACCGCTCACTACGAATCGGAGAACATCATGAGCAAGGTTTACACTTCCATCGATCAGCTGATTGGCCACACCCCCCTGCTTGAGCTTACGCACTTTGAGGCCGAGGAGGATCTTAAGGCTCGTGTGCTCGTTAAACTTGAGTACTTCAACCCCGCAGGTTCCGTAAAGGACCGTGTAGCCAAGAACATGATTGACGAGGCCGAGGCTGCCGGCAAACTCGTGCGCGGCGAGGGTTATACCATCATCGAACCCACCAGCGGCAACACCGGTATTGGCATTGCTTCGGTAGGCACCGCACGCGGCTACAAGGTGATCATCACCATGCCTGAGACCATGTCTATCGAGCGCCGCAAGCTTATGCAGGCCTACGGTGCCGAGCTCGTGCTCACTGATGGCTCCAAGGGCATGAAGGGCGCCATTGCCAAGGCCCAGGAGCTGGCCGAGTCTACGCCTAAGAGCATCGTTGCTGGCCAGTTTGTTAACTCCGCAAACCCCGCCATCCACAAGGCAACCACGGGTCCCGAGATTTGGGAAGACACCGATGGCCAAGTCGACATCTTTGTTGCAGGCGTTGGCACCGGCGGTACCGTAACGGGCGTTGGCTCCTACCTCAAGGAGCAAAACCCCAATGTTAAGGTTGTCGCCGTTGAGCCTGCCACCTCTCCTGTGCTCTCCAAGGGTCAGGCTGGCCCCCACAAGATTCAGGGCATTGGCGCTGGTTTTGTGCCCGATGTACTGGACACTCAGATTTATGACGAGATTATCCCTGTCGAGAACGAGGACGCTTTTGCGACTGGTCGCGCCGTTGGTCATAAGGAAGGCGTGCTTGTAGGCATCTCCTCTGGCGCGGCGGTATGGGCTGCTCTCGAGCTTGCAAAGCGCCCCGAGAACGAAGGCAAGACCATTGTTGCCCTGCTTGCCGACACCGGCGAGCGCTACCTCTCCACTGCTCTCTTTGCCGAGTAACACTCCCGCTTCCAGCCCACCGTTCCCGCGCTTCAACCTCTCTTACACAGGCAACGCGCACGCAGGCGTGCATCAGGGCACGATGAAGTACAATCAAGGCGCGGCCCCACGCGGGTCGCGCCTTTTGTTATCCCCTATGTCTCCCATCTATAGCAACCCCGGAGGATATCGTGAGCACTGCGAGCAAGAAGCGCGTACTTGTCGCCATGAGCGGCGGAGTAGACTCAAGCGTCACCGCTTACCTGCTCAAACAGCAGGGGTACGAGTGCGTGGGAGCTACCATGCGCCTCACCTGTTCGCGTAGCTTTGGAGCTGATGGAACACGCACCTGTTGCTCGCTATCCGACATTGCCGACGCTCAAAGCGTGGCCGAGCGTTTAGGTATCCCCTATCACGTGCTTGATTTTCGCGAAACCTTCGAGCGCACAGTGGTAGACAAGTTTGTCTTAACCTATCTGGCGGGCGCCACACCCAATCCGTGCATTGATTGCAATCGCTACCTCAAGTTTGGCGCGCTGCTCGATTTTGCCCTGGAACAGGGCTGTGATTATGTTGCTACCGGGCATTACGCGCAGATTGTTCATGCAGACAACGCTTGGGAGCTCCGACGCGGCGCAGACTCCAAAAAAGATCAAAGCTATGTGCTCTACGCCCTAACACAGGAGCGTCTCGCGCACACCTTGCTCCCCCTTGGCGCCCTCTGCAAAGAGCGCGATGTGCGCCGCATTGCCGCAGAACAAGGACTTGTTAATGCAGGCAAACCTGACAGCCAGGACATCTGTTTTGTGCCCGATGGCGACTACGTTTCTTTTATTGAGGAGCGCCGTGGACGCGCACTTGAGCCTGGCGAAATCGTTTGGCGCGATGGTTCTGTGGTTGGACACCACACCGGAGCCATTCGCTATACCGTGGGGCAACGCCGCGGTCTTGGTGTTGCTATGGCGCACCCCGTCTACGTTACCGGCGTAGATACCACAACTAACACTGTAAGACTCGGTGAAGAAGAAGACTTGCTAGCGCATGGTCTTATAGCACGAGACTGGATCTGGAGTGCTCCCGCCTCTGCAATAGAAGAAAAGCTCGAAAAAGCTGGAGCTGACGGAATTCCCGTGACCGCCAAATATCGCTACCACCAAAAAGACCAAGCAGCACGACTCGCGCGTGTTGACGCCGAACATGTACAGCTTGAGTTTGAATCACCCCAGCGCGCCATCGCCCCTGGTCAGGCAGTTGTGGTCTATCACGGCGACATCGTGCTTGGCGGTGGCACCGTCTCAAGCGCGGTGAAGTAACAGCAAAGCCGCAGGGCCATTACAGCCAAATTGCACAATCGGCTGTTACTAAGGCTCCTTGTACATATCCTCGAGTGTCACGAACTGCCAATCATCGCGCGAAGAAAACTTCGCTTTAGTAGCACTGCTTACATCATGCTTGGTAAACAGCATGAAATGCGTTGCTACATATCCCTTAATCAGACTCCGCTTGGACTCAAGATCAGAGATTTCAGCAGACTCGTTAAACGATTCTCGATATTTACACTCACTGATGATCAACTGCTTGGAAATACGATCAGCCGCTAGCACATCAATGTCATCCTGAGCACGCTTTTCTGGATTGGTTCCCCACCATGACGAAACGCTCGTTGCCGGAATGGGCAATTTACCCTCCCGGGCCCGCTCAACCAACCATTCGGCACACAAAGCCTCAAAACGATGCCCTAAATAATCATCAAGCTGCTCTTCGGCGAGAGCCATTACAACAGCTTGACCAAGCCCCGCCTCAACATCAGAAGCAAACGGCATTACAAATCGATACCAAAAAGTAAAACAGGCTTCAGAAAGACGATAGATGCCGCGCTTGCTAGTTTCGGGATTCTCTCCAAAGGGAACGCTCTTAGTAATAACACCAATCGACTCGAGCGCCTTTAGGTATCTCGGCAAGCTTGTTTGAGGCAACCCAACACGATCTGCAATTTGATTTGTTCGATTCGCCCCAGAGGCAATAGCGCGCAAAATAGAGCTATAGAGCGCAGGCTCTTGAAACTCCTGACGAAGCAACCCATAAGGCTCCTCAAAAAGAAAACCCATTGGATCAAAGTAAAGCCGAGCAAGGTTTTCTTTTAAGGAAAGGGACGGATCCACTTGTTGTAAATAGTAAGGAACGCCACCAAAGCAACCGTAGAAACGAAAAGCATCTTGCGCGTTGAGCCCCGGTAGCATCTTGGCGGCATCGCGAAAACCCAAGTCATCAACCTTGATTTGCGCTGTACGACGGCCATAAAGAGGACTCTTTCGTCCAAGTACTTCGCTCTCCATAAAACCCTGGTTACTGCCACAGAGGATAAGCAGGGCATTTGTATCCTTAAACACCCTGTCGATTACCACCTGAAACACAGATGGAAGAGCCTGGTTTCTCTGGGCAGCATACGGGAACTCATCGAACACAAAGACAAAGCGTTGTTCTCGTGCCTGATTGGCTACATAAGCAAGCGCATCAGACCACGTTGAGAAACCTTGAAGTGAGACAGGCAGACCAAAGAAACTTGCAACAGTACGGTTAAAGTCACTCAGATTATCAGTGTCACTTTGCTCAAGAGCCGTAAAGGAGAGTGTTTGTTTTCCGCGGCAAAACTCATTTATGAGTGTTGTCTTACCCACGCGACGACGCCCATAAACCACCGCCATCTGGAATCCGTCTTGCTCATAAAGAGCATTAAGCTTTGCGAGCTCCGCTTTACGTCCAACAAACATTATGCACTCCTGAATTATGCAAGTCTGAATAATTCAATCTTGCATAATTATAGCAATTGCCAAACGACATGTCCTTGTCAGAACTCTTCGCCCAAATGCAAATTACCGCGGGTAAAGCCCGTCTTGGAAACGCTGGAGTTCCGCGCCAAGCGTCTGAGGCTCGTCAGCGCACAAAAACAAAGCCCCTTTCGCACATGCGAAAGGGGCTCTGTCTACACCACGTAGCAGTTAAAACTAGGCAGCCGGGCAAATCTTCTTGAAGAGCTCGATGACGTCGTCGAGGTTTGCCTCGCGGGGGTTGCCCGGGAAGCAAGCATCGGCCATAGCGTCCTTGGCGAGCGTCTCAATCTCGTCGGCCTTCATAGCCTCGCAGACCTTGGGGATGTTCACGTCCTCAGAGAGCTGCTTAACAGCGGCGATGGCGGCATCAGCAGCCTCGTCAGCGCTCATATCCGTGGTGTCAACGCCCATAGCCTCGGCAACCTTGGCCAGACGCTCGGTAACAACAGGCTTGTTGAACTCCATAGCAATGGGCAGGAGCATAGCGCAAGCAACGCCGTGCGGAGTGTCGTAGTGAGCAGACAGGGTGTGAGCCATGGCGTGGTCGATACCCAGACCAACGTTGGAGAAGCCCATGCCAGCAACGTACTGACCAAGAGCCATGCCCTCGCGACCCTCGCCGGGAACGCCAGACTTAGCCTCTTCAACAGAAGCGCGCAGGTTCTTGGAAATGAGGTGAATGGCCTCGTAGTGGAACATATCGGAGAGCTCCCAAGCGCCCTTGGTGGTGTAGCCCTCGATAGCGTGAGTCAGAGCATCCATACCAGTGGAAGCGGTAAGGCCAGCAGGCATAGAAGCCATCATATCGGGGTCAACAACAGCAACCTCAGGAGCATCGTTAGTGTCGACGCACACAAACTTGCGGACCTTCTCAGGGTCGGTAATCACGTAGTTGATAGTGACCTCAGCTGCGGTACCTGCGGTGGTAGGAACAGCAATGGTAAACACGGCGTGATTCTTGGTAGGAGCAACGCCCTCAAGCGAACGCACGTCAGCAAACTCGGGGTTATTAATAATGATGCCGATGGCCTTAGCGGTATCCATAGAGGAGCCGCCACCGATGGTTACGATAGCGTCAGCCTCGGCAGCCTTGAAAGCCTCAACGCCATCAAGCACGTTCTGAATGGTGGGGTTAGGCTTAATCTCGGAGTAGAGGCTCCAGGCAATGCCAGCAGCATCAAGCTCGTCGGTTACCTTAGCGGTTACACCAAACTTGACCAGGTCGGGGTCGGAGCAAACAAAGATCTTCTTGTAGCCGCGACGCTCAAGCTCGCCAGGAATCTCCTTGATGGCGCCCTTGCCGTGGTAGCTGATGGTGTTAAGAACAAAACGGTTAGCCATGTGCCTCTCCTTGTTTTGAGCATCCGGATGGCCTGAGCCTCTCTCGCGCCATCCGCTAACGCATCGACTATACCCCTCCGCGGGGTGTCTGATACTCAAAGATTGAGAAACGAGCACGGCGCTCCATGCCGAAATGCGAACGGCCTGGTAGCAGATGAATTACTCGCCTGAGTAAGGCAAGTTTTAGTTGCGCTTTTTCCGCTTTCCCATAAGTGAACGCGAGCGCGGATGCTCACGGTCAATGAACATCACCACAAATGCTGCCGCAAGAAGCACCGACGCCACAGCGATGGCGTGCAGACCCAACCGATCGATACACCAGTTGCCAAGCACGGCGCCCATTACAAAGCACACAATAACGCCCATATAGAGCGCACCATTTTCTAAAAAGCCACGGTTATGCGTAATGATGTAGTCGTCTACGCTCTGAAGCGCACTGCGCAAATTGCCAATGCACATCGTGGTCGCAAAGCCCTTGCCGTGAATCTTGCGAAAACTCTCTACCTGCATGCCGCAGGCAAATGACGTAAAACAGTTGGCCTGAAGATTATGTTCAGCCGAAAGAAAGCTCACCGCAAGCAAGATGAGGGCTTCAAAAAAGACCGTAACCTGGCGCCAGTGAAACACACTTGAGAAGCGCTCGTGAATAAGGTCGGCCAGCATGATGCCCGCGCCAAATGCGAGTACCGGGAAAAAGAAGCGAAGCGCCTGAGCAAAATCGCCCTGCGAAAGATGAATGCCTACCAGCAGGATGTTTCCGGTCTGAGCATTGGCAAAAACTCCGCCTCGGCCAATGTAGGAATAGGCATCCATAAAGCCACCAGCAAGCGCCAAAAGTGCACCAAGTTCAATGGACTCAGAAATCTGCTTTGCGCGTTCCAAGGGTCGCGCACCCCGCTTTCACTCTCAAAAAACGGCGGATAGGCCTCGTATACAACGGAACCTATCGTAGCGCACGGCCACAGCCCCAGCACGCACGGCCATGCTTGCAACGCAATTGGTACAATCTAATGCCAAAAGACACGTTAGGAATCCCATGGCTAAATCACACAACAAGGCTCACAGCAAACCGCACGACCGCACGCGCACACAAACGAGCACTACCCACACAGATATGCGCCCTGATCGCGAAGCCTTTTTGCCTGTCTCGCGTGCCGATATGGATGCACGCAACTGGGATGCCTGCGATTTTGTCTACGTATGTGGCGACGCATACGTAGATCATCCCTCGTTTGGCATGGCAATTATCAGCCGCATTCTAGAAGCCCATGGTTACCGTGTGGGCATTATTTGTCAGCCTGACTGGCGCGATACACAAAGCATTCAGACGCTTGGCAAGCCGCGGTTGGGGTTCCTTATTAGCGCCGGCAATATGGACTCGATGGTGAATCACTACTCCGTGACCAAACATCGCCGCCACACCGACGCCTACACACCAGGAGGCATAGCGGGCGCTCGCCCCAACCGTGCCGTCACGGTCTACGGCAATCTTATTCGCAGTGTCTA
>CAVJWJ010000022.1:0-24928 GCA_963653375.1 Roseburia sp. CAG:303
AGAGCAAGCTCGGGAGCCTTCTCGTGTGCAAGGGCAACAGCCTCCTGCACCTTGGTGGGAACATCGCCCTTAGCAGAACCCATCGTGGAGAAGGAGAGCATGGCTACCTTCGGGTCCTCGCCGGGCATAAAGGCGCGCCAAGACTCGGCAGAAGCGATAGCAATCTCGGAGAGCTCGTCGGCAGTGGGGTTGATATTCAGGCCGCAGTCGGCAAACAGGAGCGTGCCCTCAGCGCCGTACTCGGGGGTCTTGGTGCACATGATAAAGAAGGCAGAAACAAGCTTAGTGCCAGGTGCGGTCTTAAGGATCTGAAGAGCCGGACGCAGGGTGTTTGCGGTGGAGTGGCAGGCGCCAGAGACCAGACCGTCGGCGTCGCCCATCTTAACCATCATGGTGCCAAAGTAGGTGGCATCGTTCATCTGCTCGCGAGCCTGCTCGATGGTCACGCCCTTCTTGGCGCGCAGCTCAGCAAACTTGGCTGCATAAGCCTCGTGCTGCTCGGCAGTCTTGGGGTCAATAACGGTGACACCAGGAACGTCAATCTCTGCCGGATCGCCAAGAATAACGAGGTTGGCAAGGTCCTCGGCTACGATTTTCTTGGCAGCTTCGATGGTACGGGGGTCTTCGCCCTCGGGAAGGACGATGGTCTTCTTGTCCGCCTTGGCGGCAGCCTTCATGCGGTCTAGAAAGTCGCTCATATGTCTCCTCATCTCTTCTGAGCGCGCGGAGCACCCGCGCGTTTATGCCACATCTGTTGAGCTTTCCTTGTGTGGCACGGACACATTATAGATATCAGGCGCTATAATCCATCTGACATTTTGCGCGCCTATAGCGCTCGCATATCGAATTTCCTGCAAGGAGCTGCAATGCAGATCACATCTGGTCTTCCGGAAGGCTTTAACCCGGCTGCTTACGACATGATTGTTGTGGGTGCTGGATACGCAGGCGCTGTGTGCGCCCGTCGCCTCGCCGAGACTGCCGGGTTCCGTGTCGCTGTTTTGGAGCGTCGCGACCATATCGCTGGCAATGCGTACGACTATTACGACGAGAATGGCATTCTTGTTCACAAGTATGGTCCGCATATCTACCACACTTTTAATGAACGCGTGCACAACTTCCTTTCGCGCTTTACCAAATGGACCGACTACCAGCACAAGGTACTCGCCAATATTCATGGCACGCTGATGCCCGTCCCCTTTAACCATCAGAGCTTGAAGCTCGCCTTTGGTGAGGAGCGTGGCGAGCAGCTGTATCAAAAGCTGGTGGATACCTTTGGTCGCGACGTCAAGGTCCCCATTATGGAGCTGCGCAAGAAGAGTGATCCTGACCTGGCTGAGGTTGCCGATTACGTTTTTGAGAACGTCTTTTTGCACTACACCATGAAGCAGTGGGGCCAGACGCCCGATCAGATTGACCCTTCTATTACGGGTCGTGTGCCTATCTTTATTGGCGACGACGATCGCTACTTCCCTCAGGCTCCCTTCCAGGGCATGCCTGCCGAGGGCTATACGCCGCTGTTTGAGCACATGCTCGATCACGACTTGATTGATGTCTTTTGCAGTGTAGACGCACGTGACATCTTTGAGATTGGGGAGACCAACGTCTCTGTCTGCGGCAAGATTTATGGCGGCGAGATTATCTATACTGGCCCGCTTGATGAGCTCTTTGGTCTTGACCTGGGCGCTTTGCCGTATCGTACGCTCGATATGAAGTTTGAGACCCTCGATCAAGATCAGTTCCAGCCGGTGGGCACCGTGAATTACACCACCAGCGAGGACTATACGCGCATCACTGAGTTCAAGAATATGACGGGCCAGGTTGTGCCGGGCAAGACGGTCATCATGAAAGAGTACAGCCATGCCTATGAACCAGGCAGCGGTCAGACTCCGTATTACGCCATTCTTGAGCCGGAGAATCGTGCCCTGTACGAGCGTTATCTTGAGCGCGTTCAGAACCTTTCGAACTTCCATCCTGTGGGCCGTCTGGCTGAGTATCGCTACTACGATATGGACGCTGTAACCGACTCTGCCCTGAACCTTTCGGACGAAATTATTGCCTGCCATGCCTAATGACGTGCAAACCAAGACCATAACGTTTGGTATCCCCAGCTATAACGCTGCGCAGGATATGGATCACTGCATCACCTCGATTCTTGAGGGTGCGGGCTATGCCTCTGACGTTGAAATCATTATTGTCGATGACGGCTCGCAAGATAATACCGGTGCCAAGGCTGACGAGTGGGAAGCCCGCTACCCGGGTATTATTCGCGCGGTGCACCAGGAAAATGGCGGCCACGGCATGGCTGTTATGGCTGGCCTGCGCGAGGCTCAGGGTGTCTACTACAAGGTTGTAGACTCCGATGACTGGCTGGATGGTCAAGCACTTGCTACGATGCTTACGGTGCTTCGCGGTTTTATTGAGCGTGGCACGCGCGTAGACCTCTTTATCTCTAACTATGTGTACGAGAAGGTTCACGAGGGCACGCATACGGCGATTGGTTACCGCTCGGCGCTTCCGCGTAAGAAGATTTTTGGCTGGGATGAGATGGGACGTTTCCGTCCTGATCAAAACCTGCTGATGCATAGTCTGTGCTATCGCACTGATATTCTGCGCGACGAAGGTCTGCCTATGCCGGCACACACCTTCTACGTCGACAACATTTATGCCTATGTGCCGTTGCCGCGTTGTAAGACCATCTACTACGCTGATATCGACCTGTACCGTTACTTTATTGGCCGCGAGGGTCAAAGCGTTAACGAAGCTACCATGGTGCGTCGTTTGGATCAGCAGTTCCGCGTTACCCGCATCATGATGGAGTCGTTCCACCTGTTTGATGATATTGAGTCGGTGCGGTTGCGCTCGTACATGATGGGCTACTTCACCATGATGATGACCATCTGCTCGGTATTCTCTAAGCTCTCGGATGACCCAGAGATGCCTCAGAAGGCGCGTCAGCTGTGGGATGACCTTAAAGCCTACGACGACCGCATGTATCGTCACGCGCGCTTCGGTTTGCTCGGTCTGGGCACTAACCTGCCTGGCTCTTTGGGCAAGAAGACAACCATTGGCTTCTATCACCTAGCGAGCAAGATTTTCAAGTTTAACTAGCAAACAAAGATCGCCGTCCTGATTGGGCGGCGATTTTGGTATGCGAGCCTTTGTGGTGTCAGGGAATTGCAAGGCTGCGCTGAGAGCTGTTATTCCTGCCTTAAAGAGCCTGTAGGGGACTGGAGGCTCTGGGAGTGGACAGCAGGTGTATGCCATTTTCTACAAAGAGGCGCGCCCTGGAACGCCGTGTAGCGATTCGGCTGCGCGGCATCCTTCCACAATGGCGCGTTCAAGCGTGTGCACAGCGAGCATACCTATAAGGTCGAGCGGGATATCTGACATCTCGCAGGTGCCTGAGGCAAGCGTATAGATGGTATCTCCGTCATTTGTGGTGTGCGCAGGGCGGATAGCATGCGCGTAGGCATCAGCCGCCATCTGGGAGACTTTGGTAGCTTGTGCCTTGGTGAGCTTTGCGTTAGTGACAATGCAGGAGATGGTGGTGTTGGTGCGGTCAAGCGGCATTGTCATGGAGCTTGCTTGCGCAATCGCTGCTTCTTCCATATCTACAATCGTGGTGCTCTGAGGTGTCTTACGCATACCAGCGACCCACGCACCTGTTGTAGGGTCAAGCACGTTGCCACAGGCGTTGATGGCTACAACGGCGCCCACTTGAATGCCGTTAAGCTCGCACGCCGCAACACCCAGTCCGCCTTTCATGCAGAGTTTGGGCCCACCGAGTTTGCCTACTGTGGCGCCACAACCTGCGCCATAGTTACCGTTGACGAGTGGTGTGTGCTCATCGAGAGCGGCTTTGGTGGCTGCAATACCCGCATCGATATTGGGACGCACGGTTGCGTCGCCAAAGGCGAGGTCAAACAGACAGCTCGAGCATACGATAGGCACCTTGGTTGGACCTACATCAAGGCCAATACCGCGCGCTTCGAGCTCACGGGCGACACCTGAGGCAGCCTCGAGTCCAAAGGCTGAGCCGCCCGAAAGGCAGACGGCGTGCACAGTGTCTACAGTGTTCTCGGGGCGCAATAAATCGGTTTCGCGCGAGGCGGGAGCGCCGCCACGTACGTCAACGCCTCCTGTGGCGCCAGCGGGTGCAATAATTACCGTGCAGCCTGTTCCTGCCTGGCTATCAGTGTAATTACCAAAGCAAAAGCCTTCGACATCTTCGATAGCAATGCGTTTCAGCTGTTGCGTCATGCGCGGCCTGCCAATCGATCAATATGTCGCACGACGCGTGCAATGGGTAGGCCTACAACGTTGTAGAAGTCGCCATTAATCCCTTGTACAAGCAGGCGTCCACCAGTGCCCTGAATACCGTAGGCGCCTGCTTTGTCCAGTGGCTCGCCGGTGGCAACGTACGTCTCAATCTGCGCGTCGCTCAGCTCATAGAAGGTAACATCGGTTACCTCGGTAAACGAGTCACATACGTCGCCCTGAGCAATGCAGACGCCGGTTGCCACTTGGTGTGTGCGTCCCGAAAGTCGGCGCAGCATGGCTGCTGCCTCTGTGGCATCGTGTGGCTTGCCGAGCTTTTCGTTGTCGATAGCCACAATGGTGTCCGCGGCCACCACAATCTCGCTTGGGTCGTTGAGGTGCTCTACGATGGCTTGAGCCTTGGCACGAGCAAGGCGCTCTACAAGCTGTAGGGGAGACTCATCCATCAGTGGTGTTTCGTCTATGTCGGCAGGCTGAACGGTTATGTCATAGCCTGCCTCGCGCATAAGCTCAATGCGTCGGGGCGATTGAGAAGCCAAAATCATAGCTGGATGCCCTCGCGAACCTTCTGTACGGCAACCTCGCCTGCAATGTCACCCAAAACGGCAAGCGCAAAGGGGAGCGCCTGGCCCATAGCGGAGGCTGTAATGATATTGCCATCTACCACAACGGTTTTTTCGCCTGCATAGGTGCCTTCGGGGAAGCTCTGTTCAAAGCCGGGGAAGCAGGTGGCGCGGCGCCCTTCAAGAAGTCCCAGCTCGCCCAGGATAGAAGGAGCAGCGCAGATGGCGGCTACGTGCTTGGTGGCAGCAAACTCGCGTACTACGTTACAGACGCGCTCATCCTGGCGCAGGTGCGTGGTACCGGGCATGCCGCCGGGCAACACGACATAGTCGTATTCGGAAAAATCAAGCTCGTCAAAGGTGCAGTCGCAGCTAATGGCAATCTGCTGAGCAGAGAGCACGTCGCGCGTGGACATCACAGAGACAAGCGTCGCACGAACGCCTCCACGGCGCAAAACATCAACGATGGTCAGGCATTCGATGGTCTCAAAGCCATCGGCGGCAAGAACGGCTACGGCAGACATGGGTGTCCTTTCGCTCGGTTTGCAATTTGGGTCGTTATACCCGTTGTGCGCGGTGCTAGGCGCATGTGTGAGATGTCGGGATATGAGATGCTGCTGCGTGACACAAGCGACACGGACTGCTGCGGGAGGGTTGCCTTAACACCTCAACAAGCAAATCTCGCACGCAGCCTACTCTAATACGCGAACTTTTACGGTGTTGCGTGATTCTGCATAGGAGTACTCGATATCCTCGGCGGCATACTCGGCAAGTTTACGGGATAGCTCATCCATATTGGTTAAGGGGTTTGTCTGCACGCCTGCCCAGTCAAACTCAATTTCGCATGAGTCTGATTTGTCTGAGTGTTCAAGCGAAAAGCTGACCTCGGCGTCTTTTGGCAGCGCGGGAAAAATGGTCTGTAGATAAATCTCTTCGAGCACCATCTCAATGCGATTCATGTAGGTGGGTGCAAACATCTTTCTTTGCGCAAATTCACGAATCTCGGTAATAAAGCCAAGGTAGTCAAAGCCTTCGGCCGCAAAGGTCTTTTTAATGCCGTCGAGCTGGTTAATAAAACGGCGCGTGAGCTCTTTTTGCGGGTTCTCAAAAATCTCTTTAGGCGTTCCCTCTTCGTAGACAATGCCCTGGTCAAGATAGAAAACGCGGTTTGCAACGTTGCGTGCAAAGCGCATTTCATGCGTCACAATAAGCATGGTCATGCCATCTTGCGCAAGCCGTTTAATAACGGCCAAAACCTCACCCACCATAGTGGGGTCGAGCGCGCTGGTGGGCTCGTCAAAGAGGATTACCTCGGGCTCCATAGCAAGGGTTCGTGCAATGGCAACGCGCTGCTTTTGTCCACCCGAGAGGGCATCAGGCATGCTCTGCGCTTTGTCAGAGAGGCCAACAGCGCGCAGCAGCTTCATACTGCGTGCATAGGCTTCTTCGCGCGAGAGGTGTAAGACTTTTACCGGCGCATACATGATGTTCTCAATGACATTCATGTGGTGATACAGGTTGAATGACTGAAACACCATGCCCATCTTGCGGCGCACAAGGGCAAGGTTGCAATTGGCAGCGCTCAGATCTTGTCCATCAAAAATAATGGCACCTGACGTGGGCTCTTCAAGTCTGTTAAGGCAGCGCAACAGTGTCGATTTTCCGCAGCCAGAGGGGCCAATAATCGAGATAACATCGCCCTTATTAATGTGCGCGTTGATATCTTTAAGCGGCGTTACTGTGCCATAGCTTTTTGAGAGATGCTGAATTTCAATCATGCGTGAGCACCGGCCTTTCCGGCTCGAGGCTTCTGTAGCTGGCGTTTGACAAGCGTCATACAGGCAAGGATTACGCAGGTAAGGATGAGATAGATGGCTGCCACGGTGAGAATGGGAACAAAGGCCTCGTAGGTGGCGCTTCGGATGATGTCGCCCACCTGCGTGAGGTCGGTAACGGCGATATAGCCTACAACCGCGGTACCCTTCATAAGGTTGATGAGGTTGGTAAAGTAACCCGTGAGCGCCGTGCGTGCAGCCTGCGGCAGGATGATTCCGTAGAATGCCTGGTGCTTGGTGAGGCCCGAAGCCAAAGCTGCTTCCCACTGGCCGAGCTCCACGCTCTGAATACTGCCTTCAAAGAGCTGGCTCATACCCGCGGCATAGATTAAGCCAAAGCCCAGAGAGGCCACAGCAACGTTGTTGAGGCCAATACCTGCAAGTATGACGTAGTAGAGAAGCATAAGAATCACGACAACAGGAAGACCCTGCATGATACCGGCATAGATGCGTGCAATGAGTTTGAGACTTCGTTTGTGTGAGAAGGTCATCGCGCAAAGCAGGGCGCCTAGTACGTTTGCTACCGCAAAACCCACCAGCGTGATAATCAGCGTGGTTCTAAGACCTATAAGAATGCTGAACCAGCGGTTCTGATCTAGTAGGGTGCGGCGAATGCTGGTCCAGACAGATTTGTTGGCTGGTGTGGTGCTAGTTGAAGGGGAGCTGTTCGCACTATTGGAGCCTTGGGTGTCCGTCGCACGAACAACCTCGCCGTCTGCAAAATCCGAGGCTCGGACAATGGGGACAAGCTTTTGCGTGTAGTAAAAATCAGAGAACAAAACGCTTTGGGCTCGTTCTTCGGTCCAAGAAATTTGCCCTGCTGCCAGGTCGTATGTTCCGGTTGCAATGCCACTGAGGGCACCTGCAAAGTCAACATTTTCTATTTGTAAGCCGTAGCCGTATGCCTTGCAAAAGCCTGCAACTACGGCAATGTCAAAGCCGGCAGGTTTGCCATTTACCTCCATAGAGAAGGGCTTCATGGTGTTAGAAGTTGCCATATGAAGCACACCGGCCGTGCCACTTTCTGGAATGTCGATGGCTTCCCAGTCGCGTGGCATAAGCCAGTAGTCTTGGAGCTTAGTAAGTTCGCCAGAGGCGGTGATACTGGCTATGTATGTGTTGAACTTTGATTGAAGCTTTTTACCTGCATCGGTTTGGGGAAAGACGGTGCCCACGTCGTAGGTTTTTAGGGCGCAGTCAAGATAGGCAAGATCAGGGTAGTCCTGGGCCAGGATGTAGTAGTTGACCGACGAGACGCAAATAAAATCAATCTTGCCGGACTGCAGGGCAAGAATCATATCTGCCAAAGAGTTGAAGTAGAGGAGCTGTGCGTCTTCGATGTTGGTCCGGACAATCTCATCCTGCGGAGTTCCTGTCATAACACCGGCAGTTTTACCAGCGAGTTTTGCTAAGGAGGCGGCGTCCTTTGCGGTTTGAGCTTGTGCGGCACAAGCTGTTGTAGGTGAGGCAACAAGGCAGCTTGCTGCAAACAAAACAAGCAGGAGGGGGTAGGCAAAAGTTGAGAGAACCTTTTTCATAGATGCCCTTCAAAGACGTGAGAGCTACTCATCTTAGGCGCGCGTGAGATGAACGACAGTTTCGCAGTGGAAGGTCTGCGGGAACAGGTCTACGGGAGTTACCTCACAAACGCGATACGTGCCTTCTTCGCGGATACGCTTGAGGTCGCGCGCAAGAGTGGCAGGATCGCATGAGACGTAGGCAACATCGCGCGCGCCTGAGGCTGCAATAAGTCCAATGGCGCTTGCCTCGAGTCCGGCGCGTGGGGGGTCAACAACAAGGACGTCCGCGCCTTCTTCAGGGAATTCGCGCACGGCATCGCCGCCAATCACATCGACGTTATCTAGGCGAGCGAGTTCGAGATTGCGGCGCAGGTCGCGTACGGCAGGCCCATACGCCTCTACAGCAGCAACCCAGGAACAGTGGCGAGCAAGCGGCAGGGTAAAGGTGCCGGCTCCGCAGTACAGGTCGATGGCGCACTCTTCTGGCTGGGGAGCCAGGGCAACCATAACAAGCTCGATGAGAATCTCGGCTGCAGCAGTGTTTACCTGGAAGAATGAGGGAGCTGAGAGGCGCATCTGTGCACCGGCAATATTCTCAGTCCAAGAGCCTTCGCCCGAAAGGAGTTCTACCTTAGAGACGCGGCGAGCTTTCTTTTCGCCCTTACTCATCACGCGTACAACGCTTGTAGTGGGGAGGGCGTCGCCTAGAACGTGAGAAACCTGGCTACGAGGGAAGCCGCCAGTAGGGGTCCAAAGCGCTACTTCGAGGGCTCGCGTGCGGCGCGAAGCTCGAATGCCCACGCGCTCGAGCGAGAGGTCGCGCGAGTTGCCTAAAAAGCCAAGAGCTCCCGACACCGCCTTGATAGCGCGCGGATACTTCTGCTCAAACAGAGGGCAACGGTCTACGTGTACGATCTGCTTGGGATCTCGTCCGTGAAGGCCTAAACGGAAGCGTCCGTTTTGGACAGTGGGGGCAAGCTCAATTTTATTGCGGTAGCCCCAGGCATCCTTGGCATGGCGAATGGGGTGCACGAGCTGCTCAATTTCTGCGTCTGCAAACTTGCCAATGCGCTTGAGTGAGCTTTTGAGATTTTCTTCTTTAGCCAAGAGCTGCGCTTCGTAGGACAGGTTGCCCCATGGACAACCACCGCAGATGTCTACGTAGGGGCAAGGAGGCTGGGTGCGCAGGTGAGAGGGCTCAATGAGGCTTTCTACGCGGGCACGCGAGAATGATTTGCCGTCCTCAACGAGCGTGGCTTCAACAACGTCTCCGGTAACGCCGCCTGCAACAAATACGGCTTTGCCGTCTTTTGCGCGTGCGAGGCCATCGGGGCCATATGTCATCGATTCGATTGTGAGCTTCATGCGTGCCCTCCCGTGGCGTTTTCAACGTGCCTATGGTAGCAGGTCGGCACGAGCGCGCGGGATGCGAGCTGCGTGCCGACCAAAGGGGCAGATAGGTAGTCTTGTTGAGCGTTTCTACTTGGTCTTGCCGGTGATGAGCGTTTTGAGGCCAAGGCCAATAAGAGCAAGGCCGGTTCCTAGGCGTCCGCGGCGGCGCACCACAATGGAGCTGGGGCTTGGCTGTGTATGGGCGGCAGTCTTGGGGGTGGAGGTGGGCTCAACTGCAGGGACCGCAGGTTCATCTTCAATGATGGTTGCATGCACGGGGGTAGCCTTTGGTGCGGCAGCGGGTGCTGGGGCAGGTGTGGGAGCTGTAGCTGGCGCGGGAGTCGCAGTAGCTACAGGGTTGGCCATGTGCTTAGGAGTGGCGGCAGGTGCTGGTTTCGCAGTAGGTTCGGGCTCTGGTGCGGCGGCAACTTCAGGTGCGGCCACGGGCTCAGCCGCGGCGCTAGGCTCGGGTGCAGCCACGGGCTCAGACACGGCGCTAGCTTCAGACGCTGTCGCAGTCTCAACTTCTGCCTCTGCTGCTGTCTCAGCCTCTGGCTTCGCGGTAGTAGCGGGCTCGCTTGTGTCTGCAACCTCAATCACGGGCTCGGTTGCACACTCAGTCTCGCTGGCAACCTCTGAAGCCTCGGGCATCGGGGCGCTTTCCTGTGTATGGTCCTTGCTCGCGTTGCTCGTCTCGTGCTCTACGCGTTCGATCTCCATGTCGTAGGCACGGCGCAGCAGATACTCCTGGGAGTTAAAGACTGCCTCGCCCAAAGCGCGCTTGACTGGTGCCCACTCGCCGGTGGCTGTGAGCTCGCGTGCCTTAACGTTGTCGCGCAGCTGAGCTGCAACGTACTTTTGCACAATGGCGCGGCAGGCCGGGTCGAGCACGGGGTAGGCAATTTCTACGCGGTGCTCGGTATTGCGCGTCATCATGTCAGCTGAGGACAGATAAATCATGTCGGACTCGATGCCAAACGAATAGATGCGCGCGTGCTCCAAGAATCGGCCCACGATGGAGCGAATATGCACGTTGTCCGTCTTGCCAGGGATACCAGGTAGCAGGCAGGAGATGCCACGAATAATCATCTGTACCTGTACGCCCACGCGCGAGGCCTCAGAAATTTTGTCGATAACCTCGCGGTCGGTAAGTGAGTTGAGCTTAAAGAACACGCGGGCGGGCTTGCCAGCCAGGGCGCGCTCAATCTCGCGGTTGAGTCCACGCATAATCATGGGCTTCAAGCCGGCGGGTGCTACGCCTAAGAAGTGGTAGTCGCCGCGCAGATTGCCAAGCGAGAGGTTGCGGAAGAAGAGATTTGCGTCCTCGCCAATGCCAGGGTGAGCCGTCATGAGCATAAAGTCGGAGTAGAGCTTGGCAGTCTTCTCGTTAAAGTTGCCGGTGCCCAGAAGCGTGATGCGCGTGAGTGCCATGCCCTCGCGATAGGTAATCTGGCAGACCTTCGAGTGGCATTTGAAGCCCTCGGAGCCATAGATAACCGTGCAGCCTGCCTCTTCCAGGCGCTCGGCCCACTCAATATTGTTCTGCTCGTCAAAGCGGGCACGCAGCTCCATGAGCACGGTGACTTCTTTGCCGTTTTCGGCGGCGTCGATAAGTGACTCGCACAGACGACTCTGCTTGGCCACGCGGTAAAGGGTGATACGAATGGAGATACAGTCCTCATCGTAGGCAGCCTCGTGCACAAGGTCCAAGAACGGAGCCATAGACTGGTAGGGGTAGGTGAGGAGTTTGTCGCCTTCGAGCACCTGCTCGCGCATGGAGCGGCCTGCCTCAATGGCAGGGCAAGGCTGCGGCTTAAAGGATACAAAGAGCAGCTTCTCACGTGCGTGCTCGGGGATATGCCCCTCAATACCAAAGACAAAGCCCAGGTCAATGGGTATGTGGAGCATGGTAACTGCGCGCTGGGGCAGTCCGAGCGACTTGCGGATGGTCTTGAGTGTGGCGCGGGAGAGGTCGCCCGAGACAGAGAGAGCAACGGGCTGCAGGCGCAGGCGCTTCTTGAGGATGCGCTTCATGTGCAGGCGATAATCCTCTTCCTCTTCAACGCCCTCGCCATCGGGATCAATGTCGGCATTACGCGTAACGCGGATAACCGCACGGTCAAGCGGTGTATAGCTGCCAAAGCAGGTATCAAAGCAGGCAAGAATAACGTCTTCCAGCAGGATGTAGCGGTACTCACCTACGCCGTGAGGCATTTCAATCACGCGGTTCATCGAAGGCGGAATCTCAATGAGGCCCAAGAGGTTCTCTTCGTCGGGATTCTCGATAGTGCACACCAAGTACAGACCGCCGTTGCGCAGGTTGGGGAAGGGGTGGCGCGGATCAATAACAAGCGGCGAGATGATGGGGGAGACATACGCGCGGAAGTAACCTTCTACAAAGGTGCGCTCATCGCCATCGAGTGTCTCGGGGTGTGCGCGATACACGCCATAGCCCTCAAGTGCAGACTCGATGCGTCCAAAGGCATCTTCGGCGCGTGTGATCATGGGCGGCAGGGCATCAAAGACGCGGTCAATCTGCTCGGCGGGCGTCATGTTGCTCTTGTTGTCGACCGGCTGATGCTTCAGGGTGGCAAGGTCGGACAGGCCGCCAATACGCACCATGAAGAACTCAATCAAGTTGCTCTCAAAAATCGAGACAAACTTTAGGCGCTCAAACAGAGGTACCGACTCATCAAAGGCTTCGTCGAGCACGCGGTTATCAAAACGCAACCACGAAAGCTCACGGTTTTGCGTATAGGTAAAGTCGTGGCGCTCGTCACGCGTCATCTCGACAACGTGGCTCTCGCGCTCTTTGTTCTTTTTGGCTTTAGACATAGTGTCTCCCAGATATATATGCTCAGGTTGATGCGCGGTTTGGCGCAACCCTTAACACTATAGGGGCTTGTGCGCACAATAGGGTTGACTATGCAAGTGTTGACCGGATGCTTACGATTTGGCGCCGTTTGCTCACGGCGCAGGCGTTGCTGCGGACTGTTTTCGTGGCTTTTTCGTTGGCAGAGTCATGTGGTAGGCGCTGCTGTTTTCACTTGTCCCTGCCGTTGCTTCTGTCGTGCTGTCATGTAACGAATTGCCAATTTATCTGCTTGCGGCAAATCTTGCGCGCGTGGCGTGGCATACTTTTAGGCCTGTGAACCATATTGCGAACCACATGAATGAAAGGATGCTCATGGGCGTTAACCTCTCGGGCCGCAGCTTCCTCAAGCTTTTGGATTTTTCTACGCAGGAGATTGAGTACCTGCTGGCGCTTGCTAAGAACCTTAAGGACCTTAAGCGCGCAGGTGTTCCGCATCGCTACCTGGAGGGCAAAAACGTTGTGCTGCTCTTCCAGAAGACCTCTACGCGTACGCGCTGCTCGTTTGAGGTGGGCGCCATGGACCTGGGAATGGGTGTGACTTATCTGGATGCTAGTGGTTCGCAGGTGGGCAAAAAGGAGTCCATTGAGGACACGGCTCGTGTGCTTGGTCGCATGTATGACGGCATTGAGTTTCGCGGTTACGCACAGGCTGACGTGGAAGAGCTTGCTGCTAAGTCGGGCGTACCCGTATGGAATGGCCTGACCGACGAGTGGCATCCCACGCAGATGATCGCAGACGTTTTGACTATTCAGGAGAAGTTTAACTACAACATTAAGGGCCGTACCCTGGTGTTTATGGGCGACTGCAAGAACAATGTGGCGCGCTCGCTCATGGTTGTGTGCGCCAAGCTGGGCATGAACTTTGTTGCCTGCGGCCCTGAGAGCTGCATGCCTGCCTCCGACGTGCTTGAGGCGTGTGAGCCCATTGCTAAGGCCAATGGTTGCACCATCAAGCTCACAAGCGACGTGACTGAGGGCTGCACGGGTGCTGACATCATCTATACCGACGTGTGGGTCTCTATGGGCGAGCCTGACGAGGTCTGGGCCTCGCGCATTCGCGATCTTTCGCCGTATCGTGTGACATCCGATGTTATGGCTCTGGCTGGCCCCGAGGCAATCTTCATGCACTGCCTGCCTGCCTTCCACGACACCAATACGCTGGTGGGTGCTCAGAAGGCCGAGCAGTTTGGCATTACCGAGATGGAAGTTACCGACGAGGTCTTTGAGTCGCCGCAGTCTGTGGTGTTTGACGAGGCCGAGAATCGCATGCATAGCATTAAGGCGGTCATGTACGCTACCCTAAAGTAGCGCGTGCTCAGGAGCGCTTGCTACCTGTATTGCATCGCCCGGTGGCGTGGCTGCCGGGCGTTTTCTTGTCTTTACTGCCCTCGTATGTGGCCTGTTTTGTTAGGAGCTTATCCGCGCATGAAAATTAACCATGCCATTTTGCATGTTCTGGACTTTGAATCTGCTGTTAACGTGATGAGCCAGCGTGAACTCGACCTAGAAGGTTCGCGCGCTTGCCGCTCGTTTGTAACCACACACCTGCGTCGCGCTCGCGAGAGCACTGACAACAAGCGTGGTACCTTTGCAGAAGACTCTGCTTTTGCAGGCGAGCTCAAAGGTTACTTTTTTGGCCAGCGCGAGTTTGTGGATCTTTCGCAACAGGTGGCAGAGTTTCTAGCGGGCGAGCTGTCGCGCGCCGACAAGGCGGACTCGACTGACATTTTGGTGGCCGACTTTGAGGACGACGATGAGGCACGCTGGTTTGCTGTTATGTTGCTTACCAGTAAACAGGCCTTTATGCACGAAGTGGGCACCGAGGATGGCCAGACAGCTTGTGCTATTAGCCGCCACTATGCCATTTTGCCTAACCCCTCCCAGAAGGTGCAAAGCTACGCTGTGGTGCGTGCTAGCACCATGGAGATTGGCTACGTGGACAAGAAGCGTAAAATTGCTGGTCAGGACGTTATGCTGATTCCCGAGGGGCTCTTGCAGTGTGAGACGGGCGTTTCGGGCAAAGAGGCCATTGAGACAGTAACGCGCGTGGTCGAAGAGGTTGCTGAGGAGCACGGCGCCAATACTGCCGTGGCACTTGCCAAGGTTAAAGCTGCTGTGGCCGAGAAGGTGGAAGACGACGAGGAGTTGCCGCCTTGGGACATTGTGGACGAGGTATTTGAGGATAGCCCGCAGATTAAGGAGCGCGTGAAGACCGCCCTGCGTGAGGAATCAATTCCGGAGCGTGTGCCTGTGGAGCGCAAGCAGGTGGAGCGCGCGGCGGTGCGCAACCATAAGATTCGTACCGATACGGGCATTGAGATTAGCTTCCCGGTGGAGATGGGTTCAAACTCCGATTACATCGAGTTTGTAAACGAACCCAACGGCCTCATTAGTATCGAGCTTAAAAACATCGGCAGTATCGAGAATCGGTAGGGCAGATTACGCTGCTTGCTGCGCTTGTGCTCGCGTTAGCCCTAGAGGTGTGGCGGGTTCTGCACAGGCCGAGAGCTGCGCATATCGCTGTGCTATGATTTTTGAACCGTTTTGACCTATTCGCTAAGACCGCAAGGCAAGGCCACAAGGAGGATTGATGCAACCAATTGATGTCAGCGTTGTTGTGCCTTGCTATAACACGGCGGAGTTTCTCGACGAGTGTCTGTTGAGCATTGAGGCTAATAATCAGGTTGCGCTCGAGATTATTGTGGTCAACGATGGCTCGACTGATGCGTCGCTTTCTATCATGCGTGCACACGAGGCGCTCGATAAACGTATTCGGGTAATCGATAAGCAAAACGAGGGCTATGGCGCATCTGTTAATCGAGGCATCGACGAGGCGCGTGGCACCTATATTGCGATTGTCGAGCCCGATGACTACCTCAAGCCCGGCATGTTTGATGCTCTTTTTGCTTTAGGCGCTCAGTATGACAAGCCAGACATGATTAAGTCGTCATACTGGCGTGTTGTGGAGCCTGACACGCCGCAAGAGCGTGAGCTGCACTGCTTGTACTACAAGCGCATTAAGCCTGCAAAGCAGCCGTTTGTGCTTGCGGATTGTCCACGATTGATTCAGTATCACCCGTCCATTTGGTCTGCCTTGTATCGGCGCGATTTCCTTCTTGAACAGGGGATTCGCTTCCATGAGGTGCCGGGCGCTGGTTGGGTTGATAACCCCTTCCTGATGGATACCATGCTGCGTGCGCGCTCTATTGTGTACACCGATGAGGCTTTCTATTGCTACCGCGAGGACGCCCCAGGCTCCTCTTCTGCGGTGCGTCTGATTCCGCTTTCGCTTGAGCGCTGGTGCGACATGGCCGATATTGTTGAGGCGCTGCAAGTGCAGGATGCGGGCGTGTTGCGCGCGTTTTACACGATTGGCTTTAACTACGTGCACCATGCTGTAGCTGCTGGTGCTATGGATGACGCCACGCTTGCTCCGCAGGTAAAGCGCATATTTGAGCGCATGAATCACGAGATTGTTGTCACTATGACGGGCATCGCCCCGGGTCTTATGACGCTTTATGTCCAGCTGACGGGACGGCCTATTCCACATGCCTCAAAGCTCTCGTATCTTGCATCGCAGGCAGGGGAGTTTGTCTATACCGTGCGCGCGAATGGCTTGGGATTTGCGGTGTCGCGCATTGGCCTGTTTTTGGAGCGCCGTAAAACTTCGGCGCGTGCATCTCAATAGGTCCTAGAAGGAGATTTACATGACCACTAAGGGCCGCATTGCTGTTTTTAGTCTCGACGCCAAGCTGGGCGCCGAGGTGCGCGGTGCTACGCGCTATACGTTTTTGGCTACGCTACTTGCACGTCACGGCTACGAGGTGGACTTTGTTACCTCGTCGTTCCAGCATTGGGACAAGGCTCCGCGCGACTTGGTGCACTTTGATGCTGGCACCGATGCGTATCGTGTGAACTTTATTACCGAGCCGGGTTACCCCAAAAACATGTGTCCCCAGCGCATTTGGTCGCATCATGTTGCAGCTGCTCGTGCTGCAGATTTTTTTGAGGAGCACCTGGATTACGACCTGATTTATTGCCAGATTCCGCCCAACGACATCACGCGTGCTATTGGCCGTGTGGCTCGTAAGCACAATATTCCCTTTGTGGTAGATGTAAACGATCTTTGGCCTGAGGCGTTTCGTGTGGCACTTGATGTGCCTGTGGTGTCCGACGTGCTGTTTGCGCCTTTTGAGAAACAGGCACGCGATGCTTATGCCTTGGCGAGTGCCATTGTGGGGACCTCGGACGAATATTCTGCTCGTGGCTTTAAGGATCGCGCCCAAGATGTGCCGCGCTTGACGGTTTATGTGGGAAACGATTTGGACGAGTTTGACGCGGGCGTTGCTGCCCATGCTCATGAGATTGAAAAACCCGAGGGCGAGATTTGGCTTATTTACGCAGGTACCATGAGTGCGAACTATGACCTGGGCACATTGATTCGTGCCGTTGCTCAGGTGCAGAAGACCATGCTGCAGGTAAAGCTCAAGCTTTTGGGAGATGGTCCTGCGCGTGCGGGCTTTGAGCAGGTGGCGCATGAGTGCGGCGCGAATGTAGACTTCTTGGGGTACTGCCCCTACGATGCAATGGCCGCATGGCTTGCTGCTTCAGACATCACGGTTAACTCGCTCATTGCGAAGGCTGCGCAGAGTATCGTTACCAAGATTGGCGACTATCTGGCTGCAGGCATTCCGATGATTAACACCTCGCTCAGCCCTGAGTTTACGGCGAAGGTCGCAGCGGATGGATTTGGCGTAAACGTACAGCCTGAGGATGTAGCAGCCCTTGAACAAACGATCGTGACGCTGGTGGAAGACCCTGCAGCGCGTCAGCGTATGGGCGCCATTGCCCGCCAGATTGCCGAGGAACAGTTCGACCGCAAGCATTCCTATACGCGCATCGTTGAACTCGTCGACTCTCTCGTAGTGACTCGGGGGCGTGGCTAAAAAGACCGTGACAAGCGCTTTTTAAGGCCTTAAATTTTCCCTCTCGCTGTCCTCGCTTAACACACCTCCCTAAAGCCGTACATGTCTCTGTTTCCTCTGAAAGCTGGTCGCGCTATCGCGCTCCAGACATCTTTCAGAGGAATACAGAGACATACGGCTTATGCGAGAAATTGGAACTTGAAAAACGACAGAAAGCTTTGAGTGCGCGCACTTTGTGAATGAGCTCTAGTACGTCTTTTTGGTCTGTCTAAGTTTTGAGTAAGAAGGTCTCAGATTATTTCCCTGAGCGATTCCGCAGCCCGCAGGGCGAGGACAGCGAAGGGGAAAATCTGAGACCTTTTTAGTTAACGTAGCGTTCTTGCGATTCCGCAGACGCGAAGCGTCGAGGACAGTGAAGGGGAAAATCCGAGGTCTTCTAACCTTTGGTGCTTATTTGCCTGGCACCATGGAGAGCGAAATCTTCTTGCGCTCGCGGTCAACGGCGGTAACCCAGACCTTTACGTTGTCGCCCACGCGCACCACGTCGCTCGGGTGCTTCACAAAGCTCTTGGACATCTTGGAGATGTGTACCAGGCCATCTTGGTGCACGCCCACATCAACAAAGGCGCCAAAGTCCACAACGTTTCGCACAGTACCCGTGAGTTCCATACCTGCCTCAAGATCATCGATGGAGAGAGCGGCGCGGCTAAAGATAACTTCGGGAGCATCGTCGCGTGGGTCGCGACCAGGCTTTTTAAGCTCGTCGATGATATCGATGAGCGTAAGCAGACCGCAGTCGAGGTCGGCGGCAAGTGAGGCTACGCCACCCAGACGGCGCTCGATATCGGGAATACCGCCGCGCTCAAGTTCGGCAGTTGTTACACCCGCGCGCTCTAACACGCCGGTTGCTACCTCGTAGCTCTCGGGGTGAACGCTGGTGGCATCGAGTGGGTTTTTGCCGCCACTAATGCGCAAAAAGCCAGCAGCGTTGAGGTAGGCCTTGGGCCCCAGCTGAGGCACCTTCTTAAGCTCGCGACGGTCGGTAAAGGCGCCGTGTTCCTCGCGGTAGGCCACGATGTTTGCAGCTACGGTGGGAGTGATGCCCGAGACATAGCCCAACAGGCTAGCGCTCGCCGTGTTTACATTTACACCAACGCGGTTGACTACGTCTTCCACCACATTGCCAAGGGCACGGGCAAGCTCGTTTTGGTCAAGATCGTGCTGGTACTGACCAACACCAATAGACTGTGGTGGAATTTTTACTAGCTCGGCCAGTGGGTCTTGCAAACGGCGCCCCAAGCTCATGGCGCCACGCGTGGTAACGTCAAGCTCGGGGTATTCGCGGCTCGCAAGCTCGGAAGCGGAGTACACCGAGGCACCGGCTTCGTTTACGATGGTGTAGCGCAGCTCGGGGGCAGACTCGGCAATAAACTCAGACACCACTTCTTCGGTCTCGCGGCTTGCCGTGCCGTTACCAATCACGATGGTGTTTACGCGGTCCTTCTTTACCAGACGTGTAAGTTCGCGCTTGGTACCTGCCACATCGTGGCGCGGCTTGGTGGGGTAGACAATGCCGTGGTCAAGCAGCTTGCCTGTCTCGTCAATAACGGCAAGCTTGCAGCCGTTGCGGTAGCCCGGGTCGAGCGCGATGATGCGCGCGCCACGCACAGGACGGGCGGAGAGCAGGCCTTCGAGGTTTTTGGCAAAGACGCCAATGGCCTCGGTTTGAGCACGCACAGTAAGCTTGGCACGTGCTTCGCGCTCAAGCGAGGGAGCCATAAGACGCTTGTAGCCGTCAGCAATGGCAGCGTCAAACACGGGTGCAAAAACACCCTGACGCCTGGGCCAACGTGCCCCCAAGCGGGCAACGGCAGCCTCGCTGTCCACGTCTACATTTACGCGCAGTTTACCCTCGCGTTCGCCACGGTCGATGGCTAGCACGCGATGGTTAGGTATCTTGCGGACTGGTTCGGAGAAGTCGTAGTACGGCTCGTAGGGAGTCTTCTCGGCGGCATCGGTAGCAACAACGGCCAGGTTGGCTGTGGCCTGCGTAAAGTCGCGCAGTTCAGCTACGTTTTCGGGGTCTTCTGCCACGGTCTCTGCCACAATATCGGCTGCGCCGGCCAGCGCGCGTTCAGCCGTGTCAAAGCCTTCTTCGGTGTTGATATAGGCCTCGGCAGCCTCAAGCGCCGACCCCTTAACGGAGGCCTGCATAATAATCATGTTTGCTAGCGGTTCAAGACCAGCATTGCGAGCCTTCTGTGCGCGTGTCAGGCGCTTTTTGCGGTAGGGCTTGTAGAGGTCTTCCACGCGTTGGAGCTGTGTGGCACTGCGAATCTGTTCTTCCAGCTCGGGCGTGAGCTTGCCTTGGGCTCCAATAAGCAGCAATACGTCAGACTTGCGCTGCTCAAGATTGCGCAGATAGGCCAGGCGTTCCTCAAGCGTGCGTAGAGCAACGTCGTCCATACCACCCGTGGCTTCTTTACGGTAGCGAGCAATAAAGGGCACCGTATTACCCTCGTCCAGCAGCTGAACAGCGGTTTCTACTGCCTTGGTATTCAGATTAAGCTCTTCGGCAAGATGCGCGATGATATCCAAGAAGAACCTCCGGGGCTCGAATGGTCAGGGCGCACTATTGTGACACGGATAGGGTGTGGATGGGTGTGAAACGTTTGTGGCAGGGCGCCTCGTTTGTTCGAAACACCCTGCCACGTGTCAATTAACTTTTGAGAATGCTGGAATTTTGCTTCGCTCGAGAGCTTGGTTATGCATCAGGTTGAGTACTGCCAGAGACTAAGCTAAGGACAAAGTCCATGAGTCAAACGTAGAAGCAGGCACTCATCCTGCCCTAGAGCTGACGCAAACCCTCTTCAAGTCCAGTCTTGCTGTTGGTCTTCTCGTCGCGCTGCTTAATTACGCGAGCAGGAATGCCTGCTACTACGGCGTTTTCAGGCACGTCCTCCACGCATACGGCGCCTGCAGCCACTACGGCGCCACGGCCCACATGTACGCCCTCGAGCACAACGGCATTGGCGCCAATAAGCACGTCGTCTTCCACGATAACGGGCGTGGCACTTGCAGGCTCTACAACGCCGGCAAGCACGGTACCTGCGCCAATGTGGCAGTTCTTGCCTACGGTAGCGCGGCCACCCAGTACGGCGCCCATGTCAATCATGGTGCCTTCGCCAATTACGGCGCCAATGTTAATCACGGCGCCCATCATAATAACGGCGGCGTCGCCAATGCTTACGCGATCGCGAATGATCGCGCCCGGCTCAATGCGCGCATTGATACCCTTCATGTCAAGCAGAGGTACGGCGGAGTTGCGGCAGTCGTTCTCGATGTCAAAGTACTCAATGGCATCTGCGTTGGCAGCCAGAACGGGCTCAAGCTCGCTCCAGTCGCCAAAGACCACCTTGCCCTCTGTGGTGCCATAAACATGTGCGGTGCCATAGTCCACCGTGGCGCCAGCGCGCTCGCGTACGTACAGCTTGACGGGTGTCTTTTTCTCGGCGTGAGCAATAAAGTCGATAATCTGCTGGGCATCCATGTTGGTGTCGTTGGACATGTGCGTTCCTCTCTGGGGCTAGTTAAACATCAGCTGGTCAAAGGTGTAAAAACCGGGCTCGCGCTCAACAATCTTGAGCGCAGCAGCAAGGGCGCCATTTACAAAAATCTGGCGGCTCGTGGCGCGATGCGTAAGGGTGACTTCCTCGTCGGTGCCAAAGAAGCTCACCGTGTGTACGCCGGCAACGGTGCCACCACGCAGGGCGTGGACACCCACCTCGTGAGCATCACGGGCGCCGCACATACCCTCGCGGCCATAGACAGGGTAGTAGTCGTTATCGGGCTCGGAGGTAAGCACTTCGTCGAGCAGCATCTTTGCGGTGCCAGAAGGGGCGTCTGCCTTTTGGTTGTGATGCGTCTCGCAAATTTCTATGTCAAAGCCAGGAAGCTCGCGCGTGGCCTGAGCGGTCAGGTGACGCAGGGCGGCAATGCCAATGGAATAGTTGCCCGAGTGCACAACAGCATGGTTGTTTCCCAGTGCGCGCAGCTGCTCCAGCTCCTCCTTGGTGTGGCCTGTGGTACCGCTGATCAGTGCGCAGCCACAGCGCTCTACATAGGCCACAGTTGCGGGCAGGCAAGCTACATTAGAGAAATCAATTAGCACGTCTGCTGCGGGTACCGTCTTGGCCTGCTCAAGGTCAAAGCCAATCTGTGCTACAACCTCAAAGACTGGTGCACCATTGGCATCCTGCATAGACTCGGCGGTCGACTTGATGAGCGAGCCCATACGGCCTGCGCCCATAATGGCAATCTTAAGCAAGGATACCGGCCTCCTTCATGGTCTGAACAAGGTGCTCGCGCGTGGCATCTGCCATAGGCACAAGCGGCAGGCGGTAGTTCACGTCAATCAGGCCCATCTGACCCAGCGCTTCCTTAACGGGAATGGGATTGACCTCGCTAAAGAGCGCGCCGATGATGGGTTGCGCAGTAACCTGAATCTCGCGTGCGCGGTTAACGTTGCCATCCAGGTAGGCGCGGCACATCTCGTGCACGAGCGCCGGCTGAATGTCTGCCCATACGCTAATGGTGCCCGAGGCGCCCAAGCTCATAAGCGGAACGGTAAGAGCATCCTCGCCGGAGTACATGCGAAAGTCATCGCTTAGAAGCTGCGCTACCTGTGCGGCAAAGGTCACATTGCTCGAGGCCTCCTTTACGCCCATGATGTTTGGATGCGCGGCCAGGCGCTCCATGTTGTGGTAGCTAATAGAGCAGCCGCAGCGCCCGGGAATGTTGTACAGAATGCAGGGGAGGTCCACGGCATCGGCCACTACCTTAAAGTGCTGGTAGATGCCCTCTTCGTTGGACTTATTGTAGTAGGGCGTAATGATCAGCAGACCATCGGCGCCCAGGCGCTGATAGCTCAGCGACTTGTCGAGCATGGTAGTGGTGGAGTTTGAGCCCGAGCCAGCAATAACGGGAATGCGGCCTGCCACCTGCTTAACCACAGCCTCAACTACGGAGTTGTCCTCTTCGTCAGTCATGGTCGAAGACTCGCCGGTGGTGCCCAGTGTAAGAATGGCGTCGGTGTCATGCTGCAGATGAAAATCTACCAGGCGCGCAAGGGCTTCAAAGTCAATGCTGCCGTCTTCGTGAAACGGCGTAACAAGCGCAACAATCGAGCCTTCCAAATTCCTGATGTCCATGTAATTACTCCTATTCGATGACATGCAAGCCAAGGCTGCACGTTATTTAACGTTGGTAAGACCTTGTGATGCTTGGATGAGTGCCGCATGAATTGAGGGCTGCACATCAAGCGTGGCAAAGTAGTCGGCCGGCGTCTCGCGGCGACGGATGAGTGTAGTGGATCCGTCTTCATGCAAAAGCACTTCGGCGGGACGTAGACGTCCGTTGTAGTTGTATCCCATGGAGTAGCAGTGCGCGCCCGCATCGTGGATAACCAGCAGGTCGCCCATGTCAATCTTGGGCAGTGCACGGTCGATGGCAAACTTGTCGTTGTTCTCGCACAGGTTGCCTGTGACGTCGTAGGTCTCGGTCGCGGGTGCCTCGGATTTGTCCGGGCCATCTGCCTGACCCATTACGGTGATGTGGTGGTATGCGCCATACATAGCAGGGCGAATGAGGTCCACCGCGCAGGCGTCCACGCCAATATAGTCCTTGTAGATCTTCTTCTCGTGAATTGCCTTGGTAATCAGGCAGCCGTAGGGACCCATCATAAAGCGGCCCATCTCGGCATAGATAGAAACGTCACTCATGCCCGCGGGTACGAGGGTTTCCTCAAATGCCTTTTGCACACCAGCTCCAATGACGCGAATGTCGTTTGGCTCCTGGTCGGGCTGATAGGGAATGCCCACGCCGCCCGAGAGGTTGATAAACGAGACGTGCGCCCCCGTCTCCTCCTGCAAGCGTACAGCCAGCTCAAAGAGGGTGCGTGCCAGGGTGGGGTAGTACTCGTTGGTAACGGTGTTGCTAGCCAAAAAGGCGTGGAGGCCAAATTCCTCGGCGCCCCGCTCTTTAAGCATAGTGAATGCTTCAAAGAGCTGCTCGGTGGTCATGCCGTACTTGGAGTCTCCGGGGTTATCCATAATGCCGTTGGAGAGCTGAAAGAGCCCGCCTGGGTTAAAGCGGCAGCTCACCTTTTTGGGAATAGGGCCTGCTACCTGCTCAAAGAAGTCAATGTGACTGATGTCGTCAAAGTTGACGATGGCGCCCAGCTCGCGCGCAAAGGCAAAATCGGCTGCAGGGGTGTCGTTAGACGAGAACATAATGCGCTCGCTGGTGATGCCCAGAGCCTGTGCCAGCATGAGTTCGGTGTAGCTTGAGCAATCACAGCCACAGCCGTACTCGGTAAGAATCGAGATAAGCGCGGGATTGGGGTTTGCTTTAACAGCAAAGTACTCGCGAAAGCC
The DNA here is from genome assembly GCA_963653375.1 of Roseburia sp. CAG:303. GTDB lineage: Bacteria > Actinomycetota > Coriobacteriia > Coriobacteriales > Coriobacteriaceae > Collinsella. Next base: position 23,823 of record CAVJWJ010000022.1, read on the forward strand.
TGGGTTCCATGCAAAGGCCTCGCGTACCGCCTCCATATTGCGGCGCATGCCCGCCTCGTCATAGAGATAGAACGGCGTAGGGTAGAGCTGCGACAGCTCGACCAGCTGGTCTTTAGTTACAAAAGGATGCTTTGCCATGTAGGTTCCTTGTCTGATAGCGCTCCTGCAAAGTATCGATGCAGACAGTCCAGCAGGTATTCCCTGCAGGCCCACCCGGCTCCGCGTGCCCGCGAGGCCAAGTTCGGCGGGGTTGCCTTGCCGCGGGGTCGATGCCTGCCGGCTCGCCCGCGCTTCATCGCGCCCGCACCTCTATCGAGTTTAGCTACCGTACCATGAGCAGGGGTGCAAAACAACCCGAAAGCAGCGCAGACTCTGTTTCTAAACGGTTACGGCACCGCGCGTGCGTACCCTATAATGGCGGGCTAATGGCGGGCGTAAAAGCAAAAGGAAGGGCGGCTCATGGGCGCGTATCAAACAGATGAGGCAGCAGAGCTTTTGGCAGAGCTTAAGCAGTATCGCCGCGATTTGCATCGAATCCCCGAGCTCGACTTTGATTTGCCGCGCACCATTGCCTATATCGAGAGCGTTTTGCAGCCGCTTTCCTGCGAAATTGTTCATCCGTGTAAGGGTTGCGTCTGCGCGTACTTTGATGCAGGAGTTGGCGCAGACCATGCGGTGGCTATCCGTGCAGACATGGACGCTTTGCCCATTACGGAAGCGACGGGTGCTGCCTTTGTGTCTGAACATTCAGGGCAGATGCACGCCTGCGGGCACGATGCTCACATGGCTATGGCGCTTGCTACGGCTGTATATGTAGACCGAACGTTGCGCGAGCATCCGGGTGAGCTGCAGCAAAACGTGCTCTTTGTTTTTCAGCCAGCCGAGGAAACTACAGGTGGTGCCAAGGTGGTGTGCGAGTCAGGCGTGTTTGAGTGCTTTGGTGTTACACACATCTTTGGCTTTCACGTGTGGCCCGACCTGCCGGTAGGTACCGTGGCAAGCTGCGCCGGCCCCATGCTGGCCCGTGCGAGCGAGACGCATGCGCGCATTACGGGCAAGAGCGTACACATCGCTAAGACCTATGGCGTGACAGACGCCGACTCGCA